>JAUXRW010000138.1 GCA_030681555.1 Acidimicrobiales bacterium
GCCGTCGCCGGCACCTTCGCCACCAGGAGCAACGTGTTCCTCGAACGCATCGAGGACTACCGCACGGTGGCAGAGGTGGTCGTGGGCGGGCAGGGTGACATCGAGCGCCTGCTCGACGCCACCGCCCGCATCGCCACCCGCAGCACCACGCTCCTCGAGGACGCCGCCAGCGACTTCGACGTCACCGTGCGGTCGATGGCAGCGGTACTGCGTGGCGTGTACGACGAGCGCGAGCTCATCCCGGCCGCGTTCGACACGATCGGAGCTTTCTTCGACATGCTCGGCGCCGGCATGCGCATGCCCGGCCCGCCCGGGTCGGGCAAGAACTTGACGGCCCTGAAGGGCTTCGTCACGGTCGACCTCTGCCTCGTGTACGGGGTGTGCCTGCTGCCCGAGGGCGGGATCGCCCCTCCCTCCGGCCCGGCACCGCCCGTGCCGACGCCGGCGCCGGCGCCCGCTCCGACGCCCGGCCCGATCACCGTCCCGCTCCTCGACGACCTGCTCAGCGACCTCGGGTTGAGCCCGTCATGATCCGTCGCGCGCTGATGCGCTTCCTGGTCTTCGCCGCGGTGTCGGTGACGCTGACCTGGTGGATCGCAGGTGAGATCCGGGGAGGTGACGTCGGCGAGTCGTACTCGCTGTCGTCCCGCTTCGACGACGTCGCCGGGCTCCGCGCCGGTGACGACGTCCGCCTGGCCGGCATCCCGGTCGGCCGGGTCTCGTCCATCGAGATCGACAACGGCGACGCGGTCGTCACGGTGTTGGTCGAAAGCGATGTCGACGTACCGCGGGACTCGGCGGTCGCGGTGCGCTGGCGGAACCTCATCGGCCAGCGCTACGTGTCGATCCGGCCCGGCACCGACACGTCCCTGCTCGCCGAGGGCGACGAGTTCACCGCGACCGACGACGTGGTCGACCTGGGACGGCTCGTCAACCAGCTGTCCCCGCTGGCCCAGGCGGTGGGTCCGGACCAGGTCAACCGCATCCTCACCTCACTCGTGGTCGCCTTCGAGGGCAACGAGGGCACCTTCGACGCGCTCACCGCCGATATGGGTTCACTGGCCGGCGTGCTCGCCGAACGAGGAGAGATGCTGGGCCAGATGCAGGCCGACCTGGCCACCGTCTCCGGAGCCATCGCGTCACGCGACGAGCAGATCGCCGCCATGGTGGGGAACATGTCGACGCTCAGCGGCACCCTCGACGCCACCGACCAGCTACTCGAGACGGCGCTGGCCGAGTTCTCCCGACTCGCCCAGGGCACCGAGTCGCTGCTCGTCCGGACCACCGACGACCTCACCGCCATCCTCCAGCAACTCCCGGTGATCACCGGCACCGCGGTGGAGAACCTCGCCACGATCGAAGAGGCCCTCCGCGGCATGCCCCCGATGTTGGACGCCGTCCTGCCCACCATCAACCGGGGCCCGTACCTGCGGGTGAACGTGCTGTGCGTGGCCGTCGGCCCCGGGCCGTGCCCGCACCCGCTGTTGTTCTTCGAGGACGAAGGCGCATGAGACGGCCCGAGCTCAAGAGCTTCCGCGACCGCAACCAGGTGGTCGTCGGTTTGGTCAGCATCCTCGTGGTCGGCGCCCTCGTGGCCGGGGCCTTCGCCGTCGGCACCCTGGGCCTCTTCGAGGACCGCTACGAGCTGCGGGCCGTCTTCGACCGTCCCGGCGGCCTGGACACCGCCGGCGACGTGCGCGTGGCCGGCGTGTCGGTCGGCAAGGTCACCGCCGTCGACACCGACTTCGACGAGGGCCACGTGGTCGTGACATTCGAGGTGGACCGCGACGTGGCCCTCGGTCCCGAGACCACGGCCGAGATCGCCGCCGCCACCCTGCTGGGCGGCTACTACATCAGCCTCGACGGCCCGGTGACCGAACCGCATCTGGCCGACCTTGCTGCCCAGGACCCGGGGCGGGTCATCCCGAACGATCGCACCGTGGAGCCGACGTCGTTGAACCGTGTCCTGGCCGACACCACCGAAGCCGTGTCCGGCATCGACTTCGGCGCGGCCAACCGGGTGGTGGAGCAGGTCGCCGGTGCCGCCGACCGCAACGTCGACGTGATCCCCGAGCTCATCGACGACTTCACCACCGTCGCCACCGCCATCTCGGCCCGGGATGCCGAGCTGCGCCGCCTGGTCACGAGCTCGGAGGAGCTGACGGCCACGCTGGCCGCCCGTGACCAGCAGCTCGCCCTGCTCGTGGAGACCTCTGATCGGCTGCTCGATCAGCTGGTGAACCGCCGCGACGACCTGTCCCGGGTGCTGACCAGCGGATCGGTGGCGGTCCAGGAGATGTCCGACCTCCTCGTGCGGAACCGCACCGCCATCGACACCCTCATCTCCGACATCGGCACGGTGACCGCCGAGCTGGCCGACACGCTCCCCGCTGTCAACAGCACGCTCACCAAGGCCCGCACGCTCTTCCCGCTCCTGGTGGACACGCTCGACCCGGCCGGTGGGTTCGCCGTGCGCGGCGAGGGCCTCGTCGTCCACCCCAGCCAGCTCGACAACGTCCTCGACGTCGTCGATGAGCTGCTCACCAACCTGGGGATCCAGCAGTGAGCCGGCGCCGCGGCGGGGTCGCGCTGGTCGTGAGCGCGATGGCGGGTGTGGTGCTCGCAACCTCGGCCTGCGCCGGCTCCGGCGACGACATGATGGCGGTGACCGCCATGTTCGACTCCGCCGTCGGCGTGTACGAGAGCGGGGACGTGGTGGTCCTCGACCAGGCGGTCGGCACCGTGGAGGAGGTCGAGCTCGACGGGGACGGCGTGCGGGTCGAGATGCGCGTGCGCCGTGACGTTCCCCTGCCGGCCGACGTCAACGCGGCCATCGAGTCCCAGACGGTGCTCGGAGAGCGCAGCATCGTGCTGTTCCCGGCCTGGAACCAGCAGCTCGAGCGCTCGGACGCCGCCCGCCTCGTCGACGGCGACGTCATCCCCCCGGAGCGGACCGAGCTCCCGGTCGAGCCGGACGAGGCGCTCCAGTCGTTCAACGAGCTGCTGTCCAGCCTGAACCCCGACGCGGTGGGCGGGCTGGTCAGCGACGGTGCGCAAATCCTCGACGGTCGCGGCCAGCGCATCGGCGCCTCGATCGACGCCGTGGCCGACCTGACCGAGACGCTCGCCGCCGTCGACGAGCCGATGCTGCGCGCTGCGGAGTCGTTCAACCAGGTGGCCGGCACGCTCAACCAGCGCGACGCCCAGCTGCGCTCCCTGATCGACGACTTCGGCGTGGCCACCGGTGTGCTCGCCGACGAGCGGGCCCAGATCGAGACGCTGCTCTCCTCGCTGGTGGGGCTCACCGGGGAGATGCGCGGCATCCTCGACACCCACGGCGAACGCCTCCCGGAGATGATCGCCACGCTCGTGGCGACGCTGGAGGTGGTCGAGACCAACGCCGACACCATCCCGGTGCTCACCAGCACCCTTCCCCAGGTGGCCGAGTCGTTCGAGAAAGCCTACAAGCCCGAGCTCGGTGGCTTCTTCCTGAAGGCCAACACCCTTCCCATTCTCGATGTCGTCGTGAAGCAGATGCTCGACGCCGTTGGCCTGTACCCAGGGGAGATCTGATGCGTCGTACCACCACGATCGTCCTGGCGCTGCTGCTCGCGGCCGTGGGCCTCGGCGCCTGCGACGTGCAGACCGCCACCGCGCCCGGGGGTGAGCTGACGCTCTACGCGAACTTCGACGACGTCCAGGACCTCACGCGGGGTCACTACGTGCAGATGTCCGACGTCGTCGTGGGCAGCGTGTCGGAGCTGAGCCTCGACGGCCACCGGGCCCGGGCTCGCCTCGACATCTCGTCGGACCGCGCCGTGCCGGTTGGGACCGTCGCCCTCGTGCGCCGCACCTCCCTGCTCGGCGAGCACTTCGTCGACCTCGTGCTCCCCGCCGACTACGAGCCCGGCCAGACCGCGCTGCTGGAGGACGGAGCCGACATTCCCGACACGGCGAGCCAGCTCGAGCTCGAGGAGCTCGCCTCACGTGCCGGAGCGGTGATCGGTGCCGTCGGCCCCGCCGCGCTGTCGTCCACCTTCGACGCCGCCGACCGAGCCTTTGCTGGTCGCGGCCCACAGGTCAACGAGCTCCTGGCCAAGACCGGCGACGTGGTCGCCACCCTCGGAGACCAACAGGATCAGCTGGTCGGCGTCATCGACTCGGTGGCGGCCATCGGAACGCAGTACGCACCTCGCGCCGACGATCTCGCCGCCCTGCTCGACTCCCTCGACGACGCCACCGCCACCGTGGCCGGCAGCCGCGACCGCGCCGTCACCGCGGCCGAGGCCCTCATCAGGCTGGCCCGCACCACCACAGATGTCGTCATCGCCCCCCACACCGAGCGCCTCGTGGGCCTGATCGACCAGGCCGACCCGGTCATCGGCGTCCTGGCTGCCCAGGCCGACTCGATCAGCGGGCTCTTCGACGACATCACCTTCTTCAATCGGGTGCTCCCCAAGGTGGTGGCCAACGGCCAGGTCCTCATACAGGCGTGGCTCGACCCCTTCCTCCTGCTCGGAGGCCGGGAGAACATCGACGTCACCGACCCCGCCGACGTGATCACCTCGCTCCTCAACGGGGTTCTGTAGTGCTGCCCCGCCGGATTTACATCAACCTCGTCGCCTTCTTCACCCTGTTCGCCATCCTCGCGTTCTGGGCCGCGACCAACATCGTCCGCCCGGGACTGGTCCGAGACAGCTACCCGGTGCGCGCCGAGTTCGCCGATGCCACCGGGCTGCGTTCCGGTGTCGAGGTGACCTACCGGGGGGTCCGGGTCGGCGAGGTCGGGAGCATCGACCTGGACGACGGCGGAGCCGACGTCCGGCTCGACATCGAGGCCGACCGCGAGCTGCCCATCGAGTCTACGGTAGAGGTCAGACGCCGCTCGGCGGTGGGGGAGCCCTATGTCGCCATCGTCCCGCCCGCCGGCCCGTCGGCGGACATGCCGATCATGCCGGAGGGCCACGTCGTACCGATGACCGCGACGAAGGCTCCGCTGGCCTACGGCGAGCTGTTCGACGCCGCCGACGGGCTGCTGACCGCTATCGACGGCGAAGACCTCCGAACCGTCTTCTCGGAGCTGGCCGTGGCCGTCGGCGGCCGAGGTGACGAGCTGCGCCGGCTCATCACCTCGACCGCTGACTTCACCACCACCTTCGCCAGCCGCTCAGAAACTCTCGACCGGCTGGCCGTGGAGCTCACGCAGCTCACCGGCACCCTCGCCGACAAGAGCGCCACCATCGCCGACAGCACCGACGACGTCACCTCTCTGGTCGGATCCCTCTCCTCCAGCGCCTCCGACATCGAAGCGCTCCTCGACGGCACGCCGCGGCTGGCCGAGCAGGTCGACGCCCTGCTCGACGCCAGCTACTTCCAGCTCCAGTGCGGGTTGCAGTCGTCGGGCGCCATCGCATCGGTGGTCGGCGACGATGAGACGGTGCGCCAGATCATCCGGTTGCTGCGCGCCGCCGAGACCGCGAGCGTCGTCATCCCCAAGGCCATCTACGAGGGGCCCGACGGGCGCTACCTGGGGGGGACGTTCGGCTTCTCGGTCGATGAGCTCGTTGTGTACGACGAGTTCCCCGGGTTCGAGGCGACCCGCGAAGTGGCGCCGTGCGTGGACGGGACGGCGCCGGTGCCCGGCGGCCTCGACGACAGCGCTGTGTCCGAGGGCGACGCCTCCACCTCGCCCGGGGCCGACGGCAAAGCCGAGGACCCGGGCGACGGGCGGCAGGCGGGCGACGACGAGTTGGCTTCCAACGTCGGTGACGCCGAGGACGGTGGCGGGTTCCCGCTCCTGGTCCTGGCAGCCGGTCTCGTACTGTTGGCCGCCGCCGTAACCGTCGCCACCCGGCTGATCGGCAGGTGGAGGGCCACCCGATGACCGTCACCGAGGACGAGATGGACGGTACCGGCTCCGACGCGCCCGCCGAGGCCGATGCTGATCGGACCCGGGGCGGGCGGCGCTGGCTGCCATGGGTGCTCGTCGTGGTCGCCGTCGCCATGACCGTGGCCGCGGTGGTGTGGGGCCTGTCCCGCTCCGCCGACGCTGGCAACGATGCCGAGGCGGCCCGTGACGTGGCCGAGCGCTTCGGTGTCGCCTACCTGAGCTTCGACTCTGACTCCGTGAACGCCGCCGGCGACAAGCTGCTGGCGGTGTCCACCGAGCGCTTCGCCGCCGAGTTCGCCGACTCCCGGCTCCCGGGCGTGGAGTCCTTGTTCAGCGGCACCGACACCCGGACCCGGGCCGAGGTGACCGATACGTTCCTCTCGTCCGTCGACGGTGATCGAGTCCGTGCGCTCGTCGTCGTCGACATCGCGGCCAGCACCGCCGAAGGCGACCAGCGGCTGGAGAACCTGTCGTTCGTCCTGGAGATGATCGACGGGGAGGACGGCTGGCGGGTCGACGCCGTGACTCCCGCACCCTTCCCCGAGGTCGTCGGCGGCCCGGAGCCCACCGACCCGCAGCCAGGCTCTACCACCACCACCAGCACGACGCCGACCGATCCCGCGCCCACCACCGCGACGCCCCCGGCACCGACGAACCCGTAGACACCCGAGCAAGCTCGTCACGTCATGTCGCACCGAGGGCGTCACGATCACCGTCCTCGACCTCTCCGCCTGCACCAGCATGGCCGGTGCCGCCGCTGCCGCTACCCCCGCGGCGCCAGCCGAGCCCGGCACGCCGAACTCCAGGCAGTCGTTGCCCACCACGGATGGCTCGAGCACCGGCGTGCTCCCGGTCGGCATTATGGCGGCCCCCGGGGCGGCCGGATCGTGCGCGGCGCCGACGGGGCGTGAAACAACCGCACGTGGTAGCTGTTCAGTCTTCGGGCCGAGTCGCGTCGGCAGCGGCGGGTGGTCAGGGGCCGTGTGTGGCTGGCGTCCAGGGGTTCCCGTCGAGAAGTCTTCGGAGCGCGTCGAGCAGGTTGACGCCTTGCTCGGCGGCGGTGGACTGGTAGCTGCGCATCGCGAGGAACGCGTCGGCGCCGTCGGTGCCGCGGAACCCGCCGGAGACCTTCTGGTGGACTTTGATCATGCGGATGTCGCGTTCGGCGGTGTTGTTGCCGTCATGCCGAGGTGGGTGGCGGGCCCGGCGTGGCCGGGTCACGGCTAGGTTCGATGTCGGCGAGCCGCTCGAAGACGCCGGCGGGTTCGCTCGGGACGGCTGAGTGCGGTTCACGCCGCGCCGGCGGTGGTCCTGATCCTGTCGTTGAGTGTCCCCGACGCCCCGAACAACCGCCCGCGCCACTCGTCGAGCAGGGCGGCGGCATCGTGGTCCTCGGGGTGGAAGTCGCGACGGTTGTAGTCGCGGATGCGGCGCGCGACGTCACGGCGGAGCCACGGGGAGCGGCGGAGTCGTGCCACGCTGCGCGCGGTGTGGATCGGGTGCCGGTAGGTGTGACCGTCGAGCAGGAGCGCCACGGCCGACCCGGCGACGGTGCCCAGAAGGAAGCCGAGCGTGACGAGGTTCATGGTGATGACGCGGATCCGGTGGCTCCCGCAGACCGTCTGGTACACGTCGAAGGCAACGGCTTTGTGCTCGGACTCCTCGACGGCGTGCCACAGCAGCAGCGTCTGCGCGCTGGCGGCGCTCAGATCCTCGGGCCCGAACTCTGCCCGAGCCTCAGCGTTCCCCAGGAGCGTCTCGGCCAGCGTCGCGGTGTAGTGCTCGAGGGCGGCCGTGATCGCCAGCTGCCAGCTCTTCGGCAAGAGGCGGGAGCCGTGGAAGAACCCGTAGTGCACGCAGCGGTCGATGAACAGCGTCGGGTACCCCATCGCCTGCAGGTGCTCGTTGAAGCTGCGATGCTCGCGGCCGTGGATGGCCTCCTGGCCGATGAACCCACCGACCTGCTTCTTGAGCTCGGGTTCGGTGATGCGGTCGCGGTAGTTTCGCACGCTGCGGACGAACATGTCCTCGCCCTCTGGGAAGACCGACGACAGCATGGCGACGACGTGGCTCATGGCGGGATCGCCGTTCATGAAGTGGCGCGGCGTCTGACTGGTGGGGTACTCGAACTCGATCCGGCGGGTCGTGATCTTCCGGGCCGGGACGGCCGGAGCGGCGGCGGGGGCAGGGCTCATGCGGTGCTCCTTGCGGTTGCGGTGACGGCGACGGTCGTCGCCCCGGCGGGGACCTGGAACCGGTAGTGCTCGAGGGGGAACGTGCGAGCGGCTCGGAACGCCTGCGCGGCGCTCGTCGGGCGCAGGTACGGCGTGTCGCCGTGGTGGTCGAAGTAGTAGCTGTGGGCGGTCTCGCATCCATTGGTCCGGAACAGCGACTTCGTCATCCGGCCCCGCATGTGCTCGGTCCACTCCTCGGTGGCCTCAGGCGTGACCTCCACCGACGTGGCCCCCCGGCGCTCGGCCTCGGCGATCACCCGTACGATGTGCGCCGTCGCCGATTCGACGAGCTGGTGCCACGTGCCGCCGGTCCAGCCGTACGGCCCGAAGATCATGAAGTGGTTGGGCAGCCCTGGCATGGTCACGCTCTCGTACGACGCGAGGCGGTGCTCGGTGTACTGGTCGGCGAGGTCGAAGCCGTCGCGACCGCGAACGGGCCTGCGCCGGTAGCACTCCGGGTCGCTCGCCAACCGGAACCCCGTGGCGAGGACGATGGCGTCCACCGGCCGCTCCACGCCGTCGACGGTCCGGATGCCCGCGGCGGTGATGTGATCGATCGTGTCCGTGACCAGCTCGACGTTCAGCCGGTTGAAGGTGCTGAGGTAGTCGTTCGACACCGACGGTCGCTTGCAGCCGACGCCGTAGTCGGGCGTGAGCTTGCGTCGGGTCACGGGATCGCGAACCTGGCTGCGGTACCAGACGTGGCGGGCCAGTGCGGCCATGCCCTTGGCGATGAACGGCACCCTGCTGTGGTTGACGACGACGTCGATGAGCACCAGCTCGATCCCGCGGGTCGCGACGCGACGGACCCGGTCCTGGATCGCCGGGTGGCGCGAGTACAGCCGGCGGAGCCACCGTGGTGTGGGTGGGTCCATCTTCGGGCCGACCCAGATCGGGGTGCGCTGGTACACATGGAGCTGCGACACCTGGCGCGCCAGCTCCGGGACGATCTGGACGGCGCTGGCGCCGGTGCCGATGACCGCCACCCGCTTACCAGCGAGGTCGACACCGTGGTCCCATCGGGAGGACCGCAAGATCTCACCGGTGAAGTCGGGCACGCCGGGGATGTCCACGGGCTTCGGGTCGACGAATGCGCCGATGGCGCTCACGACGTACGTGGCCGTGACCTCCTCCCCGCCGACCCGGAGGCGCCAGCACTGGGCCTCCTCGTCCCACCGGCGCTCGGTGACATCGCAACCGAGGCGGATGTGCTCGCGGATGCCGTACTTGTCGGCGCAGTGGTCGATGTACGCCTTGACCTCGTTGCCGGGGGCGAAGGCACGGGACCAGTCCGGGTTGAGCTCGAAGCTGAACTGGTAAGCCTGGGCGGGGACGTCGACAGCGATGCCGGGATAGGTGTTGTCGCGCCATGTGCCACCGATGTCGTCGGCCCGCTCGAGGATGACGAAGTCGGTGATCCCCGCCTGCCTCAGCCCGATCCCGACGCCGATCCCTCCGAGACCTGCCCCGATGACCGCAACCCGATGGCGCATGGCGTGCCATGCTACGGCGCAGCATCACCGGCAGGCAAGCCTGCCGGTATGCATCCGGTACGCTCGGGCGATGACCGCCCGCAGTCGCCGTCCCGTTCGAGCCCGTCGGCCCGATGGGGCGCGGCAGTCGCAGGCGGAGCGCGTCGAGGCCATGCGTACCCGCCTCCTCGACGCCACCCTGGAGCTCCTCGCCACCGAGGGGTGGGCCGACCTCTCGACCAACGACGTTGTGCGTCGCGCCCGCGTGTCGCGTGGAGCCCTCGCCCACCACTTCGCGACGAAGGCCGAGCTCATGGAGGCCGCCGCTTCGCGGCTGGTAGAGCGGCGGACGGCCGAGTTCGAGGCCACGTTCGGGTCGCTTGACCCTGCCGAACGCACCGTAGAACAGGCCCTCGACCTCCTGTGGTCGTTCTTCCAGGGGCCGACGTTCACCGCGCTGATGGAGCTGATGGTCGCCTCCCGGACCAACCCGGACCTGCAGGAGGTGCTCGCCGACGGACCGGAGCAGATCGTCGACGCCGCGTACGAAGTCTTCGTCGAGTTCTTCCCCGCAGTGGCCGCCAACGAATTCGCGCGCCAGGGACTGCGAGCCGCCTTCGCCATGATGATCGGCCTCGGCGTGGAGGCGATGGTCGACAACGATCGCCGGGGTCACCATGCCGAGCTTTTGGCATGGCTCAAGGTCATGGCCCACATCGTCATCCCCGAGGCCGACGTGCCGTCGGCACCGGCGGGCCTCCCATCCGCCGCTGCGTCGCACCGGGGCAAAGCGGGCTCGCGGCCGACCGGTTGACGATGGCAAGACAACCGTGCAACGGTGCCTCAATGCCCTCCACCGGAGTCTGCCCACCCCGGCTTGGAGCGGTCCATGACCAAAGGAGCACGGGCTGGCGAGCCCAGCGCGCGGCAGCCGGCCGCCCCCGGCGGTGGTGGGGGTCTGACGCCCCCGTCACCCACGATGACGAGACACATCAACGACGACGACGAGGAGACGGAGCAACGTGAAGGACCTTCAGGGTCGTATCGCCGCCGTGACCGGCGCTGGGTCCGGCATCGGGCGGGCGCTCGCCGCGGAACTCGCCGGGAGGGGCTGCCACCTCGCGCTCTCAGACATCGACAAGGCGGGCCTGGAGGAAACAGTGGAGCTCGCCGAACGGCCCGGCGTCCTCGTCACGGCCCAGGCGCTCGACGTCGCCGATCGGCTTGGGATGGAGCAGTGGTCCCAACAGGTGGTCGACGACCACGGCTCCGTGCACCTCATCGTGAACAACGCAGGCGTCGCGCTCGGTTCGACCGTCGACGCCATGTCCTATGAGGACTTCGATTGGCTGATGGGGGTCAACTTTTGGGGCGTGGTGCACGGCACGAAGGCCTTCCTGCCCCACCTGAAGGCTGCGGGTGAAGGGCACATCGTCAACATCTCCAGCGTGTTCGGTCTGGTCGGGATCCCGTCGCAGTCCGCCTACAACGCCGCGAAGTTCGCTGTTCGAGGCTTCACCGAAGCCCTGCGCATCGAGCTCGACCTAGAGCGATCTGGTGTCTCCTGCACCACCGTCCATCCAGGTGGGATCAAGACGAACATCGCTCGCAACGGGCGGTTCGACGGCAGCGTGCAGATGTTCGGACAGGATCCGTCAAAGCTGGTGGAGGCGTCCGAGCGTGCCTTCATCACCAGCCCGCAACGGGCGGCCAAGGTCATCCTGCGGGCCGTGGAGGCGGATAAGCGCCGAGTCATGATCGGACCGGACGGGCATTTGCTCAACGCGCTGGCGCACCTGCCCCCTGGCGTCTACCAGCGGTTGATCGGGCTCGGGGTGGGCCTCGGCAAGCGCCTGCCCCTGTAGACGCCGTAGGTGCGCCCGGGCCGTGTGGTCGGGGGAGCCCCGTCGCGGAGCGTGGGTGGGCTCAAAGGATGTGGCTCTCGTGGCCCGCCCAGTACCGATCGCGGAGCTTGCCCTTGTAGAGCTTGCCCGTGGGCAGCCGTGGAAGCTCCTGCTCGAAGTCGATCGTCCTCGGACACTTGTAGTGGGCGAGGTGCTCCCGACAGTAGGCGAGGAGTTCCTGCTCGAGATCCGGGCCAGTCTCGATCCCGTCGACGGTTTGCACTACGGCTTTGACCTCTTCGCCCATCTCGGCGTTGGGCGCCCCGAGCACGGCGACGTCGGCGACCTTCGGGTGCATGGTGAGCACATTTTCGGTCTCCTGCGGGTAGATGTTCACGCCGCCGGAGATGATCATGAAAGCCTTGCGGTCAGTGAGGAACAGCCAGCCTTCCTCATCGACATAGCCGACGTCACCGAGGGTGGTCCATCCGCGTCCGGCGGGGTCCTGCACCTCCTTCGTCTTGGCCGGGTCGTTGTGGTACTCGTACGCAGGCCCGCCACCGAAGTACACCGTCCCTGCCTCACCCGCGGGGAGCTCCTGGCCATCTTCACCGAGGATGTGCAGCTCGCCGATCAACGGCCGACCGACGGTCCCGGGGTGGGCCAGCCACTCGTCGGGCTTGACCAGGCAGAAGCCGTTGAGCTCGGTGCCCGCGTAGTACTCCCAGAGAATGGGGCCCCACCAGTCCATCATCGCCTGCTTCACGGGAACCGGGCACGGGGCGGCGGCATGGATGGCCACCTCGAGCGAGGACACGTCGAAGCGCGAACGCTCCTCTTCAGGGAGCTTTAACATTCGGGTGAACATCGTCGGCACCCACTGCGAGGAGGTGACGCCGTGGCGCTCGATGCACGACAGGGCGAGCACCGGATCGAACTTGTCCAGCATCACCACGGTTCCGCCGATCGATTGCACGCCGAGTGAGAAGCCCAGCGGCGCGGAGTGGTAGATGGGTGCGGGGGAGAGGTAGACGGTGTCAGCGGTCACCGAGAAGACACCCCCCAGAAGGGCCCCAATGAGCTGGCCATCGGCGATCGAGCTGCCCCGTAGAGGTCGCTTGATGCCCTTGGGGCGCCCGGTCGTTCCTGAGCTATAGAGCATCAGCTCGCCCGCGGGCTCCTCGTCCAGGGGGCCTGTCGGGTGCTTGGCGATAGCTGCCTCGTAGCTCTCGAAGCCGGGCGCATCTCCGTCCACGATCAGTGCCAGCTCCACGCCCGGGGCGTGCTTCATGGCCGCGTGGGCGACGCTCGCCTTGGCCGGCGAGCTCACCATCGACCGGGCCCCGGAGTCGTCCAGGATGTAGCCAACCTCTTCCCCAGTGAGGTACGAGTTGACGGTGGTGAGGTACAGGCCCGACCGCAACGCGGCCCAGACGACCTCCAAGTAGCGCGGGTGGTTCTCCATGAAGACCGCTACGTGGTCGCCAGTCCGGAGGCCGTGGGAGCGCCACAGGTGCGCCAGCTGGTTCGATCGCTCGTCGAGCTGCCGGTATGTGAGGACCTCACCGGACGGCTCCATGATGAGAGCGGGCTTGTCTGGCGTGGCGGCGGCGTGGGCACCCGGGTACATGAGCAGTCCTCCCAGAGAGCAGTCATGGGATCATACATGCGACAGGATCCGCCTGATGCCTAACCAAGCTGTCGGCGGCCCCACGGAGAGGCCTCGGCGGTCAGGGGGACATCGTGATGAGGGCGGGCGCGAGGTAGGTGTGCAGAAAGCTGCGGAGCTGGGCGTCCGTGCGCGTGCGGGGACCCTTGACCGTGACGAGGGTCAGGATGGTTCGAAGCGTCCACTCCGCCGCCTCGTCGAAGTCCAGGCCGGGTCGGAGCGTGCCGTCGGCCAGCCCGCGCTCCAAGTGGGGGTGTAGGAACTGGGCTGTCAGATCGAACAGGGCGTCGGATGCCCCCGCGGCCGAGGTGGTGACCCCTGCCGCCTCCGGGGCGAAGAGCAAGGCCAGGTTATCGTCATGCCGAATGGCGGCCAGGGTGAGGACCACCCCATCGACGATGGCGTCCTGGACGGTGCGGCTGGCCTCCAGGCGGCGTCCGAGTCCTCCGAGGAACCGCTTGCCTTCTCTGAGGAGCACCCCCATGATCAGCTCCTCGCGTCCGCCGAAGTAGCGGTAGACGGTCGCGCGCGACACGTTGGCGACGGTGGCGACGTCTTCGATGGTTGTCTTCATGACCCCGTACCGGAGGAAGCACTCCCCTGCGGCGTCGATCAGCCGCTCGCGCGCGGCCTCACTGTCCGGTGGTGCGGCGGCGCCCCAGCGAAGTCGTGCCATGTCGCTGGAGCCTACTGCGGCGCGGCCCGTTCGAGACGATGTACGCAAGGTGTCGCACGTCGCTGGGCAGGACGCAACGATCAGCCGGGCGCGCTCGCCATGTCCCCCGCCTCGAGCAGGTGCACGAGGATGCTCGGGTCGGCCAGGAGCACGTAGTCCGGGGCGAGGAGCTTGCTGTACCGCTCGAAGTACACGAGCTGCTTGATCACGAGCACGAGCTCCCGGGGCAGCCGAACCTCGTATCGGGTCGCAACCCGGACCACCTGCGCGAACAGGTCGCCATAGCTGATGTCAGCGAGGCTTCGCTCGAGCAGGGGCGCGACGAGCGCCTCGAGGTCGAGTGCAGCAGCTCCTAGATCAGGGGCACGCTTGCTGATGCCGAGCTCGAAGATCGCGCCCACTGCGAGCTCAAAGTCACCGGTCACGACCAGGGCGGGCAGGATGGTGCGCAGAACGCGGCGGGTGCGCTCGTCGAGCTGGCCGACGATGCCGAAGTCCAGCATCGCCAACTTCCCTCCCGGGGTCACGAAGAGGTTCCCGGCGTGGACGTCTCCGTGGAATTCGCCATGGACAAGGGCGGACTCGACCCACGCCCGCACACCGCAGCGCAGGACGTCCTGCAGATCATGTCCTGCCGCCCGCAGCGTGCTGATGTCGTCGATCGGCGTGCCGTGCACGTAGGTCATCACCAGCACCCGCCTGGAGATGAGGCCCTCGATGGGCCGTGGTACCACCACTTGGTCGTTGGTCGGGTCGAGACGGAGGTTGCGTTCGAAACGCACCAGCGCCGCGGCCTCGACGCGGAAGTCCAGCTCGGCGCGCAGGGTTGTCGCCAGGTCGTCCACCACGGCACCCGGATTGGCCAGGGAGATCGGACCGAGGCGACCGAGGACGCCAGCCAGGAGTTTGAGGAGCCGCAAGTCACGCTCGACGGTGCGCCGCAGGCGGGGCCGCCTGACCTTCACCGCAACCTCCGTGCCGTCGGCGAGCACGGCATGGTGGACCTGCGCGATCGACGCAGCGGCCACTGGCTCGTCGTCGAACCGTGCGAAGAGCACCTCCATCGGGGTGCCGAAATCGTGTTCGATAACGTCGCGAACCCGGCTCGCGGGCTCCGGCGGGACGTTGTCGAGCAGCTTGCGCAGTTCGTCGGCGAGGACCACGGGGAACAGTCCGGGACTGGACGCGATGAGCTGCCCTAGCTTCACGTAGGTGGGACCCAGGTCCACGAACGCCCGGCGCAGTGCGACTGCCATCGTTCGCGGCGCCAGCTGGCGGGGGCGGATCACGAGCAGCGGCCCGCGTCGCGCCGTGGCGAGCACCCCGTGACGAGCGAGGGTCACGGCAACGTCGACCAGGCGGGCGGCGTCGAGCGGAGTCAGCCGGCGAAGGTCGATGGATGTGGATGGCCGCGGGGCAGCCCCGGTCGCCGGGGGAACAGCGTCGGCCGCCTGCCTCACGCCTCAGGGCTCCAGCAGCGGGACGAGGATCTGATCGAGAAAGAGCTCGATCTCCGACGACGGCGGCACGATGATGCAGCTGACCACCTGGCGCACGAGGAGCTCGGCGAGCGGACCGGGCTCGCAGTGGTGGATGAGCTGCCGTTCCATCGCCGCGGTGAGGAGCGGCTCGGCCGCCAGGCGCACCTGCTCGATGATCGACGGCAGCTGGCGCCTGAGGAAGGTGCCGATCAGCTCTGGCTCATCCTCGAGAACCTTGACGATCACCGGGTGATCACGACAGAACCGCACCACCCGGGCCAGCAGTCGGGTGAGGGTACGGGGTCCTTCGGCACCCTCGAGGACCTCCGGCAGGCTGGCCAGGAGGGTATGCAGCTCCCGGGAGATGAGAAGGCTGGCGAGTCGTTCGATGCTCCCGGCCCGCCGGTAGACGGTGGTGCGGCTGACGCCGAGATCTCGGGCGATGTCCGGCAGCGAGGTCCTGCCGACCCCGTACCGGACGAAGCACCGCTCGGCCGTGTCGAGGTACGCATCGAGCAGGGCGGGAGGGGGCGGTGGCAGCGATGACAACAGGAGCGACACGGGCAGGGGGCTCGGTGCTGCGCCAACGCGGGTCACCACCAACCGAAGCACCCCATGAGACGGTGTGACGAGCATGTCATGACGCTCAAGATACACAGGTGTCGGCCAGACCCCTAACCACCCCCGGGGGTTCGTACAAGACGATGTGCACCGTCTGTCTTGACAAGGCGCCTCACGCTCCGCAGACTGCCGCAGCGAGTCCGGTCGACGGCACCGGGCCTTTCGAAAGGGCCACCATGGCACACGACTTCCTCTCTGACTCCTGGCTGGACGCTGTGGAGGCGCTCCGCGACGAGGCTCCGGAGCCTCCCGCTGTGATGAAGGATCTGGTGCTCAACATCACGGTCGTCGGTGGGTCGGACGGGGACCGCGACGTGCACCTCAGCAGTGGGCAGTTCGAGCGCGGGCACGCCGACGGGGCGCCCACCAAGCTGACCGTCCCGTTCGATGTGGCCAAGGCGCTCTTCATCGAAGGCAACCCCCAGGCGGCGATGCAGGCCTTCATGTCCGGCCAGATCAAGGTGGAAGGCGACATGAGCAAGGTCATGGCGATGCAGGCGGCTGGCGCGCCCTCGCCAGAGCAGGCCGCCTTCCAGGAGAAGATCAAGGCCCTCACGAACTGAGGAGCGCTGACCGTCTGGCATCGAGATAGAGGGAACGAGGACCATGAGCGACAGCGGGGTTGACGACGCTGACCTCCGGAGCGAGGCGCGGCGTTGGTTCGAGGAGAACTGGGACCCGGACCTCGACCTGGCCTCCTGGTGGGAGCGCCTGGCCGACTCCGGCTTTGCGATGCCCACCTGGCCACCCGAGTGGTACGGGCGGGGGCTCAGCTCGCGAGCTGCGGCCGTGGTGCACGAGGAGCGGAAGCGGGTCGGGGCCTACGGTCCCCCGAGTGGCATCGGGGTGATGATGGCCGGCCCGACCATCGCCAGCCACGGGACCGACGAGCAGCGCAAGCGCTTCCTCCCCACCATGGTGAGCGGGAAGGAAGTGTGGTGCCAGCTGTTCAGCGAACCCGGGGCGGGCTCGGATCTCGCCAGCCTGGCAACCCGGGCCGTGCGCGACGGCGACGAATGGGTCGTCAACGGCCAGAAGGTCTGGACCTCCGGCGCCCAGTTCTCGAAGTGGGGGATCCTCATCGCCCGCACCGACCCGGACCAGCCCAAGCACCGGGGGATCACCTACTTCGTCATCGACATGGAGCAGCCGGGCATCGAGGTGCGACCCCTCAGGGAGATGACGGGCGGCGCCACGTTCAATGAGGTGTTCTTCACGGACGCTCGGGTGGCCCACGAGAACGTCATCGGCGACGTGAACGATGGCTGGGGCGTGGCCGTGACCACGCTTGCCCACGAACGGAACTCTCTCGGCGCCGGCGGGATGGGCGGCGCCGGCGGCGGTGAGATGATCGGCCGTCCGCAGCTCACGACCCGGGTGGGCGATCTCGTCGGTCAGGGCGCGGGCGGGGAGATGGCTGGGATGGCCGCTGCGTTCGGAGGTGGCGGCGGATCGATGGTCAAGGCGCTTCCACAGATGTTCGGCCTGTCGGAAGATCCGGTCGTGCGACAGGACGTGACGCGGATCTACACGATGCTCGAGATCGCCCGCTTCACCGGGTTGCGGGCGCAAGCTGCGGCCGCCCGTGGCGACCGGCCGGGTCCCGAGGTCTCCACCGGGAAGCTGCTGGCCTCCCATCTGGTGCGGGCGCTACGGGACGTAGGCCTGCGGCTCGAGGGGGCGCATGGGATGCTGGTCGGGACCGATGCGCCCATGGGCGGCATGATGCAGTCGCTCGCCTTGTTCAGCCCAGCCATCTCGATCGCGGGCGGAAGCGACGAGGTGCAGCGCAACATCATCGGCGAGCGTGTTCTCGGGCTCCCCGCAGAGCCTCGTGTCGACAAGGACATCCCCTATCGCGACACGATGGTGGGTACGCAGCTCTCGCGGTGACCTGCGGCGGCTTGCGCACGTCTCAACAGAAGTGCAAGTCTGTCTCATCGTGACCGCCGAGTGGCACACGGACAGAGGTGGAGCCACTCCACCTGGAACAACGAAGGGGACGTGACCATGGGACGAGCGCGAGGCCTGTCGGTCGACGCCATCAACGGCTTCGGCCTCGCCGAGGTCGGCAGGGCGAGCCGCACGGCGGCCATCCTGGCTCGTCACGGAATCCTGGTCGTCAGACGCGGGAAGGGGGACCGCACCCGGCGGACTGCTCGGGAGCTGAAGGCGGCCTTCGCCGAGCTCGGGCCGACGTACGTCAAGCTGGCCCAGCTCATCGCCTCGAGTCCCGGGCTGTTCCCGGAGGTGCTCTCCGATGAGTTCCGCAGCCTGCTCGACGAGGTGCCCCCGATCGACGCCGCTGCAGTGCGCTCGGTGATCGAGGCCGACCTCGGCGCCGCACCGGAGGTGGTGTTCGCGGCGTTCGACTACGAACCGCTGGCATCCGCTTCGATCGCGCAGGTCCACGTCGCGCAGCTTCATGACGGTGAGGAGGTGGTCGTCAAGATCCAGCGGCCCGGCATCAGGAGCCGGCTGGAAGGGGATCTCAGGATCCTCCTGCGCATCGCCCGGCTCCTCGAGCGGATGTCCGCAAAGGGGCGCATGGCAAACCCCATCGCCGTGGTGGAGGACTTCGCCGCGACCCTGAGCGAGGAGCTCAACTTCGTGAGTGAGGCGAGGTCGATGGAGCTCTTCGCCGCGAACCTCGTTGCCTTCGGAACGAACGATCACGTTCGAGTCCCCACCGTCCGGTGGGCGTTCACCACGCCGAGGGTGCTCACGATGGAGCGCATCCACGGCTACAAGATCGATGACCTGGCGTCGCTCGACACCCAGGGCTGGGACCTCGCCGGCGCCCTCAAGCGGGCCGTCCGGGCCTGGATGGAGGCCGCCCTCGAGCACGGCGTCTTCCACGGGGACGTCCATGCGGGCAACCTGATGCTCGACACGAAGGGCGATGTGGTCTTCCTCGACTTCGGGATCGTGGGCCGGCTCGACGACAAGACACGCGAGATCATCCGCCACGGGCTCCCCGCGCTGCTCGTCGAGGGTGACTTCACCGAGGTGGCCAAGGCGATCTACGAGATGGGGGCTGTCTTGAACCCGCAAGACCTCGAGCAGTCGTCCCGGGACATCGCGGAGATCGTCGAGCCGATCCTGGGCAAGCCGCTATCGGAGATCTCCTACGGGCAGGTACTGGTCGACATCGTCCGCATCGGAACTCGGTACGAGGTGCGCCTGCCTCGCGAGCTCGT
>JAUXRW010000142.1 GCA_030681555.1 Acidimicrobiales bacterium
GGCCTCCTCGATGGCCGAGGCGTCGTACGACGGGCCGATGTAGTTGCCGTCGTCGTCGTAGGCGTGCTCGCCGAAGTGCTCGCGGTACTCCTCGGCCACCTCGCCGCCCTCGGCCGCCTGCTTGATCGACAGCGAGATCCGCCGGCGCTGCAGGTCGAGGTCGATGATCTTCACCCACAGCTCCTCGCCGGGGGTGACCACCTGCTCGGGAAGGTCGACGTGGTGGGCTGACATCTCCGAGATGTGGACCAGGCCCTCGATGCCCTCGCCCACCTGGACGAACGAGCCGAACGGCACCAGCTTGGTGACCCGGCCGTAGACGAGCTCGCCCACGCGGTGCGACGTGGCGAACTCCTGCCACGGATCCTGCTGGGTGGCCTTGAGCGAGAGGCTGATGCGCTCACGGTCGAGGTCGACGTCGAGCACCTGCACGGTGACCTCGTCGCCCACCGCGACCACGGAGCCCGGGTGGTCGACGTGCTTCCAGGACAGCTCCGACACATGGATCAGCCCATCCATGCCGCCCAGGTCGACGAAGGCGCCGAAGTTCACGACGCTCGACACGACACCGCTGCGGACCTCGCCCGGCTTCAGGTTCGTGAGGAAGTCCTCGCGCTGCTCCTTCTGGGTCTCCTCGAGCCACGCTCGGCGGGACAGCACGACGTTGTTGCGGTTCTTGTCGAGCTCGATGATCTTGGCCTCGATGGACCGGCCCACGTAGGGCTGCAGGTCGCGCACCCGGCGCAGCTCGACGAGGCTCGCCGGGAGGAAGCCCCGGAGCCCGATGTCGAGGATGAGACCGCCCTTCACGACCTCGATGACGGGGCCGGTGACAACGCCGTCCTCTTCCTTTATGCGCTCGATGTCGCCCCACGCCCGCTCGTACTGGGCCCGCTTCTTCGAGAGGACGAGCCGTCCCTCCTTGTCCTCCTTGGTGAGGACGAGGGCCTCGATCTTCTCGCCCAGGCTCACGATCTCGTTCGGGTCGACGTCGTTGCGGATCGAGAGCTCGCGGCTCGGGATCACGCCCTCGGACTTGAAGCCGATGTCGAGGAGGACCTCGTCCCGGTCGACCTTGACCACGGTGCCCTCGACGAGCTGCCCGTCCTCGACCGACACCATGGTGCCGTCGATGGCCGCTTCGAAGCCGCCGGCGCCCAGGTCGTCGTCGACGATCTGGCGCGGCGTGTAGGTGCCATCATCGGCGAAGGTGCCCATCTGGCTGGACGCCTCGATGGCTTCCGGGTTGGGCTCGTAGGTCAAGGTGTCGTCGGACAAGGGATGGGCCTGCTTGGAGTAGGGGACGGTGGAGTGGCGCGCTCGCGCCGAGGCGCTTCGCGCCGCCGGGCAGCGTACACCTGGCGGGTCGGCCAGGTCACGGCCGCTGCGCCACGAGGAGGAGCTCGTGGGAGTGGATCGTCGGCGGATCGGCCCGGTACGCGCCGGGGCTCACCGACCAGATGTGCTCGACCTCGAGCCCCGCGGCGGCGGCGAGGAGCCGCAGCTCGCGCGGCGTGAAGCAGGTGGTCCACAGATCCACCTCGGCGTCGCGGCCGTCCTCGTCCTTGACGGTGGTGCGCTCGAGGTTCACGCCGGCGTCAGCGTCGAAGTGCTGGTGCTCCTCGAGGAAGCGCACCTGGAAGTAGGAGGAGAAAGCCGACACCGCGGCGCGCCCTCCCGGGCGCAGCGCCCGTGCGATCCCCTCCAGCACGACGCCGTCGCCGTCGATCCGGGCGCCCGGCCCGCCGGCCAGGCCGAAGGCGCCCTGGCAGAGGGAGATGGCGACGTCGAACTCGGCGGTGAACCCGAGCCGGCGGGCGTCGGCCCGGTGAAACGTCGCGCCCGCCGGCGCCGACTGGCCGGCGAGGTCGACGAACCGTTGGCTGATGTCGACGCCGACGACCTCGAGGCCGTGGCGGGCCAGCGCGTGGGCGTGGCGGCCCGGACCGCACCCGACGTCGAGCACGCGCATGCCCGGCTCCAGCCCGAGGGCCTCGACGAGGAAGCTCACCTCCTGCTCGGTGCCCTTCGTGAAGGAGTAGCGGAGGTAGGCGGCGCCGAGGTGGTCGGCGATCGGCTCGAACCAGTGCCCGTCCGGGTACCGATCGCCCGGCACTCCGGTCAGCTCTTGGCGGCGGCCCAGCTGGACCCCACCGACAGGTTGACCTCGAGCGGAACCCGCAGGTCGGCGGCCCCGGCCATGACCTCCCGCACGAGGGCGCCCACCCGCTCGACGCACTCGGGCGGCACCTCCAGCAGCACCTCGTCGTGAACCTGGAGGATCAGCTGGCTGGGCACGTCCTCGTCGGCCAGAGCCGCGTCGAGGCGCACGAGGGCGACCTTGAAGATGTCGGCGGCAAGCCCCTGGATCCCCGCGTTCATGGCCTGGCGCTCCCCCGCCTGCCGGATGCGGAAGTTCGACGCAGCCAGCTCCGGGATCGGGCGACGACGGCCGAACAGGGTCTCGGTGTAGCCCCGCTGGCGAGCCTCCGCGACCGTCTGCTCCATGTAGGCACGGACGGCGGGGAAGGCCACGAAGTAGGCATCGAGGATCGTCGCCGCCTCCTCGGTGGGGATGTTGAGGCGCTGGCCGAGCCCGTAGGCCTCCATCCCGTACGCGAGGCCGTAGGACACCATCTTCGCCTTCGAGCGCATCTCGGTCGTGACGCCGGTGGGCTCGACGCCGAAGATGCGCGCCGCCGTGTCGGTGTGGATGTCGCGCCCCGACCCGAAGCTCTCCATGAGCCCGGGGTCCTCCGCCAGATGGGCGATGCAGCGCAGCTCGATCTGGTTGTAGTCGGCGACCATGAGCTCGTGACCCTCGGCCGGGACGAAGGCCCGCCGGAACTCGCGGCCGAGCTCCGAACGCACCGGGATGTTGTGGAGGTTGGGCTGATCGGACGACAGGCGGCCCGTGCGGGCAACGGTCTGGTTGAAGGTGGCGTGGATGCGGCCGTCGGGCCCCACCTCGGCCAGCAGGCCGTCCCCGTACGTGGAGCGCAGCTTCTCGACCTCGCGGTAGGCCAGGAGGTGGTCGATGATCGGGTGCTGGCCGGCCAGCTTCTCGAGGCTCGCCGCGTCGGTCGAGAACCCGGTCTTCGTCTTCTTCTGCGGCGCGAGCCCGAGCTCGTCGAAGAGCACCTGGCGCAGCTGCAGGGTGGAGTTCACGTTGAAGTCGTGACCGGCCGCCTCGACGATCGCTCCGCTGAGGCGCTCGCAGTCCGCCACGAGCCGGTCGCGCAGCGCCGTGAGCTCGGCCACGTCCACGCCGACGCCGACGTCCTCCATGCGAGCCAGCACCCCGACCAGCGGCACCTCGATCTCGTCGTTCAGCGGGCGGAGGCCCTGCGCGTCGAGGGCGGCGTGGAGCGGCCCGACGAGGCGGTCGACGGCCAGCGCGCGCCGACCGGCGATGACCGGCGCCGGCGTCGATGCACCCTCGAGGTCCAGCTGCCCCTCCGCGGCCGGGTCGCCGTCGGGGAGGCGAGCCCCGGCATAGCGGACGACCAGCTCCTCCAGCAGGTAGCGCGTCTCCGCCGGGTCGATCAGGTAGGCGGCCAGCGCGGTGTCGAGGGTGAGGCTGCGCACGTCGACTTCGAGGCCGGTGAGCGCCCGCACCATGGGCTTGGCCTGGTGGGCGGCCAGCGGGTGGCCGTCGGCGCCGGCCAGCTCGCCGAAGGCGGCGCGCACGGCGTCGTCGCCCAGGAGCGGGCCCGGGATCCAGAGCACGGCAGCCTCGTCGCCGTCGAGCACCACGGCGAGGCCCTCGAGGGCCGACCGCCCCTCCTCCCCCACCCAGGCCGGGGCCAGGGCGATGGGGTCGTCGACGCTGCGCAGCGCGGTGAGCGCCTCGACGACGCGGGCCGGCGAGCCGGCCACCTCCACCTCGGCCTCGAGCACGACGGCGTCGCTGGCCGACGGACCGAGGTCGGTGTCGAGCGCCTCGGCCAGGCGGTCGAACAGCGTGTTGAACTCGAGGAACTCGAAGAGCCGCCGCACCTCGGCGATGTCGATGGTGGAAGGGTCGTAGGCCAGGTGGTCGATGTGGTGCTCGAGCGGGACGTCCCGGAGGAGCACCATGACCTCGGCGTTCTGGCGCACGTTGGCCTCGTGGACGGCGAGGTTCTCCCGGAGCTTCGGCGTCTGCGCGTCGAGGTGCTCGTAGATCCCGTCGATCCCGCCGTAGGTGGTGATGAGCTTGGCCGCCGTCTTCTCCCCCACCCCGGGCACCCCGGGCAGGTTGTCGGACGGGTCGCCGCGCAGGGCGGCGTACTGGGGGTAGAGCGTGGGGGGCACGCCGGTGCGCTCGTGGATCCCACCCTCGTCGTAGAGCGCGTAGTCGGACACCCCGCGGCGGTTGTAGAGGACCTTCACGTGCGGGTCCTCGACGAGCTGGTAGCTGTCGCGGTCGCCCGTAACGATGATGACGTCGTCCCCGCGGTCGCGGCCCTCGGTGGCGAGCGTGGCGATCACGTCGTCCGCCTCGACGCCGACGACTTCGTACACGGGGATGCGCAGCGCGTCCACGACCTCGCGGACGAGGCCCATCTGCTGCCGCAGGATGTCCGGGGCCGACTCGCGGTTGGCCTTGTAGGTCACGACGCGCTCGTGGCGGAACGTGGGCTCGGGCCGATCGAAGGCCACCGCGAGCGCATCCGGTCGGTGGTCGCGGAGCAGGTTCACCAGCATGGAGGTGAACCCGAAGACAGCGTTGGTGACCTGTCCGGAGGCCGTCGCGAGGTCGGTGGGGAGGGCGAAGAAGGCGCGATAGACGAGCGAGTTGCCGTCGATGAGGAGAACCGTGCGGGGCACCGGCGGCCCCTAGGCCTCGGGCGAGAGGTCGCCGGCGATGATCTCCTCGGCGATGGCGCGCATCGTCTTTCGGTCCTGCATGGCCCGCTTCTGGATCCACGAGAACGCATCCGACTCGGCGTACCCGTGCTCGTCCATGAGCCGGCCCTTGGCGCGGTCGACGAGCTTCCGGGTCTCGAGCTGCTCGGAGAGGCTCGAGTTCTGGTCGGACAGCGCCTGCATCTCGCGGAAGCGGCCCAGCGCCACCTCGACGGCGGGGATGAGCTCCGAGCGCTGGAACGGCTTGACGAGGTAGGCCAGCGCGCCGGCGTCACGCGCCTGCTCGATCAGGTCGCGCTGGGAGAAGGCGGTGAGGATGAGGACGGCGGACTGCCGCCCGGCCGAGATCTCCCGGGCCGCGGCCAGGCCGTCGAGGCCGGGCATCTTGATGTCGAGGATGGCGAGGTCGGGGCCGAGCTCCCGGACCAGCTGCACCGCTTCGTCGCCGCGACCCGTCTCGCCGACGACCTCGTAGCCCTCCTCCTGGAGGGTCTCCTTGAGGTCGAGGCGGATGATGGCCTCATCTTCGGCGATGACGACGCGGGTCACGGGTGGATCCTTTCGGCCGGGCGTGCTGGAGGCTAGGGCCTGGTCTCGGCGACGAGCCGGTCGAGGAGCTCGTCCTGGGTCACCTCGAGGCGGCTGATGCTCTCCAGCACCTCGGCGCGATGACGCTGCATCGCGTCGGCATGGCGCTGGGCCTCCTGGTGCTCCCGGTCCGCGATCGGCGTCTCCGACACCAGGGCCCGCAGGCGGGCGTCGTCCGCGGTCTCGGCCAGGTGCGCCAGCTGTTCGTCGGAGACCGCCAGCTCGTCCCGGAGCTGGCGCAGGCGCGCTCCGACCTCGGACAGGCGGCGCTCGACGAGGGACTGCGACATCGGGCCGAGTCTAGGCTCCGGCGGGTGCGGCTCCCCCCGACGTTGGCCGGCGCGCTCGCCTTGCTGGTGGCCCTCGCCGGCTGCGGGGACGACAGCGACGTCGGCGCCTCGGGGTGCGGGCCGATCATCCGGGAGGCCCTCGATCCGAGCTACCTGGTGCACGTGCTCGGCGACGCCACGGCGGAGTACACGTCCGACCCCCCGACGTCCGGACCTCACCAAGCGACGCCTCCGATCGAGGGCGTCGTCGACGAGCCCCTGAGCCGCCCGGTGCAGGTCGGCGTGCTCGAGCGGGGCGACGTCCTGCTCCAACACGACCCCGAGCTGCCGGCGGCCGAGCGAGACGACCTCGCAGCCCTCGCCGGCGCAGGTGTGGTGGTCGCCCCGAACCCCGACCTCGACGATCCCGTCGTCGCCACGGCGTGGCTCCACAAGCGCACCTGCGAGCGCGTGGACGGTCGCGAGCTCGAGGAGTTCGTCGAGCAGCGCAGGGGCCGAGGGCCCGAGGACTGACTCGCGCGTCGCCCCCCCGGCGCCACGGCACGGGGTGACTAGTCCGGCGGGGCCACCCAAGATCCCCCACGCGGGCCATGGTCACCGGCCCGCTCCTGACGGATACCTGTTTGGGACGAACCCCCCCATTGGCTACGCGTCGGGAGCGACCATGCACGCACGACCCCCAGACGGCCCGCAGGGCCGCCGCCGCGCCCGTGACGACGACGGCGCCGCGCTCATCGAGTTCACGCTGATCTCGGTCCTGCTGTTCACGCTGGTGTTCGGGATCATCAGCTTCGGCCTCCTCCTCTCCTTCAAGCAGGACATGACGCGGGCGGCCGCTGAAGGCGCCCGGGGCGGCGCGGTGGCGTTCCCGGCCACCGACGCCCTCGCCGATGCCTCGGACGCGACCGACGAGGCCCTCAACGGCTTCGGGCAGGCCTGCGGGGACGACGGCATGGCCTGCGAGGTCGAGCTCCACGACTGCGACGACTCGGCGCCGGACCTGACGAACGACCCGACCAAGGCCGACTGCGTGTCCGTCACGCTCCGCCACGACTACGGGAGCAGCCCCATCGTGCCGAGCCTCCCCGTCGTCAGCGCCTTCATGCCCGACGAGCTCGTCGCCACCTCCGTGGCCCGCGTGAACTCATGAGCCATCTTCCCGAGGGCGCCCCGAGGGGCCGCCGGGACCGCGGCGCCATCCTCCCGCTGGTCGCCATCATCGTGCCGGTCCTGCTCGTGATGACGGCGTTCGCCGTGGACCTCGGTCGCCAGCGCTCCGTCCGACGGACGATGCAGGCCCGAGCCGACGTCATCGCGCTGGACATGGTCCGCCTGGCCAACGGTCGCACCGAGAGCGCGATCCTCGCCGACCCGCAGTACACGGCGTACCTGACCGGCGCCGCCGCTCGGAACGAGGCGACCCGCCTGCTCGACGCCGGCGACCTCGTCGTCGACTTCGGCACCTGGACCGACGTGTCGGGCTTCATCCCCACGGCACCAACGGGCATCCCCGACGCCGTCCGGGTGCGGGCAGACGACGAGTTCGAGTACGCCTTCCAGCCCGGCACCGGCACGGCCTCGCGCAGCGCCGTCGCCGCGTTCGGCGAGCCCAAGGCCGGCTTCTCCATCGGCTCGTTCGGCGCCAACCTGAGCACGTCCAACTCGGGGATGCTGAACTCCATCCTCACGCCGATCCTCGGCAACCCCGCGGGCATCAGCGCCCTCAGCTACCAAGGCCTGGCCGGCGCCGACATCGGCGTGGGTGACCTCGCGGCCGAGCTCGGACTGCTGACCCCCGAGTCCGCCCTCGACACCGACGTGGGTACCGAGACGTTCCTGCTCGCCGCGGCCAAGGTGCTCGAGCGCAACGGCGACACCGCCAACGCCACGGTCCTCCGCAACATGATCACCGCCCAGGTGACAGCCTTCGGTCCGATCTCGATCGGCGACGTCGTCTCGGCCGAGACCGGCGCGGAGGAGTCGGCGCTGCAGGGCTCGGTCAACGTCCTCGACCTCCTGACCGCCACCGCCTTCGCGTCCCGCTGCACCGACCCCCAGGACCTCGGCACCTGCTCGGCGCTCTCTCTGCCGGACATCAGCACCGACCTGCCGATCGCCGACACCAGCGGCAGCGCCCGGCTCATCCAGGGGAAGGTCAGCCACTACGGGCGGGTCGGCACGGGCACCTCGACGAGCCAGACGGAGCTGCGGGTGACGACGAAGGTCAACTCGCAGAACGTCGGCAAGTGCACGCCGGCGAACATCCTCGACCTGAAGTGCGTGCTGGGGGGCGTGCTGGGGACGATCGACTTCGTCGACGCCACGGTGACCCTCGACGCGACGGTCAAGCTGGCCGACGGTCGTGGCGACATCGCGGCCATCGACTGCGGCACGCCGCAGCGCCTCGACGTCTCCACCAGCACCGGGCTGTACTCGGTCACCGGCACGGTGACGATCGACTTCGGGAAGCGGGGTCTGCTCGGCGGCGCCCTCGGACCCCTGATCGGGTCGCTCACCCTCGCCTTCGACACATCCCAGGCCAACGTCTCCGACCTGGCGCAGTTCGACGTCCCCCCGGACGTGCTCGGCGTGACCGTCGAGGAGACGGGGAGCGGCGACGTCGGCCTCGCCAACGTCGCCCTGTCGACGACGGGCAGCACCGGCGTCCTCGGCACCTTGGGCGACCTCGGCGTCACCAACACCCTGGCGCCGCTCATGTCGCTGCTGGTGAACCCGCTCCTCCACGAGCTCGACAACGACGTGCTCGGCCCGCTCACCGACCTGCTGGGCCTCAACGTCGCCGGCTCGGACATCTCGCCCCTCGCCATCGGCTGCAACTCCGGCGTCCGCCTCGTCGGCTGACGTGCCCGGAGCGGGACTCGAACCCGCACGCCCTTTCGGGCAGCGGCTTTTGAGGCCGCCGTGTCTGCCGATTCCACCATCCGGGCCAGCCGGGAGAGCGTACTGCGGTGCCCCTCCCGGCCCGGACACACGACCGCGCAGGGGCCCTACCAGGCCCCCCCAACGTCGGTCTTCACGAGGGGGCATGGGGCTACCCGGGGGGAACTTGGCGCGATCGTGAAACGCACCGGGCCGGAGGCCGGTCATACCCCGGATGCTCGCCTACCTCTTCCCTGGCCAAGGATCCCAGCAGCCCGGCATGGGCCGCCCCTGGGCGGACCACCCCTCGTGGGCCCTGGTGGAGGCGGCGTCGGAGGCCAGCGGGCGAGACGTCGCCCGCCTGCTGCTCGAGGCCGACGCCGACGAGCTGCGCCGCACGGAGAACGCCCAGCTCTCGACCTTCGTGCTCAGCCTCGTCGTGCACGACGCCGTCACGGCCCTCGGGGTGCGCTGCGCCGTCGCCGCTGGCCACAGCCTCGGCGAGTACTCGGCGCTCACCGCCGCCGGAGCCCTGCCCCTGACCGAGGGCGTCCGGCTGGTTGCCGAGCGCGGGGCGGCCATGCAGGATGCCGCCGATGCCCGGCCGGGCACGATGTCCGCCATCCTCGGCGCCGACGACGCCGTCGTCGAGCAGGCGTGCGAGCGGGCGACGGGCGACGTGTGGGTGGCCAACACCAACGGGACCGGCCAGGTCGTGATCGCGGGCGACCCCGACGCCATCGCCGAGGCCAGCGCGATCGCGAAGGACCTCGGCGCCCGCAAGGTCATGGCCCTTCCGGTGGGCGGGGCCTTCCACACGCCGTTCATGGCACCCGCCGCCACCCGGCTAGCGGCGGCGTTGGCGGCGACGACGTTCCGGGCCGCAGAGGTGCCGGTCATCGCCAACGTCGATGCCGCTCCGCACGAGGGCGCCGACGGGTGGGCCGCCCTCCTCGAGGCGCAGCTCACTGCGCCCGTCCGCTGGCGCCAGACGATCGAGCGGATGGTGGCCGACGGTGTGACGACCTTCGTGGAGCTCGGGCCGGGCACGGTCCTCACCGGACTTTCGAAGCGGGGCGCGCCGGACGGGCGAGCGCTGGCCGCCAACGACCCCTCCGCCCTGGAGCCGCTGCTCGAGGCCGCCGGCGAGGCCGGGGCGGTCGAGCACGACGACGGAGAGCACCTCTTCGCGACGGAGCGGCTGGTCGTCAGCCCGGCCGCCGGCGTCTTCGTGCCCGTCGAGGGCCTCGCCGAGGGCCAACAGATCGAGCGGGGGCGCGTCGTCGGACACGTGGCCGGCGAGGCGATCCGATCGCCGTTCCGCGGGCTGGTCATGGGCCTTCTCGCCGTGACCGGCGAGCGGCTCACCCGCAGCCAGCCCGTGGCGTGGCTGCGCACGGCGTGAGCGGCGCGTGATCGTCCGCCGCCGCCCGTTCCACCGCTGCGGGACACCTGCACCATGATGGGTGACGTGGCCAGCTCGAGCGCCCGCATCACCGGTTGGGGCGCCGCCTTGCCGGAGAAGGTCGTGACGAACGCCGACCTCGAGGCCACCCTCGACACGAGCGACGAGTGGATCGTCGAGCGCACCGGCATCCGCGAGCGCCGCATCGGCGGCTCCACCACGGGGCTGGCCATCGAGGCCGGGCGCCGAGCCCTCGACCAGGCCGGCGTCCCCGGCGCCGACGTCGACCTCGTGATCCTCTGCACCTGCACGCCCGACGAGACGATGCCGGCCAGCTCCGCCGCGGTGCAGCAGGGCCTGGGGATCGCTGGCGGGGCGATGGACCTCAACGCCGCGTGCTCCGGGTTCGTGTACGGCCTCGTGGCCGCCGACGGGTTCCTCCGGTCAGGGCTCGGGCGCGTGCTCCTGATCGGCGCGGAGACGATGTCCCGCATCGTCGACTGGGAGGACCGCGGCACGGCGATCCTCTTCGGCGACGGAGCCGGAGCGGTCGTGCTCGAGGGCGGCGGCGGCCCCGGGCGCGTGCTCGGCTGGGACCTCGGCTCCGACGGGAGCCTCCGCCACATCCTCCACGCCGACGCCGGCGGGACGATTCAGATGGACGGGCCGGAGGTGTTCCGACGCGCCGTCCGCATCATGGTCGAGTCCGCCGAACGGGCCCTCCAGGGGGCCGGCTGCTCCGTCGACGACATCGCGCTCTTCGTTCCGCACCAGGCGAACGCTCGCATCATCGCCTCGGCCTGCTCCAAGCTCGGGATCTCGGCCGAGCGCACCGCCAACAACCTGGCCCTCGTGGGCAACACCTCTGCCGCGTCGATCCCGCTGGCCCTCGTGGGGGCGGCCGATGCAGGCCGACTCGCCGCCGGCGACCTCGTGCTCGTGGTGGGCTTCGGCGCCGGCATGTCGTGGGCGTCGGCCGTGGTCGAATGGGCAACGTGACGGACCCGTCGACGCGGCGCACGATCCTGATCACGGGCGGCAGTCGGGGCATCGGTCTCGCCTGCGCCCGTGCCTTCGCCGAGGCTGACCACCGCGTGGCCGTCACCCATTCCTCCACCCCGGTCGACGAACCCGGACTGCTGGCCGTCCCCTGCGACGTGACGGACCCCGAGGCGGTCGAGGCTGCGTTGAGCACCGTCGAGGCCGAGCTCGGGCCCGTGGAGGTGCTCGTCGCCAGTGCCGGGATCACCCGCGACGGCCTGCTCGTGCGGATGTCCGAGGCCGAGTTCGCCGACGTCATCGACACCAACCTCACCGCCACATGGCGCCTCGCCAAGCGGGTGGTGCCGAAGATGATGCGGGCGCGGTGGGGCCGCATCATCGTGGTGTCCTCCGTAGGCGCCTACGTCGGTGCCCCTGGCCAGGCCAACTACGCCGCGTCGAAGGCGGGCCTCATCGGCCTCGCCCGGTCCATCGCCCGCGAGTACGGCCCCCGTGGCATCACCGCCAACGTCGTCGCCCCCGGCCCGATCGACACCGACATGCTGGCCGCGCTGTCCGACGACGCTCGGGCGGCGATGGCTGCCCAGGTCCCCGTCGGGCGCATCGGCACCCCCGCGGAGGTGGCCGCCGTCGTAACCTTCCTGGCCTCGGACCCTGCGGCCTACGTCACCGGTGCCGTGTTGCCCGTGGACGGCGGCCTGGGCATGGGCCACTGACCGAACCAAGATCTCCCGATTCCCGCACAAGGAGCACTCCCCCAAGATGAGCGACACCCTCGAACGCTTCACCGCCCTGGCCGTGGACGTGCTGTCCGTGGAGGCCTCGCAGGTCACCCGTGAGGCCAGCTTCGCCGAGGACCTCGACGCCGACAGCCTCGACCTGGCCGAGCTCGTGATGGCCCTCGAGGACGAGTTCGACATCACCGTCGAGGAAGAAGAGCTGGCCGACATCAAGACGGTCGGGCAGGCCATCGACATGGTGACGGCCAAGCTCGGCGCAGGCGCCTAGCCGATGGCTCCGGGTGGTCGGCGGGTCGCCGTCACGGGTCTCGGCATCGTGTCGCCCTGCGGCACCGGGGTGGACGCCTTCTGGGAAGGCCTCTGCGGTGCCCCGCCTCCCGGCGAGCGGCGGGTGCACGACTTCGACCCCACGGCCGTCTTCAGCAACGCGAAGGAGGCCCGACGGGCCGACCGGGTCACGCAGCTCGCCTTGGCCGCGGCCAACCAGGCGCGCGAGCAGGCCGGTGACATCACCGGCGACCCGCTCCGCCACGGCGTGCTGATCGCCACCGGCATCGGCGGCATCGGCACGCTCGAAGAGCAGATCACCATCTACCACGAGAAGGGGGCGCGGCGCGTGTCGCCGTTCCTCGTGCCGATGATGATGCCCAACGCCCCGTCGGCCACGGTGTCGATGCGGTGGGGCTGGCAGGGTCCCTGCCAGACCGTGAGCACCGCCTGCGCAGCCGGCACCCACGCCATCGTCGATGCTGCCATGTGGATCGCCAGCGGCCGCTGCGACGTGGTCGCCGCCGGCGGCACCGAGGCGGCGATGACGCCCGTGGGCACCGCCGGGTTCACCAACATGACCGCGATGTCGTCCCGCAACCTCTCCCAGCCCTTCGCCGCCGAGCGGGACGGCTTCGTCATCGCCGAAGGCGCGGCCGTCCTGGTCCTCGAGGCGTGGGACGTCGCCGAAGCACGCGGGGCCACGATCCTGGCCGAGGTGCTCGGCGGGGCCTCCACCGCCGACGCCCACCACATCACCGCCCCAGCCCCGGGCGGACGCGGCGCCTTCTCGTGCATGGAGATCGCCCTCGCTGCGTCAGGCATCCAGCCCTCGGCGATCCGTCAGGTGAACGCCCACGGCACCTCCACCCCCTTGAACGATGCCGCCGAAGCAGAGGCGCTCGAGAAGCTGTTCGGCCTGCCGGGCCCGCCGGTCACCTCGGTGAAGGGGATCACCGGGCACTCGCTCGGCGCGGCCGGAGCCATGGAGGCGATTGCGGTCGTCGAGTCGATGCGACGCAGGGTCATCCCGCCCACGGTCGGCACCACCGAGGTCGATCCCGACCTCCCGGCCATCGACCTCGTGATGGGCGCCCCCCGCCCGTGGGAGCCCGGCCCGACGATCTCGAACAGCTTCGGGTTCGGCGGCCACAACGGCTCCCTCGTGCTCACGTCCGTCTGACGCAGGGACTCCCTGCCCGCGAGCGTCGGCCGACACCCGGGAACCGGTTGCCTTCTCCGTGGTCAGCGCCGCACCCGGTCACCTCCAGGTGGCCGTGCGGCACCAGGGCAGGAACGCCGGATCCTTCAAGGTGCGCCAGACGGAGAGCGGGGGCTGGCTCGTCGACCACCAGACGCTGTGCGCACCGTTGGCGCCCGCGCCCGAACCCTGACGAACGTCCGGGGAGCGTCACTGCGCCGCTCTTTCAGAGGAGGGTTGCGCCCTCGAGGGCGAGCAAGCGCCGCTTGGCGTCGAGCCCGCCGCCGTAGCCGCCGAGCGCGCCTCCGGTCCGCAGCACGCGGTGGCAGGGCACCACGATCGGGATCGGGTTCGTGGCCATGGCCGACCCGACGGCGCGGGACGCCTTCGCGTTGCCCGCGGCTGCGGCCAGCTCGAGGTAGCTCACGGTGCGGCCGAAGGGCACGTCGGCGTAGAGGTGCTCGAGGACCGTGCGGCGGAAGCCGTGCGACAGCCGCCAGTCGAGCGGGAGGTCGAACGTGCGCCGGTGTCCCTCGAAGTACTCGTCGAGCTGCCGACGCACCGGATCGAGCCGGGCGCGGGCCTCGACCACACGGGGCGAGATGCGCTGGGCGAGGTCCACCAGCATCCGATCCTCGACGCCGAAGTCGATCCGCACCACGCCGGCATCGGTCGACGCGACGAACAGCGGGCCGATGGGGGTGTCAACCGAGGTCCAGGCCACGTCGACCAGGCCGTCGGCGACCGCCGCCTCGACCGCCCGGCGCAGGGCGGCATCAGCGGCGGGCGACGCCTCCGCGCCTGCTCGCAGGGCCTGCTCGAGCGCGTCGTCGCGTTCGTTGCTCGGCGTGTCGTCGGTGGGCGTCATCGGACTACCTCCTGGCGGAGCCCGGCCAGGCCGGCTCGGACGTTCTGGCGGGCTGCCGCCTCGCTGCATCCGAGCACGACGGCGACGTCGGCGTAGGGCAGGTCGGCCAGGTAGCGGAGGGCGATGGCCCCCCGCTGCTTGTCGGGCAGGCGACCGACGGCGGCCCACAGCTCGGCGTCGATCGCCGGGTCGGGGGTCATGCTGCCGGGGGGCTGACCGGCTGCGGGCTCGTCGCTCGGGGCGGCACGGCGGGCGGTGGCGCGGTGGTGGTCGAGCACCTTGTGTGCGCGATCGTGAACAGCCAGCCCCGCAGGTTCGACGCGTCCCGCAGGCCCGGGTAGGCCCGCAGGGCGGCGATGATCGCCTCCTGGAAGCAGTCCGGCCCGTGGTCAGGGCCGGCCTGCGCCACGCAGAAGCGGTGCAGCGCGACGCCATGGGAGTCGAGCAGGTGTTGGAACGGGGGCAGCTGCACGGTGGTCCAACGCTGGGGAGCGCCCGAACGTGAGATCAGCCGTCGACGATCACGAACAGGAGGTCGACCTCGCAGGCCAGCTGCTCGCCCACCGTTGCCCGGCCGTGGCCCTTGCCGGCCCTCGAGGACAGGCGGCCCATCTCGACGCGGAGGTCGAGCGTCTCTCCGGGCACCACCTGGCGCCGGAACCGGACGCCGTCGATGCCACCGAACAGCGGCAGCTTGCCCGCGTAGCGCGGCTCGAGGAGCACGGCAACTGCGCCCAGCTGGGCCAGCGCCTCGACCATGAGCACGCCGGGCAACGTCGGCCGACCCGGGAAGTGCCCGGTGAAGAACGCCTCGTCGCCCGTGAGGTGCCAGCGCCCGTCGGCCGACCGGCCGGGGTCGACGCTGACGAGCTCGTCGACGAAGAGGAAGGGCGGCCGATGCGGCAGGACGTCCGCGGGGGCAGGCAGCGCCCCGTCCACCTCGTCAGCCGCCCAGGGACTTCAGCAGGTTGGCCGGCGTGTCCTTCGGACTGACCTTCGGCCAGGCCTCGGCGATCCTTCCGTGCTCGTCCACGAGGAAGGCGGAGCGGATGATGCCCTGGTACTTCTTGCCGTACATCGACTTCTCGCCCCACGCGCCGTAGGCGTCGGCCACAGCGTGGCCCTCGTCGGCCAGGAGCGGGAACCCGAGCCCGTACTTCTCGTCGAACTTGGCCTGCTTCTTCGGCGGGTCCGGGCTGATGCCGAGGACTGCGGTGTCGCCGATGTCGCCGAGGATGTCCCGCAGCCCGCACGCCTGCGTGGTGCAGCCGGGGGTGTCGGCCTTCGGGTAGAAGAAGATGAAGTGCGCCGCCTTGCGCTGCTTCAGCGACTTCGACAGCGTGAAGGGCTCGCCGTGCTGGTCGAGCAGGGTGAAGTCCGGGGCCTTGGCACTTGGCTCGAGCGTCATGGGTCGACGATACGCCGCGCGACCGAGCGAGCCTGCGGCTCGTGAAGATCGAGGGGCGCTGGCGCAGTCGGAAGACGGCTCGTTGAGCGGCCGCATCTGCTTCCAGATGGGCGACGACTCGAGCTTCAACGCCGTCCGAGCCGGGGTAGACCGAGCGTTCAGTCCACCGAGCCCGCCGACACGACCCAGTCGACGCGCTGACCGGTGACCGTGGCAATGCGATCGAAGACCGCGTCGTAGTGGAGGACCGCAAGATCGTTCGCCTCCGCCGCCGCGGCGATCAACAGGTCGGGCACCTTCCGGCCGCGCTGATGCTTCCCAGCGAGGAGCCGTTGTACCTGACGGGCGCGACGCACGTGATCGGCCGAGGTCTCGATCAACTCGAAGGCGTCGAGTGCATCAAACGCTCGGTCCCACTGCTTCGCGCTTCTGGCCGAGTAGCCGATCTCGAGATCGGTGATCCCCGCCCGGGCAAGCGAACCCGACGACGCAAGGGGCTCGACAACGGCACGCACGCCTTCGTGACCGAGCCGGGTCACGACGCTCGTGTCGAGCAGGTGCGTCAGAGCCACGCGTCGTTCTGGTCGTCAAGCTCGAGACGAGCGAGCCGATCGAGCGACCGCTTCACCTCGGCCGACCGCTGCCCGGCCGCTCGGGAGAGCGCCTCGTTCACGGTGTCGCGGATTGTATGCGTCCCGAGTTCGGCACGAGCGGCGCCCAGAGCCTCTTCGTCGATGTCGACCAGGTGCTTCGCCATGGCCGTGAGTATATACCGGCTGGCAATCATATATATGAGCCGCGCTCTACGGGTAGGCACCTTGTTTGGGCGTGGACGACAGGGCGCCGTTCTTGCCATGCTGCGGGGCGATGCATCGCCACGCGCCCCCAGGCGCGGGAAGGAGGAGGTCGCTATGAGCAGCTCTTCGAACGGCTCCGCGCAGGCGGGCCGGACGCCCGAGCGGCTCGACGTCGATGTCGTGATCGTCGGGGCTGGCATCGCGGGCTTGTACGCCGTCCATCGTTTCCGCGCGCTCGGGCTGAGCTTGCGCGGCATCGAGGCGGGCGACGAGGTGGGCGGGACGTGGTATTGGAACCGATACCCCGGGTGCCGATGCGACGTCCCGACGGTCGAGTACTCCTACAGCTTCGACGAGGAGTTGGAGCAGGAGTGGAGCTTCCCCGAGACAATGTCGGCCCAGCCCGAGATCGAGAAGTACGTGAACCACGTCGCCGATCGCCACGACTTGCGCCGCGAGTTCGTGTTCGGAACCCGGGTCACCTCCGCAGTGTTCGACGACGACGCGAACCGCTGGATGGTGGAGACCGATCGGGGGGACCAATACGTCGCCACCTGGTGCGTCATGGCCACGGGGTCGCTCTCGGCCCCCAACTTCCCCCAGATCCCCGGCATCGACACCTTCACTGGCGACATGGTCCACACCGGCCTGTGGCCCCGGGAAGGCGTGGATCTCCAGGGCAAGCGGGTGGGGATCATCGGCACGGGGTCGTCGGGCATCCAGTCGATCCCGCACCTGGCCGCCGCGGCCGAGCACTTGACCATCTTCCAGCGCACGCCCAACTACGCGGTCCCGGCCGCGGTGACCCCCACCGATCCGAACTTCGAGGCCCAGATCAAGCAGAACTACCGGAAGGTCCGTGATATGCAGCGGACCTCGGCCATCGGCATATCCGGCTTCACCCACGTCGGCCCCGACGGCCAGGAGCAGGGCTTGGGCTTCGGCGCCCTGGCCGGCTTCAGCGCCCTGTCGGATCCGGAGCTCAACAAGTCCATGCAGCAGTTCTTCGCGGACCTGGTGCGCAGCCGGGTGAACGACCCCGAGATCGCGGACGCCCTGATCCCCACCGACTATCCGGTCGGGTGCAAGCGGCTGGTGGTCGAGATCGACTACTTCGAGACGTACAACCGGGACAACGTCACCCTCGTCGACCTCCGCAAGGGCGGGATAGAGGCGATCACGCCCACCGGCGTGACCACCGCGCAGGGCGAGTTCGACGTGGACGTCCTCGTCTTCGCCACCGGCTTCGACGCCATGACCGGGCCGCTCACCCGCATCGACATCCGCGGGCGTGGCGGGCGCACTCTGGCCGACAAGTGGGCCGGCGGACCTCGCGCCTACCTCGGCCTGGTGTCGGAGGGCTTCCCGAACATGTTCCTGATCACCGGCCCCGGCAGCCCCAGCGTGCTGTCGAACATGATCGTGTCGATCGAACAGCACGTGGACTTCGTGACCGACACCATCACCTACATGAGGGCCAACGGCACCGCCACCATCGACACCACCGACGACGCCGAGGAGTCCTGGGCGGAGCACGTCAACGAGGTGGCCATCGGCACACCGTTCACGGCACCCTCCTGCAACTCGTGGTACCTGGGAGCGAACATCGAGGGCAAGACCCGGGTGTTCATGCCCTATGTGGGCGGCGTCGGCCGCTACCGCGAGACCTGCGACGAGGTCGTCCGGGACGGCTACCGGGGGTTCGAGCTGGCCGGCAGCCGCTAGGCCCGGGCCGGGGGTCAGACCTCGCGGTCCACCCACACGAGGACGAAGTCCTCGTTCTGGGCCTCGACCTCGATCTGCACCCGGTCACCCAGCTCCAACCCCGACGGGCTGCCCCGGAACACGCCGAGGACCCGCGGGCCCTCGTCCAGTTCGACGGCTATGGCGGCATAGGGCACCTCTTCGGCCCACCCGGGGTCGTAGCTGCGGTGGCTGATGGTGAGCGAGTACAGCGACCCGCGGTGAGCCGAGGGCACGAACTCGTACTTCGGAGAGAAGCACGAGGCGCAGTAGACCCGGGGCGGGTGCCGGAAGGCACCGCAGCCGCTGCACTGCTGGAGGTGCAACGTGCCGGTGCGGGCCGCGATCTGGTGGAACTCGAGGGGCAGCCCCTCGGGTTGGGGCACGAACTTCTGCGGCTGGGTGCTCATCGGTCCCTCCCGAAGACGGCCACGCTGCCATCGCCCAGGTCGCCGTAGCCGGTTACCACGCCCAGCTCGCAGTCCTTGACCTGGGCGGCCCCGGCGTCGTGGCGGAGCTGCCGAGTCGCTTCGACGATGTGGTTGATGCCCCAGCAGTGCCCCTGGGAGAGCAGGCCGCCGTGGGTGTTCATGGGGTACCGGCCACCCAGCTCGATGTTTCCGCCCTTGACGAAATCCTTGGCCCCGCCCGGCTCCGCGTACCCGAGGGCCTCGAGCTGGAGCAGGACCACGTAGGTGAAGCAGTCGTACACCTGCAGGAAGTCCATGTCAGTCGGCTTCACGCCCGCCATGGCGAACGCCCTGGGGGCAGCCGAGTGGATCCCCAGGCGGAGGATGTCGGGACGGTTGGTGATCTCGTCGGCAGGATAGGGATGGCCCTCGGCGCCGCCGAGGTACACGACCGGTGGGTGGGGCAGGTCACGGGCCCGCTCGATCGAGGTCATCACGATGGCGTTGGCGCAGTCGGTCTCTATACAGCAGTCGAGCTTGCGCAGCGGCTCGGCGATGAAGGGCGAGCCGAGGTAGTCCTCGAGCGTCATCTCCCGGCCCCCCATGAGCGCCTTGTCGTTCATGTGGGCGTGCTTGCGGCAGGCCATGGCGACCGCGGCGGCGTCCTCGGGCTGCACGCCGTGTGCTCGGACGTAGCGGGACAGGTACAGCGCATACCACTGGGCGGGCGACCGCAGCCCGTAGGGCGCGTAGAACGCCGCCGCTGTCTCGGCGAAGGGACCGGGATCCAGATGGCGGCTGGTGGGCCGGGCGCCGGCTCGGGGCCGGAGCGCGGAGTACCCGTTCCAACCGAAGGTGATAAGCACCACGTCGGCGACCCCGTTGGCGATGGCCATCGCCGCGCTCTGCAGCGAAGCGGTCGGGCTGGCGCCTCCCATGTGGAGCGTGACCGAGTACCGCAACTCGGGTATCCCGAGGTTGGCCGCAATCTCCTCGGGAGACAGGAACCCCGGGGGCGGGATGATGCCGTTGACGTCGGCCGGGGTGAGGCCGGCGTCGGCGATGGCGGCCATGCTGGCGGAGAGGATGAGCTCGGGCACGGTCTGGTCGGAGCCGCGGACGTAATCGGTCTCCGCCACCCCCACGACCGCTGCCGCTCCTGAGAACGAGGCCATGGCGCGGGACCTTAGCCCCGAGTCGCGGGCCGACGTGCCCGGATCGGTTGCGGCAGCCGGCGGCCCCGAGACGAGCTCAGGCCTGGGCCTCGACGACCGCTCACGCGCTGGTCCCGGGGGCCGGGGCGGCCGTGCGTATCAGGCATTCCTGAGTCATCGAGGCGACCAGTCGACCGGAGCGGTCGTGGAGCAGGCCGCGGGCCAGACCCCGGGCATTGAAGTTCGACACCGCGTGCAGGTCGTAGAGCAGCCAGTCGTCGACTCGCACGGCCCTGTGAAACCAGACGGCATGATCGAGGCTGGCCCCCATGAACCCGTCCATGCCCGATCCGGCGCTCGGTGGACGCACGGCCAGGATCACGGCCAGGTCCGAGACGAAGGTGAGGACGCAGGCGTGGACCGAGGGGTCCGCCGGCAGGGGCGCCCTGGTGCGAATCCAGACCCGGCGAGTGGAGCGATAGGTGCCGTCCGCCTCGGGTTCGGTCGGGCCCAGCTCTCGCATCTCGAAGGGCAGGAACATCGGCGGCCGCGGCATGCCCGCCCCGAACGGTCCAGCACTGGCCGAAAGACCGACCGGTGAGTCCGGCCCGGGCGCATCGGACGCGACGGGGAGTTGGTAATCGATCCCTTCCTCACCGTCGCGATGAAACGAGGCGTCCATCACGAAGATGGCCGCCCCGTGCTGGATGGCGGTGACCCTGCGAGTGGTGAAGGAACGGCCATCCCTGATCCGATCGACCGAGTAGATGATCGGCGGTCCCATCTGGCCGGGGCGAATGAAGTACGAATGGAACGAGTGCACCAGGTGAGGTGCCTCGACGGTGTTGATAGCGGCGCGGAGCCCCTGGGCCGCCACCAGGCCCCCGAAGACACGGCCAGCGGCCCAGGCCTCGGGGTTGGAACCCCGAAAGAGGTTGACCTCGAGAGGCTCCAGCTCCAGCAGCTCGAGGAGGTACGTCAAGGCCTCCTCGGGAGCCGGCTGCCCGGTTGGTTCGGGGGTGGTCGTGGGCACGGTGGGCGATCGTACAGGTCGGCCTCACCCCACCCGACCGCCCGGTCCGTCGTGGCGGTTCGGGCTGGCCTAGCGGGCGTTGACCAGGAAATCGGCGGTGTCGGTGAAATGGGTGAGGAGCTGGGCCTCGAGCTCGGGGGCTACGCCCCGATCGGCCGCGACCGTCCTCAGCGCCGCCGTCATGTGAGCCAGCCACGCGTCTCGTTCGGGCTCGCCGATCACGAAGGGCCCGTGCCGCTGACGCAGGCGGGGATGGCCCCGCTGTTCGCTATATGTGCCCGGGCCGCCCCAGTACTGACGCAGGAACTGGACCAGGTGCTGACTCGAGGAGGTCAGGTCGTCGGGGTAGAGGGGCCTCAGCAACGGGTCGGCCGCGACTGCGGAGTAGAAGCGGTGCACGAGATCGACGAAGAACGGTTCGCCTCCGAGAGCATCGTGAACGGTCACGGCCGCCGAGGTCCGCCCTTGTCCTTGCGCCGGCCGTGGCCGAAGAAGCCACCGGCGGGGCGCGCATGGGCGTGGTAGTGGTCGGGGATGTTCCGCATGTTGTCATCCACGTAGTGGCCGTCGAACACGGACTCGGCCACCCGGGCCAGGGCCGACTGCATGTGGGCCAGCTCCACAGAGTCCGGCTCGGTGCCGTGCCAACGCCACACGACCATCGGGGTGTCGCAGACCTCGCACTCAGCGATCCAGCAGATGTCGTCCTCGTGGAACCAGTGGGTGATCTTGGCCGCTTCGCAGAGGTCGCAGTCGTCCGACTTGGTGCCGTGGCTCACCCCCCCAAGGTAGCCAGCGGGCCCGCCGCTACCCTGCCACCGGTGGATCAGCGACGTGCCGGCACCGGGTACCTCGCCCTGCCCGAGACGGGCGGGGGGCCGGGCATCCTCGTGCTCCACGCGTGGTGGGGGCTGAAGCCGTTCTTCCGGGAGCTGTGCGACCGCCTGGCTGCCGAGGGGTTCGTGGCGCTGGCGCCCGACCTCTTCGACGGACAGGTGACCGACTCTGTCGAGGACGCCGCTCGCCTCCTGGAGGAGGCCGACCCGAACGAGCTGGCCCACCTCACCCGGTCGAGCCTGCGGACGCTGCGAAACCTGCCGGCCACCCCCGCCGCGCCGGTGGGCGTCCTCGGGTTCTCCATGGGCGCGTCGCTGGGGCTGTGGCTCTCGGTCCGGGTGCCGGAGGGGGTCGCCGCGACCACGGCGTTCTACGGCGGCCAGGACATCGACTTCGCCGGGTCGACGTCCGCCTACCTCGGGCACTACGCCGAGGAGGACCCCTTCGTGGACGAGGACGGGCTGGTGCTGCTCGAGGCCGACCTCCACCTGCTGGGCCTCGAGACGTCGTTCCACCGCTATCCGGGCACCGCTCACTGGTTCTTCGAGGACGACCGGCCGGAGCACGACCCCGCCGCCGCGCAGCTGGCGTGGGACCGCACGCTCGCCTTCTTCCGCGAGCACCTCGAACCGACACAGGGCTAGCGAAGAGGACGGGCTAGCGATGCCGATCCAGACCGGCCCGCAGCTCGGCCACGAACGCGCCCAGCTCCTCCGGCCCGGCCCCGTCGAGCCGCATCCGCATCAGCGCCGACGCCACCACGACCCCGTCGGCGTCGGCGGTGGCGTCGCGCGCCAGGTCGGGGCTGGAGATGCCGAACCCCATGATGACGGGCCGGTCGGTGGTGACCTTGAGCCGTCGGGCCAGCACGGTGGAGGTGTCCGCCAGGGACGTGCGCTCCCCGGTGACGCCGAGCAGGTTGACGCCGTACACGAAGCCGCGGGAGCGATCGCACAGCGTGGCCAGGCGGTCGTCCGGGGTGAGCGGGGACGCGAGGAGCACCGTCTCGATGCCGGCCGCCTCGCCGACGGGCGCCCACACGTCGAGCTCCTCCATGGGCAGGTCCGGGAGGATCAGCCCCCGCACCCCTGCAGCCACGGCCTCGGACGCGAAGCGTTCCCAACCCGCGTGGAACACGAGGTTGACGTAGGTCATCACGACGAGGGGCACCCCGGCGTCGGCGCCCTTGAGCGCGTGGAGGATATCGGTGAGGTTGGCGCCCGCGGCCAGCGCGACCTCGGACGCCTCCTGGATCGTCGGCCCGTCCATCACCGGATCGGAGAAGGGGATCCCGATCTCGATCGCGTCGGCCCCGGCCGCGGCGTAGGCGCTGACCACGTCGGGCCAGTCCTTCCCCAGCCCGCCGGTGACGTAGGGGACGAGGAGCTTGTGGCCGGTCTCGCGACGGGCGCGGAGGTGCGTCTCGAGCGGACCGTGCTCAGGCATGCTCGGGCATCGCGTTCACGCCCCCGCGGTGCGTCCGAGGATGTCGGCCACCTGCGCCACGTCCTTGTCGCCACGGCCTGAGAGGTTCAGCAGCACGACCTTCCCGGCCATCTGGTCCCGGGCCCGCAGGACCCAAGCGAGGGCGTGGGCCGACTCGAGGGCGGCGATGATCCCCTCGGTGCGGGCGAGCACCTGGAAGGCCTCGATCACCTCGGCGTCGGTGACCTGCTCGTAGCGCGCCCGGCCGGTGGCGGACAGGTGGGCGTGCTCCGGCCCGATGCCCGGGTAGTCGAGGCCCGCCGAGATCGACTCCGCCTCCACCACCTGGCCGTGCTCGTCCTGGAGCAGGAACGACTTCGACCCGTGCACGATGCCCGGCACCCCGTGCCCGACCGCCGCGCCCCCCGCCGGCTCCACGCCCACCAGCTCGACGGCGGGCAGATCGGCGAAGCCCGAGAAGAGCCCGATGGCGTTGGAGCCGCCGCCGACGCAGGCCGTGACGACGTCGGGATCGCCGCCCGTGAGGGCGCGGCACTGCTCGCGAGCCTCGTCGCCGATGACGCGGTGCAGCTCCCGCACCATCCACGGGTACGGGTGAGGGCCCATCACGGACCCGAGGAGGTAGTGGCTCGTCTCGACGGTGGCCACCCAGTCCCGCATGGCCTCGTTGATCGCATCCTTCAGCGTGCCGCTGCCCGACGTTGCCGGACGCACCTCCGCTCCCAGGAGGCGCATCCGGAAGACGTTGAGCGACTGCCGCACCATGTCCACCTCGCCCATGTACACCACGCACTCGAGGCCGAGGAGGGCGGCGGCGGTGGCGCTGGCCACACCGTGCTGCCCTGCGCCCGTCTCCGCGATCACGCGGTGCTTGCCCATGCGGCGCGCCAGCAGCGCCTGCCCGAGCACGTTGTTGATCTTGTGCGACCCGGTGTGGTTGAGATCCTCCCGCTTCAGCAGCAGGCGGCAACCCAGCTCCTCGGACAGGCGCTTGGCGTCGTAGAGGCGGGATGGACGGCCGGCGTAGTCGTGGAGGAGGTCGGCCAGCTCCTTGCGGAACTCGGCATCGGCCCAGGCTGCGCGGAACGCCGCCTCGAGCTCGGCGCAGGCCGGGATCAGCGTCTCCGGGACGAACCGGCCGCCGAAGTCGCCGAAGCGGCCGGTGCCGCCGGGATCCCCCATGATCAGCTGCGGATCGGCGGTCATCAGCCGTCCATCATCCAGTCGAACGGGCGGTCGTCGTCGCTGCCCTCGTAGTCCGTCGGGGCAGCATCTCGGGCCTCGTTGATGAACGCCCGCACCTTGCGCGGGTCCTTGACGCCGGGGAACGACTCGACCCCGGTGGAGACGTCGACCCCCCACGGGCGCACGCGTGCGATGGCCTCGCCTACGTTGCCGGGGTGCAGCCCGCCGGCCAGGAGGATCCGGTGTCCCGACGGTGCACCCTCGGCGAGCGACCAGTCGAACACGCGCCCCGAGCCGGGACTGGCCGAGTCGAGCAGCACGACGTCGGCCTGGTAGTCGGCCACGTTCGCCAGCTCCGGATCGCCGCCCGGGAAGGCCTTGATGACCACCCGGATCCGCTCGCGGACGTAGCGGGTGGTCTCGGACGACTCGTGGCCGTGCAGCTGGGCGGCAGCCAGCCCGGCCTGCTGGACGACGTCGACGACCCGCTGCGGAGCATCGTCGCGGAAGACGCCGACGGTCATGATCTCGGGCGGCAGCCGCTTCACGATGTCGGCGGCCCGGGCCGGCGCGAGCTGGCGGGCCGACGGCGCGAACACGAACCCGACCGCGTCCGCCCCCATGGCGACCGCGAGGAGGGCGTCCTCTTCGCTCGTGATGCCACAGATCTTGACGAACACAGGGCGGAGGCTACCGGCGCGGCGCGCGCAGTCCGGCGACCGTTCGTCCAGGGTCGCCCGACGTGACCACCGATTCGCCGACGAGGATCGCGTGGAACCCGGCTGCCGCAAGGGCAGCGGCATCGTCGGGCCCGCGGATCCCCGACTCGGCGACGCGGAGCACACCATCGGGCATAGCCTCGCCGACCCTCACTGCTCGAGCGTTGTCGACCTCGAACGTCATGAGGTCCCTCTGGTTCACCCCGATGGTGGTGGCGCCCACGTCGATCGCACGGGCCAGCTCGGCCTCGTCGTGCACCTCCACCAGCACGTCGAGGCCGAGGTGGGTCGCCAGCCGGTGCAGGTCGGCCAGCTCGTCGTCATCGAGGGCGGCGACGATGAGCAGCACAGCGTCGGCGCCCATGAGCCGAGCGTCGCACACGTCCTTGGGCGAGACGGTGAAGTCCTTGCGCAACACCGGGACCGCCACGGCCGCTCGGGCCACCTGCAGATCGGCCACCGAGCCGCCGAAGCTCTCCTCGTCGGTGAGCACCGAGAGGCAGGCCGCTCCGCCCGCTGCGTAGGCGCCGGCGACCGCGGCCGGATCGAGATCAGGGGCCAGCGCTCCCTTCGAAGGCGAGCGCCGCTTCACCTCGGCGATGACGGCGAGCCGATCGACCGAGGCGGCCCGGAGGGCGGCCCTGAAGCCGCGGACGGGGTCGGAGGTGCAGCGGGCCTGCTCGAGGAGGCCGTCGAACGGGCGGTCGTCGGCACGTGCCGCGGCCCGGTGCGCCTCCAGGATCCGGTCCAGGTAGGTGGCCATCTAGTGTCCCGGCAGGTTGGTCCGTTGATGAAATGGGCGAGTCAGATCCGGTCCTGGCAGGGACGCAGGCCGACGGACTCCCCCAGCGAATGCGAGGCCGAGGACGCAGCCAGGGACGGATCTGGCCGATCTATTTCGCAGCGAGTCAGCCTGCCGGGACACTAGCCCCGCCCGTCGTCCCGCCGGCGGCTGGCGCTGCGCGACACCAGCAGCGCGACGAACGGAGCCGAGAGGAAGAGCAGCGTGGAGAGCACGAAGGTCATGAGCGCGACTGCGAAGACGGCGGCGGAGCCTACGAGGACGGCGAGGAAGAGGAGGCCCACCGACGCGCAGAAAAGGGCGACCGGGATGAGGGCCAACCAGCCCGGTAGCGAGATGTTGACGGGCACGCGCGGAACGCCGTGCTCGCCGACGCCGAAGTCGTGGTCCTCGTACTCCGAGGGGTCGAGGTCGTCGAAGGGGTCGTAGTTCGGGTCGGGCACCGGGGACCGGCGCGGCGGGGCGAGGGCCGGTCCCCCCGAGCGGGCCTCGTCGTACTGCTGCCGCCGCCCCGGATCGCCCAGGACGGCCCAGGCCTCGTTCACGGCCCGCATGCGATCCGCGTTGCCCCCGACCCGGTCCGGATGGTGCTGTCGGGCCTGCTCCACGTAGGCGCGCCGCAGCTCGGCGGCGTCGGCGTCGGGCGCGACTCCGAGCACCTCGTAGTGCGTGTGGGCGCCGCTCATCCGTCGGCGCCCTCCGCAGCCGGCTCGTCCGGAACGACGTCCTCCGGCGGCGGCTCGACCACCGCGCTCGGGTCGACGCAGTCCGCCACGTCCACGGGGATCGACTCGACGCGCGGCACCGGCAGCGGGGGCGGGGTGCCGGGCGCAGCGTTCGGATCGGGCTCGGGGGTCACGATGATCGGCACCAGGAGCACGAGCCCGGGCGGCCCGGGGACGTCGCACCGCAGCTCGAAGCGCACCCGTCCGTCGCTGTCGGTGAAGGCCGCGGAGGACTGGACGAGGAACGTCGTCGACGTCGTGGTGGCGCTCCCCCGGGGGAACAGGGGTCGGGGCGGGCCCTCCGGCTGGCGGAGCGTCCACCGGCCGAGCCCGTCGAGCTGCACCCGCACGCCAGGCACCGGTTGGCTGCCCACGATGCCGTCGGCGTCGACGGTGCGGCTCACCACGGCGGCGACGAGGTTCACCGGACCGTCGAGCACGGCCGGCTCGGGGGCGGTGTCCGCCCGCACGACGAGCTCCCGATGGTCGGTGACGGTGAGGTCGAAGGTGTGCTCCTCGCCGTCCCGCAGGAAGCGGACGTCCGGAGTGACCATGGCGAGAGACGGGGCGAGGAAGGCCCGCACCCGGTACCGGCCTCCCGGGACACCCCGCAGCTCGAAGCGCCCGTCCGGCCCGGAGACGACGTCGGTGACGACCTCCCGGCCTGCGACGAACCGCTCCACCCGCACGGTGGCGCCGGGGACGAGGCCCCGGGGGCCGGACACGCTCCCGAGGATGCTGGCCGACCCCTGCTCGACGATCGTGGTCGTCGTGTTGCCTGGCACGCGACCGAGGGCGACGCCGCTGTAGTCGACTGCCGAGGTGACCGGGCTGTCGGTGGGTCGGGGCGACGAGTCCGCGTCGTCGTCGTCGCCGCTGCATGCGCCGGCAGCGAGCGCGGCCGCCAGCAGGAGGAGCCGCCACCTCATCGGAGCGGCAGCTCCGCCACCGTCGCGGTCACCAGGCCGTCCGCGGTGCCCACCTCGACGGCGGTGCCGGGGGCCACGCCCCGGCCGACGAGGGCCAACGCCACCGGTCCGAGGGCGGAGGACATGGCGACCGACGTCACCCGCCCCACATCAGCGCCGCCGTGCAGCACCGAGGCTCCCGCCTCCGCGCCGGTGGCGTCGAGGACCAGTCCCCGGAGCGGCTTCGGCACGTTGCCCCCGCGGCTGTCGATGCGGGCGACCAGCTCCTGGCCCGTGTAGCAGCCCTTGGTGAAGCTGACGGAGGCGTCGATCAGCCACTGGCCCAGCTCCGCGGGGATCGTGCTCCCGCTGACCTCGCGTCCCATCGCCGGGACCCCGGCCTCGACCCGGAGGGCTTCGAGCGCTCGCTCCCCTGCCAGCTCGACGAAGCTCGTCGCGCCGTCCGGGCCAAGCACGTCGGCGGCCTCGACGCCGGGCCAGCACGCCGGCAGGTGTCGTGCGCCGTCGACGGCCATGCTCGCGGCCGCCTCGCCAGCCCCGGGGCCGCGGAGCGCGACGCCCGTCCACGTGGCCGGGTCGAGGTCGGCCTTGGTGCGCAGCTTGAACCGTCGCAGACGGGCCAGCACCGCCTCGCCCCACCCCGCGTCGACGTCCAGGAGCACCTCGTCGTCGGCGGAGCGGGTGATCCGGACGACCGCCTCCACCTTGCCGGTGGGCTGCAGGAGGAAGGCGGGGGCGGAGGCGCCGACCGCCAGCCCGTCCACGTCCTGGCTCAGCTGACCCTGGAGGAAGGCCACGGCCTCCGGGCCGTGCACCAGGACGACGTCGCGCGCCACGGCGACGGCGCCGAGGGTGTTGCGGAGGTCGGTCCCGTCCATGGCCGCACGCTACCGGGCGGTGCTCGAGGCGCCTTCAGCGTGGGCCTGACGCCGGGCCGTCATCCGGCGGGCCGCGGGGATCGCCGCGAGCAGGGCTCGCGCCTTGTTGTGGCACTCCAGATCCTCGTGCTCCGGGATGCTGTCCGCCACCACACCCGCTCCGGCCTGCACCGAGGCACGGCCGTCGTCCCCGACCACCAGTGTCCGGATGGCGATGGCCGTGTCGATGTTGCCGGAGAAGTCGAGGTAGCCGACCACACCGGCGTAGGGCCCTCGCTTGGTCGGCTCCAGCTCGTCGATGATCTCCATGGCCCGCACCTTCGGAGCTCCCGACACCGTGCCGGCCGGGAGCGTGGCCCGCAGGACGTCGATGGCCGTCTTGTCCGGGCGCAGGCGACCCGAGACCTGGGACGTCATGTGCATCACGTGGCTGTAGCGCTCGAGCGTCATCATCTCGTCGAGGTGCACGCTCCCGAACTCCACCACCCGGCCGATGTCGTTCCGGGCGAGGTCGACGAGCATCACGTGCTCCGCGATCTCCTTCGGGTGCTCGACCAGCTCGGCGGCCATCCGACGGTCCTCCTCCTCGGTCCGCCCGCGCCGGCGGGTGCCGGCGATGGGCCGCGAGATGACGGTGCCGTCGAGCAGCTTGACGAGGGGCTCGGGGGACGAGCCGACGAGGGTGACCCCCGGTTGCCGCACGAAGTACATGTAGGGGCTCGGGTTCACCTGGCGCAGCACCCGGTAGACGTCGAACGGGTCGGCGTGCAGGTCGAGGTCGAACCGCTGGGCGACGATGACCTCGAAGATGTCGCCGGCGAGGATGTGCTCCTTGGCCACCTCGACGGCGCGACAGAACACCTCGCGCCCCATCGTGGAGGTGACCTCGGGCAGCTCGTCGTCGCGCGAGGGCGGGTCGACCAGTGGCTCGTCGATGGCGCGGGTGCCGTCGACGGCCAGCTGCTCGAGCCGGGCCGCGGCCTCGTCGTAGCGCTGGTCGAGCTCGCGGTCGGAGAGCCCTGGCTCGACGATGACGTTGTCGATCAGCGTGACGATCTGACGCCAGTGGTCGTAGGCGGCCAGCTGCCCGATCACGGCCACCATCGCGTCGGGGTGGCCCAGGTCGTCGGTGGGCACCTTGGGGAGGTCCTCAACCTCGCGCACGACGTCGTAGCCGAGGTAGCCCATGATGCCGCCGTGGAGCGGGGGCAGGTCGTCGAGGGTGGGCGCCCGCCAGGCGGCGAGCACCGCTTCGATGGCGGCGAGGATCCCGCGGTCGAGGGGGACGCCGTCGGGAAGTGAACCCGTGGCGGTCACGGCCGTGCCGCGGGCGGTGAGGGTGGCCAGCGGTTTGCGGCCCACGAACGACCAGCGGCTCCACCGCTCGCCGTGCTCGACGGACTCGAGGAGGAACCCCGGCTCGTCGCCGACCACGCGTGCGAACGCCGCGACCGGGGTGGTGAGGTCGCCGAGCACCTCGCGCCACACCGGGAGGACGGTGTGCGTCCGGGCAAGGGCCCGGAAGTCCTCGCGGCAGGGCCGGAGGGTCACCCGAAGGACCGGAAGAAGCAGGAGCGCTGGCCGGTGTGGCAGGCCCCCTTGCCCTCCTGCTCGACCACGAACAGCAGGGTGTCTCCGTCGCAGTCATAGGACGCGGCTCGCACGAACTGGCGATCGCCCGAGGTGTCGCCCTTGCGCCACACCTCCTGGCGGCTGCGCGACCAGAACACGGTGCGGCCCTCAGCCAAGCTCATCCGAAGCGTCTCGGCGTTCATCCACGCCATCATCAGCACGTCACCCGTGCCCTGCTCCTGCACGATGGCGGGGACGAGGCCGTCGGCGTCGTACTCCACCAGCTCGAGCTGGTCCTCGGTGACGTCGATGGGCGTGGCGACGGGCATGCTCCCATCGTACGAGGACCCGTCGACGGGGCCGCAACCGATTGGCCCGGGAATGCCGCACGTGGGCGAGGGGGTTGCCCCCACCATGACGACCCCCGCGTGGACCGACGCCGACCACTCCTGCGGGCCGCCCGACCTCGCCCTCGTGCGGCCGTAGGCTGCAGGTGCGGCTCGGCTCCACCCGGGCGAGGCGGCGCCGTCGCGCCCTCGCCCAGCCCTTCCCCGAGGCCTGGCGCGACCTGCTCCGCCGGCGCTGGGCGCTGTGGCCCGCCCTGACCGACGACGAGCGGCAGCGGCTCGAGCCGCTCGTCCAGGTCTTCATCGCTGACAAGCGCTGGGAGGGCTCCCGACGGTTCGCCGTCACCGAGGAGATGCAGGTGCTCATCGCCGCCCAGGCCTGCCTGCTCGTCCTCGAGATGGACCACGATCCCTACCACGGGATCGGGACGATCATCGTCCACCCCTCGACCATCGTCCTCCACGGTCCGCGCGCCACCGGGACGGCGGGCGTGATGGCCGACGGGCCCTACCCGATCCTCGGCCAGGCCCACCACCGGGGCCCGGTGCTGATCTCCTGGGACGCCGCGGTCGCAGGGGCCCGGCACCCGGAGCGCGGGCACAACATCGTGTTCCACGAGTTCGCCCACAAGCTCGACATGCTCGACGGGACGGTGGACGGCACCCCGCCGCTGTCCGACACCGCCACCCTGCAGCGTTGGGTCGACGTCTGCACCCGGGAGTACCACGCGCTGCGGGCGGGGCTCGGCGGCCCGCTCCTCAGCGACTACGCCGCCACCAACCCGGGCGAGTTCTTCGCCGTGGCCACCGAGGTGTTCTTCACCCGGCCCGTCGAGCTGCGGGAGGACAAGCCCATGCTGTACGGCGTGCTGGCCGCGTTCTACCGTCAAGAGCCCGCCGCCCGCGTGGCGTGATGTCGTGGACGCCGCCGCCGGTTCCGTGAGACCAAGATGGGCGCCCTGCGCCGGGTCGGGCGCGACGCCGAGCACTTCGGCCCACACCAGCCGCTTTCTCATCTCGGCCGGGGCCGATGTGCAGCTAGGGGAGCCTGGCGACGACGGAGTGCATGGTCAGGCGCATGGTGAAGCGACCCTGGCGCGCCGCGCTCTCCACCGTCTCGACGAACCCATCGATCCCGCCAGGTGCGAGCTGACCTGCGTCCACCATGGCTCGCGCCGAGACGGCGAGCGGCGCCCAGCCATGGAGACGGGGCGACTCGTCCGGGTCCCAGCTCGACCAGACCTGCGTGGCGGACGTCTCGGCCAAGGGGGCCAGGCCCGCCGACTCGGCCAGGCTGTTCAGCCGCCCGCCAACGGTGGTCTGCCGCTCGCGATCGACCCCGAAGGTCTCGCGAACGCGCCGGGCGAGGTCGGAGTCGCCGACATCGAGGTCGAGCGTCGACCAGTCGGAATCGGTGAGGCACACGCGGCCCCCGCGCCGCACGACCCGCGCCATCTCGGCGACGGCACGCGCCGGGTCCGGGACCCACTGCAGCATGCGCTCGCTCCGGACCGCATCGAAGCTGGCGTCGGGCTCCTCGAGGGCGCCCGCGTCGCCGACGGTGAACCGCAGGCGGCAGGTTGCGTCGGCCCCCCGCAACCGCGCCTCAGCAAGCATCCGCTCCGAGCCGTCGATCCCCACGACCTCGCCGTCGTGGCCGAGGTCGGCCGACAGCGCCAACGCGGCATCGCCGAGGCCGCACCCCACGTCGAGGAGGCGCTGGCCCGTGCGAAGCGAGAGCTGTTCGCGCTCCCAAGCCCGGAGCTGCTTGGTCGCCTCCCACTGCGCTGTCTCGTCCATGGCGCGCAGCAGCATGGTCACCTCGGGGTGATCGTCCACGCTCTCGAAGCCCGGGGAGCGCTCGTCGTCGGCCGTCACGGACGCGAACCTTAGGGCAGGTCCTCTGCACCGCGGACGAGGCGGGGGCGGTCCTCGGCGAGGAACTCGAGTGCGGCTCCTGCGGGAAGCCGTCGAAGCGGCTGGCCGGCTGGCGTGGGCCCGAATCGCCTGTTGACCCAGTGATCGCGGCACGCGCCCGTGGTGATATCGAGACGACGCGAGAAGGTGCGCATGGTGGCGACGGTGCAAGCGCGATCGACTGGCGATCGCGAGCCTGTAGCTGCCTACCGTGCGTCACGGGTTAGAGGTACAGACCCGTCGAGCCCTCTTCCAGGCGAGTGGCGGCCACGGCGTGGATGTCACGCTCTCGGAGCACGATGTACGTCTCGTCCCTCACCTCGACCTCGAACCGATCCTCTGGAGCGAAGAGGACCTGATCCCCCGTCTCCATCGTCCGGACGTTCGGTCCGTGCGCAGCGACCTCGCCCCAGATCAGCCGCTTTCCTAGAGCAGCCTCCGCCGTGGCGGGGATGAGGATGCCGCCGGACGTCTTGCGCTCCCCTTCGGGGTCGAGGCGCACGAGGATGCGGTCGTTGAGCATCTTGATCGGGAGCTTCTCCCGGTCGACGGTGGCCATCACGGGAACGGTAGCGGGCTACACCGGGCGAACGACCACGCCCGCCGCAGCCAGGTGGGCCTTGGCGTCGGCGATCGTGTGCGTCCCGAAGTGGAAGATCGACGCCGCCAGCACGGCGTCGGCCCGTCCCTCGGTGATCCCTTCGACCAGGTGGTCGAGGGTGCCCACGCCGCCGGAGGCGATCACGGGGATGCCGACGGCGTCGCTGATCGCGGCCGTGAGCTCGAGGTCGAAGCCCGCCTTCGTGCCGTCGCGGTCCATGGACGTCAGAAGGATCTCCCCTGCGCCCAGCTCCTCCGCCCGCTGCGCCCAGGCCACGGCGTCGAGGCCGGCCGGCGTGCGCCCGCCGTGGGTGTACACCTCGGGGCCTCCGGCGCCGCGTCGCGCGTCGACCGCCACGACCACGCACTGGACGCCGAACTCCAGCGCCAGCTCGCTGACGAGGTCCGGTCGCTCGACGGCCGAGGTGTTGACCGACACCTTGTCGGCTCCGACGCGCAGGAGGCGGCGGGCATCATCCACGGTGCGAATGCCTCCGCCGATCGTGAACGGGATGAACACCTGCTCGGCCACCCGGCTCGCCACGTCGACGATCGTGTCGCGTCCGCCGGACGACGCCGTGATGTCGAGGAAGACGAGCTCGTCGGCGCCCTCGGCATCGTACCGGGCGGCCAGCTCGACGGGATCGCCGGCGTCCACGAGGTCGACGAAGTTCACGCCCTTGACGACGCGCCCCCCCTCGACGTCGAGGCAGGGGATGATGCGGGCGGTCCTCATCGCCCGCCCGCTCGGAGCGCGGCGACGGCCTCGGTGACGTCGACCCGGCCCTCGTAGATCGCCGTGCCCACGATGGCGCCGGCGAGGCGGCGGCCGCCCCCGACCACTGCGTCCAGGGCGAGCAGGTGGTCCAGCGCACCGACCCCTCCGGACGCGATCACGTCGAGCTCCGTGGCGGCCAGCACCTCAGCCAGCCCCACCCCGTCGGCGCCGCCCATCAGGCCCTCCACCTGGATCTGGGTGACCACGACCGCCTCCGCGCCGGCGTCGGCCAGGCGGGCCAGCGCCTCGGGCCAGTGGATCCCAGACCCCTCGGCCCAGCCGCGCACGGCCACCTCGCGGCCCCTGACGTCGAGGCCGAGTGCGACCGGCTGGCCGGTGGCCACCTCCCACACGAGCTCGGGATCGTCGAGGGCCGCCGTGCCCATCACCACCCGCGCCACGCCTGCCTCCCGCAGCGCGCGGGCCGCCTCGAGGGAGCGGATGCCGCCGCCGGCCTGCACCGGCACGTCGACCGCTGCTGCGATGGCGGCGATCAGCGCGCGGTTGCGGGGCTCACCGGTGCGGGCGGCGTCGAGGTCGACGGTGTGGATCCACGGTGCGCCGGCCGCGGCGAAGCCCTTGGCGATGGCCACGGGATCGTCGCCGTGGACGCGCTCCCGATCGAAGTCGCCCTGCACGAGCTGGACGACCTTCCCGTCGCGCAGGTCGATCGCCGGGTAGAGGTCCATCAGGCGGCGGCGGCCGACGCCTGGGCCCGGTCGACGAAAGCCCGCAGCGCGGCTAGCCCCGTCCGGCTCGACTTCTCGGGATGGAACTGCGTGGCCCACACCTCGCCCTGCTCCACGGCCGCCACCACCGGCCCGCCGTAGTCGCAGGTGGCGGTCACGATGGCGTCCGTCGTGTCGGCGGCAAAGGAGTGGACGAAGTAGGCCCACGCCGGATCCGGCGCCTGCGCCAGCAGCGCCGGCTCGCCGCGCCGCTCGAGCACGTTCCACTGCATCTGCGGGCGCTTCACCCCGGCGGGCAGCCGGCGCACGGTGCCCGGGAGGATGCCGAGGCCCGGCTCGCCCGGGGACTCCTCCGAGCCCTCGAACAGCAGCTGCATCCCGATGCAGATCCCCAGGAACGGGACGTCCCGCTCGACGACCTCGTGGGCGACCGCGTCCAAGCCGCTGGCCCGCAGCGCCTGCATGCACCGCCCGAACGCGCCGACCCCGGGCAGCACCACACCTGCCGCCTCCCGCACGAGCCCGGCATCCGCGGTGAGGCGGGCATCGGCGCCGACGTGCTGGAGGGCCTTCTGGGCGGAGCGGAGGTTGCCGATCCCGTAATCGAGGACGGCGATGAGCGTCATCGGCCCGGGTCCACTAGAGCGCACCCTTCGTCGAGGGCACGCCACCACCCTCGATGCGCACGGCGTCGCGCAGGCAGCGGGCCACGCCCTTGAACGAGGCCTCCACGATGTGGTGCGTGTTGCGGCCCTCGCGGAGCCGGACGTGCAGCGTGACGCCGGCGCTGATCGCGAACGACGACCAGAAGTGCTCGGCCATCTCCGGGTTGAACGGCGGGTCGCCCAGCGGCAGCACCTCGCCGAACGGCACGTCGTAGGCCACGAACGGCCGGCCCGAGAGGTCGAGCGCGACCTCCACGAGCGCCTCGTCGAGCGGGTAGAGGCCGCTGGCGAAGCGCCGGATGCCGGCCTTGTCGCCCAGCGCCTCGCGGAAGCACTCCCCCACCGTGATGCCGACGTCTTCCACGGTGTGATGGCCGTCGACGTGCAGGTCGCCGACCGCGCTGATCTCGAGGGAGAAGCCGCCGTGCCGCCCGAGCTGGTCGAGCATGTGGTCGAAGAAGGGCAGGCCCGTCGTGGCCGATACGGTGCCGCCGGCACCGTCGAGGTCGATGCGCACGGAGATGTCGGTCTCCTTGGTGGTGCGGGCCTTCGACGCCCTGCGCCCATCGCTCATGTCAGGACCTCTTCCAGGGCGTCGAGGAACGCGTCGTCCTCGGCGGGGGTGCCGATGGTGACACGGAGGCAGCCGTCGAGGCGAGGCCAGGACGAGCAGTCCCGCACGAGCACGGACCGCTCGAGGAGCTGCTTCCACACGTCGCCGCCGGCGCGCACCGTCGGCCGGAAGAGGACGAAGTTGGCCTCGGAGGGCCACACCTCCACGGGGAGGTCCAAGAGGCGGGCGACGAGCCGCCCTCGCTCCTCCACGAGCGATGCCACCCGGGTGCGCATCGCGTCGTCGAACCGGAGCGCCAGGCGCCCGGCCACCTGCTTCACGGCGTCGAGGTGATACGGGAGGACGACCTGGTCGAGCTGCTCGACCAGCAACCTCGGGCCCACCAGGTAGCCGAGGCGGGCGGCCGCCATCGACCACGTCTTCGAGTACGTGCGGGTGACGACGAGGGGCACGTCGTCGCCCACGAGCTCCAGTGCCGACCACGAGGCGAACTGGCCGTAGGCCTCGTCGACCACGAGCAGCCCGTCGACGGCGGCGACGAGGTCGAGGACCTCTCTGACCGTCGCCTCCTCCTCCACCATCCCGGTGGGGTTGTTGGGCGAGCACAGGTAGGTGATGGCCGGACGCGCATCGGCGACGACCCGGCGGACCTCCGCCAGGTCGAGGGCCAGACCCTCCGTGCGCTCGCCCACCGTCACCGCGGTGCCGGTGATGCGGGCGATGTGGCTGTGCAGCGCGTAGGTCGGCTCGAAGACGGCGACCGTGCGCCCCGCGCCGCCGTAGGCCAGCGTGAGGGTCTGCAGCACCTCGTTGGAGCCGTTGGCGACGAACACCTGCCCCGGGGCGACGTCGTGGTGGGCGGCCACGGCTTCCCGCAGCTCCGCGTAGCCACGGTCCGGGTACCGGTGCCATGCCACCTGCGCGATCTCGGCCGCCAGCGCAGCGGCGAAGCCCTCAGGCGGCGGCTCCGGGGCCTCGTTCGTGTTCAGGCGGACGACGACATCGACCTGCGGCGAGTGGTAGCCGGCCATCAGGGCCAGGTCGTCGCGGGGCGCGATCACGAGCCCTCCCGGCGAAGGGCGATGGATCGGGCGTGGGCGTCGAGCCCCTCGTACGCAGCAAGCACCTCCACGTGGGGACCGACCTCCGCGAGCCCCGCCGCATCGAGGGTGACGACGTGCACGTGCTTCAGGAAGTCGTCCACGCGCAGCGCGCCCGAGAAGCGGGCCGAGCCGAACGTGGGCAGCACGTGGTTGGGGCCGGCCAGGTAGTCGCCCACGGAGGCCGGCGCGAACGGTCCGCAGAACACGGCGCCGGCGTGGCGGACCATCGGCAGCAGCGCCTCCGGGTCCTCCACGAGCAGCTCGAGGTGCTCGGGGGCGATGGCGTTCGAGACGGCCATCGCCTGCTCCGGGCTGTCGCACACAGCGATGTGGCCGCCCTCGGCCAGCGTGGCGTCGAGGTGCTCGCGTCGCGGTGAGCGGGGCACGAGGTCGGCCACCTCGGCGGCGACGGCGTCGGCCACCGCTTCGTCCCAGGTGACGAGCCACGCCAGGCCGTCCGGACCGTGCTCGGCCTGGAGCAGGACGTCGATCGCGGCGTACCGCGCCGGCACGGAGGCATCCGCCACGACCACCACCTCGGACGGTCCGGCGAAGGCGGAGGGCACGCCCACCAGCCCGGCCGAGGCGACCTCGCGCTTGGCCTGCGCCACCCGCGCGCTGCCCGGGCCCACGATCACGTCGACCGCCCGGATCGACGCCGTGCCGTACGCCAGGGCGCCGATGACCGCCGGTCCGCCGACGCGGTACACCTCGTCGACGCCGGCCAGCGCAGCGGCGGCCAGGATCCCCGGCGCCACGGTGCCGTCGGCGCGCGGGGACGTCACCAGGACCACCTCCGGCACGCCGGCGACCTTCGCCGGCACGGTCGTCATCAGCACGGTGGATACGAGCGGGGCCAAGGCGGACGGGACGTAGCATCCGACGCGGTCGACGGGTCGCTGCAGCTCGCGCACCGAGATCGGGCCGTTGCGGTGCTCGGCGTCGGGGTGCCGCTGCGTCTGGTGGTAGGCGGCGATGTTGGCCAGCGCGACCTCGAGGGCGGCGCGGAGGTCGGCGGGGATGTCCTCGAGCGCCGCCTTCACCTCTGCGTCGGGCACGCGGAGCTCGTCGATGCGGGCGCCGTCGAAGCGCTCGGTGAGCTCCCGGAGCGCCTCGTCGCCGCGCGCTCGCACGTCGGCGAGAAGGGCTCGCACCTCCTCGATCGGCGGTTCCACCTGGGCGGCCGGCCGTGGGAGACGACCACGGAGGTCGTCGCCGACACCCCGGAGGTCGAGTCGCCGCAGCACGGGTCGAGGATAGATGCGACCCTCGGAAGGCCCGAAACCGGTTGCGGCCAAGGGGTGCCGTGGAAGGCTGCCTGCATGGAGCTCGATGCCGCCCAGCTGTCGTCGCTGTCCACCACGCTCGATCAGCTGGTCACGCAGGTCACGAGCCTGGCCGAGCGCTACCAGACGTCGCCGCGCGAAGACGTCGCCGCCGACCTGTTCGAGGTGGAGCGGAGCCTCCAGGCCGCCCATCGGCGGATGCAGAAGCTCGTCGCCAAGGTCTCCTGACCTAGACCCGGAAGGCGCTCGGGCAGAAGTCCGCCAGCACGCAGTCGCCGCACCTCGGCTTCCGGGCGACGCACACGGACCGCCCGTGCAGGATGAGCCGGAGGCTGAACATGCCCCGCTCGGCGGCCGGGATCATGCCGTTGAGCGCGAGCTCGGCCTTCACCGGGTCCGTCACCTGGGTGAGGCCGAGGCGACGGGACAGGCGGCCGACGTGGGTGTCGACCGGGAGGCCGGGGAGGTCCATGGCCACGCTGCGGAGCACGTTGGCCGTCTTGCGGCCGACCCCCGGCAAGGTCACGAGGTCCTCCATGCGGCCCGGCACCTCTCCACCGAAGCGCTCCACGACGCCGGTGGCCATCCCGATGAGGCTCTTGCGCTTGTTGTTGTAGAAGCCGGTGGACCGGATGATCTCCTCCACGTCGGCCGGATCGGCGGCCGCGAGGTGCTCCGGCGTGGGGTACTTCGCGAACAGGTGGGGCGTCACCATGTTCACCCGCTCGTCGGTGCACTGCGCCGAGAGGATCGTGGCCGCGAGGAGCTCGTAAGGGTTGCGGTGCTCGAGCGCGCACAGCTCCTTCGCCGTCCCCGGGTACTCCACGCCGAGGCGCTCGTGCGTCCGCCGGGCCCGACCGGCGGGGGTGCGCGGGCGCCGCTCGGGAGCGGGAGCGGGCGTGGGGGGCATCGGGGCAGACGGTACCGGCCGGTAGCGTGCACCCGGATGCGGGAGCACTGGGTGTACGACGGCGACGACGCCGGAGCCCGGGCCTGCGAGGCCGCCGGGATGCGGCTCAGCCGCGAGCTGCTGCAGATGCGGCGGCCGCTACCGGCGGACCCACCGGACGGCGTCGCCGTCCGCCCCTTCGTCGCAGGCGAGGACGACGACGCGTGGCTGGCCCTGAACAACCGAGCCTTCGCCGCCCACCCCGACCAGGGCCGCTGGACGACGGAGCAGCTCCGGGCGAGGCGCGCCGAGCCGTGGTTCGACCCCGCCGGCTTCCTCCTCCACGAGGCCGACGGCGAGCTACGGGGCTTCTGCTGGACGAAGGTGCACGCCGACCACGACCCGCCGCTCGGTGAGATCTTCGTGATCGCGGTCGACCCGTCCGCCCACCAGCGGGGCCTCGGCCGCTCGCTGGTGCTGGCGGGGCTCGATCACCTCCATCGGGTCCGTGGCATGGCCTGGGGGATGCTCTACGTCGACGCCGCCAACCGCCCGGCGGTCCACCTCTACGAACGCCTCGGCTTCGTCGTGCACCACATCGACCGGGCGTACGTCGAGCCCGCGGCGCGATCGTGAACCCACTCACCACGCGGTACGCCGCCGGTCGGGCCGACCTCGACGAGCTGCTCGCCGGACAGCCCCGCTACCGGCTGGATCAGGTGTGGGCCGGCCTCTACGAGCAACTGGCCACCCCCGCCGAGCTCACCAACCTGCCCAAGGCCGTACGAGCTGCGCTCGACGAGCAGCTGCCGCTGGCCCTGGCTCCGGTCACCGAGAGCACGAGCGACGGGGGCGAGACGGTCAAGTGGCTGTGGGCCCTGGCCGACGGCACCGAGGTCGAGACCGTCCTCATGCACTACGACAACCGCTCGACGGTGTGCGTGTCGAGCCAGGCCGGCTGCGCGATGGGATGCACCTTCTGCGCCACCGGGCAAGCCGGCTTCGACCGCCACCTCACGACCGGCGAGATCGTGGAGCAGGTGGTGAGAGCGGCCCGGCGGGCCCGGGACGACGGCCAGCGGCTGTCCAACGTCGTGTACATGGGGATGGGCGAACCCCTGGCCAACTACGACCCGACGTGGGCCTCCGTCGAGCGCCTCCACGCCGACCTCGGCCTGTCGGCCCGCCACCTCACCGTCTCGACCGTGGGGATCGTCCCCGGGATCCGGCGGCTCGCCACCGAGGCGCTGCCCGTCAACCTCGCCGTCTCGCTGCACGCGGCCGACGACGGGCTGCGTGACGAGCTCGTCCCGATCAACCGGCGGTACCCCCTCAGCACGCTCATGGACGCGTGCGCCGGGTACCTCCAGGCGAAGAACCGCCGCGTGTCCCTCGAGTGGGCCCTCATCGACGGGGTCAACGATCGCGACGTCGATGCCCGTCAGCTCGTCGAGCGGGCCCGCACGCTGCCGTTGCCGGCCCATGTCAACCTGATCCCACTCAACCCCACCCCGGGCTACGCCGTGCGGGGCACCCCGCCTCGGCGGGTCCGGGAGTTCCGCGACCTGCTCCGCGAGGGCGGGGTGAACGCCACCATCCGGCGCACGCGGGGCACCGAGATCGACGCGGCCTGCGGCCAGCTCCGGGCGAACCACGCCATCGCCCGCCCGGTGCCTCAGCCGGTGCGCAGGAGGGGCTCGAAGGCCATCACGTAGTCGATGAGCCGGGTAGCCAGCTCAAGGGGGAGCTCCGGATCCCCGAGGTTCGGATCGGGCCACGTCTCCGAGGGCGCGCAGTGCCTCGCCGACCACGTCGAAGGTGCCGAGGTCCAACGCTCAACGACCTCGCACGAGGACGGTGTCGCCGCGGTTGAAGCGGATCGCATCCACCAGCACCTCGCGGGGGTGGACGACTGCACCGGGCCACACCACGGTGCGCTCGATGTCGCCTTCCACGACTGCGCCGTCGCCGACGACGCTCGCTCCCCCGCTGGCCCGCAGGTTGGCGTCGAGGTACTGCTCGGGCGTGCCGCAGTCCACGAAGTCGCCGTCGTAGCGGAGCACGTCGACCGCATCGGCGTCCGCCGCGGCGCGCCACGACACCTCGTAGAGCCCGGACGGCACCGGCTCGAGCCGGGCGACGGCGGCCCAGGGCATCAGGGCCCCGGCCACCCGACTGCGCGGGCGCAACTCGTCCTCGCCCACGAGCAGGAGCCGGATGCGCTCGCCGTCCCAGCCGTCCACGAACGGACCCAACGACCCCGGGCACCACACGTCGGCGTTGACCACCACCGCCGCCCGACCGTCGAGCCAGCTGCGCAGCTGACCCAGCGCGCCGGCCGTTCCCAGCGCTTCGCCCTCCTCGACCGAGCGGTGCACCGACGGGTGGAGGTGGGCCTCCATCGCGTCGCGGTGGTGGTGGACGTTGACGGCCACCGCAGTTACCCCGTCCAGGCGCTCGAGCGCGAGGTCCACCAGCGGCACGTTGCCGACGGGGCACAGGGCCTTCGGCCGGACGCGGGTGAGTGGGCGCAGGCGGCGGCCCTCGCCGGCCGCCAGCACCACCCCTGCCACACTGTCGGACATGGAGACCACCCGTTGGACGAACCCGAGCCAACCGCAGACGCTGCAGTCGTCCGTCATCCTGCTCTACGTGAACGCCGCCTTCAGCATCCTGTTCGGCGGGTTCGGAGGCGTGGTCATCCTGCTGGCCGCAGGGCGGGTGGCCGCCGGGTGGGGGTGTGCCAACGAGCGCAAGTGGGGGTACCAGCTCGCCGTCGCCATGGCTGTGCTGCCCTTCCTCGTGCTGTTCGCGGTGGAGTCGCTGGGCGACATCGCCGACAACCTCTTCCGCATCCTGATCACCTTCGCCTTCGACATCGTGCTCCTCGCCCTGCTGCTCCACCGGGAGACGCGCGGCTACCAACGGATCTGGTTCCGGTAGCCCTGCTGGTCGCCGCCGCGACCCGTCGGGCATGATCGGTCGATGACCACCACCGTCCAGGGCATCGCCGGGCTCAAGGAGCTCGTCGGCCAGCACCTCGGCTACAGCGACCCCATGGAGATCACCCAGGAGCGGGTGAACCTCTTCGCCGACGCCACCGGGGACCACCAGTGGATCCACGTCGACGCCGAGCGGGCCACGGCGGAGAGCCCCTTCGGCGGGCCGATCGCCCACGGCTACCTCACGCTGTCACTGGGGCCGGTGCTCGTACCCCAGGTGGTGCGGGTCGAGGGCATCAAGATGGGCGTGAACTACGGCTGCGAGAAGGTGCGCTTCCCCTCGCCCGTGCCGGTCGGCGCCAAGCTGCGCGTGGGCGTCGAGCTCGTGGAGGTCACCGACATCCCCGGTGGCTGCCAGGTCCAGATGCGCTTCACCTTCGAGTGCGAAGGGGCGCCGAAGCCGAGCTGCGGGAGCGAGAACCTCTTCCGCTACTACGAGTAGCGACGAGGTGGGTCAGCGCCGCCCGCGGATGGCCCGAACGCTCGCGCTGGTCGTCCTCGGCGCGGTCCTCGCGGGGGCCTGCTCGTCCTCCGACGACCCGGCGAGCACGTCGTCCCCGTCGTCGAGCGCGCCGGCGACCAGCACCACCGCAGCGCCCACCACCACCACGACGGTCGAACTGCCGCTCCCCGTGCCGATCACCTGGGAGCCGTGCGGCGGGGGCTTCGAGTGCGGACGGGTAACGGTCCCGGTGGACTACGCCCGTCCGAGCGGCCCCACCCTGGAGCTGGCGGTGCTCCGCCGCCCCGCCGGCGACCCGGCGCAGCGCATCGGATCGCTGATCATGAACCCGGGCGGACCCGGCAGCTCCGGCGTGCGTCGGGTGCGCCGGGGGTTCGTGGTGAGCGACGAGGTGGCGCGGCGCTTCGACGTCATCGGGTTCGATCCCCGGGGCGTCGGCGACAGCACCCCGATCTCGTGCGGCGCGTCGGTGCCGGCGTTCCGAGCAGCCGACCTGGGCCCGGACTCCCCCGAGGAGCAGGCGGCGCTGGAGGGGGCCGCCGCCGCAGTGGCCGCGGAGTGCGCGGCCACCGAGGGCGAGCGGCTGGCCCACCTCGGCACGGTCGAGGCGGCGCACGACGTGGAGGTGATCCGGCGCTCGCTGGGCGAGGCCCAGGTCAGCTTCGTCGGCCTGTCGTACGGCACCTTCATCGGCCTCCTGTGGGCCGAGGCCTACCCCGCCTCCGTGCGGGCCATGGTGCTCGACGGCGTGGTCGACCCCGCCGCTGAGGGGGAGTCGACGTCGGACGACCAGCTGGCGGGCGTCGAGGGGATCCTGAAGGACGTGGACGCCGCCTGCACCGCCGATCCCGCCTGCCCCGTGGCCGCGTCGGGCGGAGTCCTCGCGGCCTACGACGAGGTGGCCCGGCGGGTGGAAGCGGGAGCCGGCGCGCAGGAGGGCGTGGGGCCGACGCAGGTCGCCTACGCCGCGCTGTACTCGACGTACGGATCCGAACACTGGCCCCGCCTCTGGGAGGCGCTGGCCCAGGCGCTCGACGGCGACCACTCCGGGGTCGCGTCGATGGCGGCGTCGTTCACAGGCCTTGTCCCCTACGCCCCGTTCGCGCTCATCACCTGCCTCGACACCACCCACGCGACGGACCTCCGTTCCTGGCGGGAGGACGCAGCGCGGGCGGCCGAGACATCCCCCCGCTTCGGGGCGGTCCTCGCCAACGAGCTGCTCCCCTGCGCCTCCTGGCCCCGGTCGCGGTTCGTCCCCCACGACGTGGTGGCACGCGGCACGCCGGCGATCCTCGTCGTCGGCAGCACCGGCGACGTCGCGACGCCCTACGACCACGCCCGACGCGTCGCCCGCACCCTCGACGACGGCGTCCTCCTCACCGTGGACATCGACGGGCACGTGGCCCTCGGCGACTCGCCCTGTGCCGACGCGGCCGCCACGCGCTACCTCGTCGACCTGGCCGTCCCCGCGCCCGGTACCCGCTGCGAGTGACCGCCGAGCCTCGGCCACCGCGTGTGAGCCCCCCAGGCGGGCGCCGCTAGGGTCGCCCGTCGCCGACGTCGATGCTCGAGGGGGCCGGCCGCCATGGAGTTCAACCTTGCCGAGGTCCACGAGGCCGTGGCCGCCGCCGTCCCCGGCCGCGAGTGCATCGTGTGGCGCGACCGCCGGCTCACGTACGCGGAGGTCGGTGACCGGTCCCGCCGGCTGGCCAACCACCTGCTCGCCCACGGGCTCGGCGTCCGGCGCGAGCGCGACGAGCTGGCCGGCCACGACTCTGGGCAGGACCACCTCGCGTGCTACCTGCACAACGGCAACGAGTACCTCGAGGCGATGCTCGGTGCGTACAAAGCCCGCGTTGCTCCCTTCAACGTCAACTACCGGTACGTGGCCGAGGAGCTCCGCTACCTCCTGAACGACGCCGGCGCGAGCGCGGTCGTCTTCCACTCCGCCTTCGCCGACCGGGTGGCGCAGGTGCTCCCCGACCTGCCCCAGCTCGAGGTGCTCCTCCAGGTCGACGACGGGTCCGGCGCGCCGCTCCTGCCCGGCGCCTCCTGGTACGAGGACGCCCTGGCCGCGTCGAGCTCCGAGCGGCCTGACGTCACCTGGAGCCCGGACGACCTCTACATCCTCTACACCGGCGGCACCACGGGCATGCCCAAGGGCGTGCTCTGGCGCCAGGCCGACATCTTCGTCGGGGCCATGGGCGGACGGAACCTCGCCACCGGGCAGGAGTGGGAGTCGGTGGACCAGGTGGTCGAGGCGGCCACGGGCGGTGGGGTCCGGCTGCTGCCGGCTCCCCCGTTCATGCACGGCGCCGGCCACTGGCTCGCCTTCGGGGCCTTCACGGGCGGGAACACGATCTGCCTGCAGGACGACACCGTCGGGTTCGACCCCGACGACGTGTGGCGCACGATCGAGCGCGAGAAGGCCAACATCCTGCTCATCGTGGGCGACGCCTTCGGCCGTCCGCTCGTCGACCGGCTGGAGGCAGCGGCTGCCGAGGGCACGCCCTACGACCTCGGGTCGGTGCTGATGGTCGTCTCCGGTGGCGCCCCCCTGAACTCCTCGCTCAAGGACCGGTTCCTCGAGCAGCTGCCCACGGTGATGGTCATGGACGCGGTCGGCGCGTCGGAGACCGGCAGCCAGATGTCACACATGAGCGCGGCCGGGCAGCGCGCCAGCACCGGCACGTTCACCCCCGGGCCGGGCGCGGCGATCGTGAGCCCGGACCTCACGCAGGTGCTCGAGGCCGGCCACGAGGAGCAGGGGTGGTTGGCCCAGCAGGGCCGCGTGCCGTTGGGCTACCTCGGCGACGCCGAGAAGACCGCCCGCACGTTCCCCGTCATCGACGGCGTTCGCTACTCCGTGCCCGGCGACCGCGCCCGGCTCACCGCCGACGGCCAGATCGAGCTCTACGGGCGCGACTCCGTGACCATCAACTCGGGCGGCGAGAAGATCTTCGCCGAGGAGGTCGAGCAGGCCATCGCCCACCACCCCGATGTGTACGACGTGGTGGTGGCCGGTCGTCCGTCGGAGCGCTGGGGCCAGGAGGTCGTCGCCGTGGTGCGGCTCCGGGACGGTGCGGAGCAAGACGAAGCGGCGCTCCTGGCGGAGGCCGAGCGCCACGTCGCCCGCTACAAGCTGCCCAAGGCCTTCCGCTTCGTCGACGCCATCCAGCGCAGCCCCAGCGGCAAGGCCGACTACCGCTGGGCCAAAGCCCAAGTGTTGGGCTGAATCGCCATCGCTCGCCTTCGGCGAGCTCCTGCGAGCTGATCGAGCGCCTTCGGCGCAAAGTGAGCGCCGGGGTTCTGGGGGTGCGGGAGGGGGAACTCCCCCTCGCCCGCGAGCGGACCGGCTCCGCCGGACCCGAGCAGCAGTGAGGGCGCTGAAGGCGCACCAGGCGGGTTGCTCGTCCGAGCTCGCCGCAGGCGAGCGAGGACGAAGCCCCTAGAGGGGCAGCTTGCCCGTCGCGTTCCGCACGGTGTGGTTGTCCTTCCAGTCGGCGATCGTGCGCTGGGCGATGCGCATCTGGTGGATCTCGTCGGCGCCGTCCGCGAAGCGGGCCCAGCGGGCCTGCTTGGCCATGTCGGCGAGCGGCGTGTCGTTGGAGTAGCCGAGCGCACCGTGGACCTGGATGGCGCGGTCGATGATGCGGTTCAAGCTGTTGGCGACGAAGTGCTTGGCCATGGACACCTCGGCGATGAAGTCCTGCTTGCTGTCGATGAGGTACGCGGCGTGCAGCACCATGAGCTTCGACTGGTAGAGCTCCATCGCCGAGTCGGAGATCATCCACTGGATGCCCTGCTTCTCGGCGAGGTAGCTGCCGTGGCTGTACCGCGAGATGGACCGGTCGACCATCATCTCGAGGGCCGTCTCGGCCTGTCCGAGCCAGCGCATGCAGTGGGCGAGGCGGGCCGGGCCGAGCCGGTACTGACCGAGCAGGTGGCCCTGCCCCCGGCCACCGAGCATCTGGTCCTTGTGCACCCGCAGGTCGGTGATGCGGATCTCGCAGTGGTTGTGGCTGCCGGACATCGTCTCGACGTCCCGCACGATCTCCCAGCCGTCGGACGGGAGGTCCACGATGAAGCACGAGTTGGCCGCCTGGGGCAGGTCGGGGTCGTCTTCGGTGCGGACGATCAGGAGCGCGAACTTGGCGCCGCGGGCACCGGAGATGAACCACTTGTGGCCGTTGATCACCCACTCGTCACCGTCCTGGACGGCCGCGGTTTGGATGAGCGTCGGATCCGAGCCCGCGACCTCGGGCTCGGTCATGGCGAAGCACGACCGGGCGTAGCCGTCGCAGAGCGGCCGGAGGTACGCCTCCTTCTGCTCGTCGGTGCCCCAGTGGAGCAGCGTGTGCATGTTCCCCTCGTCGGGGGCCTGGGCGTTGAGGGCGAAGGGGCCCATACGTGACCGGGCCGCCTCCGCGGACACGCTCGCCATCGCTACGTGGCCGAGCCCCATCCCACCCCACTCGGCGGGCATGTGGGGCAGCCACAGGCCGGCCTCTTTCGCGGCGCCTCGCATCTCGATGATCGCCTTGATCCAGTCGTCGCGGCTCCAGTCCGCGCCATCCGCCTTCTCCTCGATGGGGCGGACCACGTCGGCGACGAAGGACCGGACCTTCTGCCGGATCTCCTCGAGCTCGGGCGGGAAGGTGAAGTCGATGGCCATGGCGGGATTCTGTCATGCGGCCTTGACCGGGGGGTCAAGGTGGGGGTGTCCTCGCCGTCAGTGGGGCGGCGCGGGTCCGTCGACGTCGAACGCCGAGCGGGGCTGGTGCCCGGTGCGCTCGGCCTGGATCTCCTGGTAGCTGAGCCACGCCAGGTACAGGGCGAAGATGCCGGCGTAGGGCTGCTCGTTGGCGATGGCCCAGACCCCGGCTCCCCCCGCCACCACCAGCGACACCCGTCGGGCCACGGGTGAGCCGAAGAGCTCGGTGACGACGCTGCCGCCGTCGAGGGGCCGGATGGGGAGCAGATTGGCGAGCGACCACCAGAGGTTGGCGAAGGCGGTGAAGTGGATCACGCCCCGGAGCCACACGTCTTTCTCCCAGAACCAGTCGGACCCGTCGAGCACACTGGCCGGTGCCCACAGCAGGGCCAGGGCCACCACCGAGCCGGCCAGGCTGACCATGACGGAGCGAGCCTTGCCGAGTCGGCGGCGACTGAGCGTGACGCCACCGAAGCCGTGCAGCACGATCGACGACGGATGGCCGAACGCCTTGAGCGCCAGCCCGTGGCCCAGCTCGTGCACGAGGATCGACACGAAGGTGACTCCGATCCAGACCGGCACGAGGATGACGTCGACCTCTGCGTACCGGAGGCCGAGGAGCCCGGCGAGGACGAAGAACACGGGCTCCACGCGCACCGGGATGCCGGCGACGGAGAAGTGCGGCCGGGTGCTCACCCGCCGAGCCTACGGGCGGTGGCGGAGGATCACGGACGCGTGGTCGTCGTCGACGCCGGTGGCGGTGCGAGGCCTTCCCCTCTGACGGTGGCAGCAGGATCACCGGTTGGGGGCCGGCCACCGACGGTTCCTACCATGCCCTGATGGCCCGCTTCACCGATCCCGAGTCCCTCCCGCAGGGGGAGGAGAAGGTGGCTGCGGTCCGCGGGATGTTCGACGCCATTGCGCCGCGCTACGACCTCGTGAACCGGCTCATGACGTTCCGGATGGACGTCGGCTGGCGTCGGCGCACCGTGCGCTCGCTCGCCCTGCCCCACGGCTCGCGGGTGCTCGACCTGGCCTGCGGCACCGGCGACCTCTGCCGGGAGCTGGCCAAGCAGGGCCACCGACCGCTCGGTGCGGACCTGTCGTACGGCATGCTCGCCGCCGCCCGGACCGACGCCGCTCTGCTGCAGGGGGACGCCCTCCGCCTGTCGATCGCCGACGGCGCGGTCGACGGGGCCACCTGCGGCTTCGCTCTCCGGAACTTCGAGAGCCTGCCGCCGTTCTTCGCCGAGCTGGCCCGCATCGTCCGGCCCGGCGGCCGCATCGCCCTGCTCGAGGTGGCCGAGCCCCCCAACCCGATCCTCCGCTTCGGGCACGGGATCTACTTCGGACGGATCGTGCCCCTCGTCGGCGGGCTGCTGTCCGATCCCGCGGCCTACCGCTACCTCCCGCGTTCCGTCGCCTACCTCCCCGAACCGGGCGCGATGCTCGGACAGCTGGCGTCCGCAGGGTTCGTCGACGTGGAGCGACGCCTCTTGTCGGTGGGGATCGCCCAGCTGATCACCGCCACCCGTCGCCCGACACCACCGTCGCGCCCGGCGTGAGCGCTCCGCCCGGTCCTCTGGTCGCCCGGACCCGTGCGGTGCCGGGCCCCCTCGATCTCGTCGACCTGGCGGGGGCCGACGGTCAACTCCACGTCCAGGGCGGTGTCGGTCTGGCCGGGCGGGGGGTCGTCGCCCGCGGAGAGCTCGCCCAGGTGACCGCGGTGCTCGCCTCCGTCGAGCTCGACGACGAGGTCGGTCGCCCCGGCACCGGCGCGGTCGCCTTCGGTGCGCTCCCCTTCCTCGACGACCGGCCGGGCGAGCTGGTCGTCCCGGAGGTCGTGTGGGGCGCCGGCCCCGACGGTCGATCGTGGGTCACCACCATCGGTCCTGCCGACGCGCCGCCCCCCGACGTCGCAGCCCTGTGCTGGGCGGCGACGAGCGGACCTCCGACCGCCATCGGCCCGGTTCGTGTCGAGCCGGTTCGCGACCCGGCCTGGTGGTGCGCGCTGGTCGCTCGCGCCACCGAGGCGATGCGCGCTTCGGACGGCAGGCTTTCGAAGGTCGTGCTGGCCCGTGAGCTCGTCGCCGAGGCCGAGGCGGCCTTCGACCGAACGGGGATCCTGCGCCGGCTGCAGGCCGCGTACCCGGACTGCTTCGTCTTCCTGGTGGACGGCTTCCTCGGGGCGAGTCCCGAGCTGCTCGTGGGCCGCAGCGGCGAGCGGGTGCACGCCCAGCCGATGGCCGGCACCGCGCCCCGCGGCGGCGATCCTTCGTCCGACGCGGCGCTGGCTGCTGACCTGTTGTCGTCGACCACCTATCGACGGGAGCACCAGATCACGATCGACATGGTGTACGACACACTGCTCCCCTGGTGCTCGTACCTCGACTACGAGGCCGAGCCCTCGATCGTGCGCATGGCCAACGTCCAGCACCTGGCCACCCTCGTGGAGGGACGCCTATCGCAACCGGAGCCGTCCATCCTCGAGCTTGTGCAGGCGCTGCACCCCACGCCCGCCGTCTGCGGCTGGCCCCGGGCGGCTGCCCAGGCGTGGATCCAGGAGCACGAGGGCTTCGACCGGGGGCACTACGCGGGCACGGTGGGCTGGGTCGACGCCCGGGGCAACGGCACGTGGGCCGTCGCCATCCGCTGCGCCGAGGTGCACGGGAGCACCGCCCGCCTCTATGCGGGCAACGGGATCATCGCCGACTCGGATCCCGACACCGAGCTGGCCGAGACCGAGGCGAAGCTCAGCGCCATGCTCTCCGCCCTCGCTCCCTGAGCCTGGGCGCGAGCGGCGTCCCCAGCGGAGCTACCGCACGCGCACGAGGCGGAGCACGTCCGTGGTCGGCTCGAGATCGGTGGGCGAGCCCACCAGCACGCCCACGAGGTCGCCGCGGCGCACCATGCCGAGGTTCACCGCGCTCTCCACCGCGTGCCACACGATGTCGTCGGTGGTGCCGTGGGTGTCCATCACCATCGGACGGATGCCCCAGGCCATCGCCAGCTGCCGGGCCGTGCGGGGCTGCGGGGTGAGGGCCAGGATCGGGCACTTCGGGCGGAACCGGCTGATCATCCTGGCCGTCCGTCCGGATGAGGTGCAGGCGATGATGGCGGCCAGCTCTGCGTCGACCGAGGCACGCCAGGCGGCCGCCGTGATGGCAGAGGTGATCCGGGTGGGCGACGGCGCGTCGTGGAGGCCAGCCATCTGCTGCTGACCGAGCCGCGTGCCCCATCCCTCGTAGTCGAACTCGCGCTCGGCCCGACGGGTGATGCGGGCCATGGCTGCGACGGCCGCGACGGGGTTGGCGCCGATGGCCGTCTCGCCCGACAGCATCACCGCGCTCGTACCGTCGAAGACGGCGTTGGCGACGTCGGACACCTCGGCCCGGGTGGGGGTCGGCGCGACCACCATCGACTCGAGCATCTGCGTGGCGGTGATCACGGGCTTGCCGTGGGCCACCCCCGTCCGGATGATCTCCTTCTGGATGTGCGGCACGTCCTCCAGGGGCAGGCGCACCCCGAGGTCGCCGCGTGCCACCATGACGCCGTCGGCCACGCGCAGGATGTCGTCGAGGTTCGTGACGGCCGGCCCCGTCTCGATCTTGGCGACGATCATCGGCCCGGTGGAGCCGACCGCCAGGCGAACGGCGGCGACGTCCTCGGCACTCTGGACGAACGACACGGCAACCGAGTCGACGTCGGCCACCAGGAGCCCCTCGAGGAGCCGCAGGTCGTCATCCGTGGGCGACCGCAGCGCGATCCGATCCTCCGGCAGCGCGACGCCGGGGCGACCGCGCACCACCCCGCCGCTGATGACCTCCGCCCGCACGTCCCCCGCCCCGGCGTCCAGCACGACCAGGGCGACACCACCGTCGCCCAACGCGATCCGGTCACCCGGAAGGAGGGCGTCGACGGCGCCGGCGAGGGCGACGGCCACGACCTCGGCGGAGCTCACGTCGGTGGCGGCGGCCTCCGTGATGCGCACCACACCCCCAGGCACCAGCGTGACGCCGGACTCGGGGAACGGCGCCGAGCGGACCTTCGGCCCAGGCAGGTCGATGAGGATGCCGATGGGTCGGTCGAGGTCGCGACCCACGTCCTGGATGCGGCGGATGCGGTCGAGGCTCGCCTGCAGCGGCCCGTGGGCCAGCCCGACCCGGGCCACGTCGGCGCCCGCCTCGAACACCCCGCGGAGGACGTCCGGCGGATCCGACGCCGGACCGATCGTCGCGACGATCTTCGTGCGGCGCCCGGGCATGGCTCCACGGTAGGTCGCCAGCCTCCCTGGCCCGGACGCGTTGCGTTCAGCCGGCAGCGTCGAGCGCGGCAGCGGCGGCGTGGTGCAGGTCGTCGTGCAGGCCGACGTTGGCGTGGCGATCGCTGCGCGCCACCAGGACCCGCACGCCGCCGGCGCGGATCGCGTCCCGCACGGCCGGGCCGACGTCGTGGACGGCGCGGCTGTCCACGTTGTACCCGCGGGCCAAGGCGACGAGGTCGAGCCCGTGCGGGGTGCCGAACAGCGCTTCGAACCGCGCGCGCTCGAGCGCCTGCGCCTGCGGGAGGAACGAGAAGATGCCGCCGCCGTCGTTGTCGACCACCACGATGACGAGGGAGAGGGCCCGATCCGCCAACCCGAGCAGGCCGTTGGAGTCGTGCAGGAAGGCGAGGTCGCCCACCAGCAGCGCGGTGGGCCGACGGGTGCCGGCGGCCACGCCCACCGCCGTGGAGACCACCCCGTCGATGCCGTTGGCCCCGCGGTTGGCGTGCACCAGGAGCCCCGGGCGGGGACGGGCGTAGCACTCGAGGTCGCGGACCGGCATCGACGACGACACGACGAGGTGGGCGTCGTCGGGCAACGACGCCGCTACGGCGCTGGCCACGCCGGGCTCGGTGTGCCGGGCGTCGCCGGTGAGGTGCCGTTCGATGGCGGCGAGGGCGGTACGGCCCGCCTCCTCCCACGCCTCGCGCCAGATGCCCTGCTCGGTGGGCTCGAGCTCGCCGCTCGCCGCCT
>JAUXRW010000152.1 GCA_030681555.1 Acidimicrobiales bacterium
CGGTCAGCAGAACGGCGGTCAGCAGAACGGCGGTCAGCAGAACGGCGGTCAGCAGAACGGCGGTCAGCAGCAGGGCGGCCAGCACGAGCAGGGCGACGGAGCGGACGGCGACGACGAGGCCGGCAACAGGCGTCGCCGGCGTCGGGGTCGCAACCGCGACCGCAGCGGCGACCCCCAGGGGCAGGGCCAGGGGCAGGGCCAGCCGGAGGAGTACGCCGGCGAGCCGGTCGACGTCGACGGCTTCGTCGACCTGCGCGACGAGGGCTACGGCTTCCTGCGCACGCAGGGCTTCCTCCCGTCCCGCGACGACGCCTACATCTCGGTCAAGCAGGCTCGGCAGTTCGGCCTGCGGCGGGGCGACCACGTGGCGGGCGCGAGCCGCCCGCCGCTGCGCAACGAGAAGAACCCCGCCTTGCTCCGGATCGACAAGGTGAACGGTGCCGATCCCGAGGAGGCGCGCTCCCGCCGCCGCTTCGAGGACCTCACACCGCTGTTCCCGGACGAGAAGCTGAAGATGGAGCTCGACGGCGACCCGTCGAACGTGACGGCTCGGATCATCGACCTCATCTCCCCGATCGGGAAGGGCCAGCGCGGCCTGATCGTCTCGCCGCCCAAGGCCGGGAAGACGACGATCATGAAGCAGATCGCTCGGTCCATCGAGACGAACAGCCCCGACATCATCCTCTTCGTGCTGCTCGTCGACGAGCGCCCCGAAGAGGTCACGGACATGCGGCGCTGGCTCAAGAACGAGACGTCCACCGTGGTGGCGTCCACCTTCGACCGCCCGTCGGAGGAGCACACCCAGGTGTCCGAGCTGGTCATCGAGCGGGCCAAGCGCCTCGTTGAGGCCGGCAAGGACGTCGTGATCATTCTCGACGGCATCACGCGCCTGTCCCGGGCCTACAACCTCGCTGCCCCGACGACGGGACGGGTCATGTCCGGCGGCATCGACACCGGTGCCCTGTACCCGCCGAAGAAGTTCTTCGGGGCGGCCCGGAACATCGAAGAGGGCGGCAGCCTGACGATCCTCGCCACCGCCCTCGTGGAGACCGGGAGCCGGATGGACGAGGTGATCTTCGAGGAGTTCAAGGGCAGCGGGAACATGGAGCTGCGGCTCGACCGCCGCCTCGCCGAGCGCCGGGTGTACCCGGCCATCGACGTCGACGCCTCGTCGACCCGCCACGAGGAGCTGCTGTTCCTCGGCACGCAGCTGCAGCAGGTGTGGAAGCTACGCCGGGTCCTCTCCGGGTTGGCGAACGAAGGTGCGGGTGGTGCCGGCCTCGAGCTCCTGACCGACCGCATGAAGACGTTCAAGTCCAACCAGGACTTCCTCGCCGAGATCGGCAAGACCACGTCCTGAGGACCCCCGGCGGCCCGTCGCCAGGTAGCCATCCGGGACCGGTCCCGGTAGCCTCAGCCAGTTCCCAGTAGAGATCGACGGAGACCGCCATGCGCGCCGACATCCACCCCGACTACGTGACCGCCACGGTGCACTGCTCGTGCGGCAACACGTTCACCACCCGGTCGACGAAGGACACGCTGTCGTCCGAGCTCTGCAGCGAGTGCCACCCCTTCTACACGGGCAAGCAGAAGCTCGTGGACACCGGCGGCCGCATCGACCGCTTCGAGCGCCGCTACGGCAAGCGCCGCAAGTCCGAGAACGCCTGACCGCCGTCCACACCGGCGGCTCCCAGGGCGCTGAACCCGTGCTCGACGAACAGCAGCACGCCCGCCTGCTCGACGCCAAGCTGGTCGCCCTCGCGCGTCCCCACGTAGGCGACATCAAGCCGGAGCGGCACTCGTTTCCCGGGGGAGCCGCCCTCACCGCGGGCTCGTCGGCCTGGCTCCTGCTCGAGAGCGATCCGGTCATCTCGCTCGGCCCTGCCCTCGTGTGGGCGGACAGACGGGGAGCGGCGGACGTCCACCTCCTCACCGAGCGCGCCGCCGGCGTACTGGCGCGACGGGCGGCACTGTTCTCGCCGGCTCCCACGGTGTGGGAGGTCGACGGCACGGCCGTCCGGCCGGCCACCCCAGATCCTGTGCCCGTCGCGGCGCCTGCCGAGCCCGCGCCGGAGCTGGCGTCGCTGCTGGTCGACGCCGACCTCGAGGTGCTCGTCGAGGACGGCCTCGTCCGGGGCGAGCTGAACGGCCTCGAGGTGGCCCGGATCGTCCACGGCACGAGCACGGCCGGCATGCCCCTCGACGAGCCGCTGCTGGAGGTGGGCGTCGGGCAGGCCGATCGTGAGCTGACGGCGATGCTGCACGGTCGTCTGGACCCGGTCGACCAGCTCGCTCGCGTGGCGGAGATCGTCAGGGACCTCCGCCGTCCGGGCGCCGAGCGCCACCCCCTCAACCAGCTGGTGCCCGAGCGGTGGCTTCGGGCCAGGCTGCTGGCGGACCCCGGGCGCGTCGGCTGTGCCCGGCTCCGGCCCGTGGAGGCGCCGATCCCGCGGGCGAACCTGCGCGAGCGCGGCGTGGCCGTGGCGCTCGGCACCGCCCTCGACGACCAGCCCGTCGTGGTCGCGTGCTCGGTCGGCATCGACCTCGATCTCGTGCCGTCGGCGGCCGATGCCCGGCTGGCCCTCGATCCCGGCGCCCGGCTCGTCCTGGTCGTCCCGGAGCGCGACGCCCACCCGGTCACCCGGTCGCTGGCGACGCGTCTGGTCGACCCGGCCGAGCTTGTCGCCCTCCCCGGCGACTGGCGGGAGTAGCGGCTTCGACGGCCGGCGTCACTAGCCTGCCCACGTGCTGGAACGGCTTGATGGCCTGGAGCGGGAGTTCGACGAGGTCGAAGCGCGCCTCGCCGACCCCGAGCTGATCGCCGACCAGGCCCGGTACCAGGAGGTCACGCGCCGCTACCGCGAGCTCGAGGCGCTCGTGTCCCGCGCCCGTGAGCTGCGGCAGCGCGTCGACGACCTCGAGACGGCGAAGGAGATGCTCAGCGGGCTCGACGGCGACGACCGAGAGGTCATGCGGAGCGAGGTGAGCGAGGCGGAGGCGGACATCGAGCGGCTCGAGTCCGAGCTCCGCGTCCTGTTGCTGCCGGGCGATCCGAACGAGGGCAAGAACGTCATCGTCGAGATCCGCGGGGCCGAGGGTGGGGAGGAGGCGAACCTCTTCGCCCGCGACCTCTTCGAGATGTACAAGGCCTACGCGGCGCGCATGGGATGGCGGCTCGAGGTGCTCGGCTCCGACCCGTCCGACATGGGCGGCTACCACGACATCACGTTCCTGTTGAAGGGCGACGGCGTGTGGCCCCGCATGCACCAGGAAGGCGGGCCCCACCGGGTGCAGCGGGTGCCCGTGACCGAGAGCCAGGGCCGCATCCACACGTCGTCGGCCACGGTCACCGTGTTGCCCGAGGCGGCGGAGGTGGAGGTGGCCATCGACCCGAACGACCTGCAGGTGGACGTCTACCGCTCGTCGGGTCCCGGCGGGCAGAGCGTGAACACCACCGACTCGGCCGTGCGGATCACCCACAAGCCCACCGGCCTCGTCGTCGCCATGCAGGACGAGAAGAGCCAGATCCAGAACCGGGCCAAGGCGCTCCAGGTCCTGCGCAGCCGCCTGCTCAAGCTGGAGCAGGACCGCCAGGCGGCCGAGCTGTCCGACGCCCGCAAGGGTCAGGTCGGCGGCGGCGGGCGGTCGGAGAAGATCCGCACCTACAACTTCAAGGAGAACCGGCTCACCGACCATCGCATCGGCCTGACCCTCTACCGCCTCGACAAGGTGCTGGCGGGCGAGCTCGACGAGGTGGTCGACGCCCTCGTTGCCGCGGAGCAGACGGACCGGCTCCGCGAGAGCGGGTGACCCTCGTCCTGCGCGCCCTGCGGGACGAGGCGGTGCAGCGCCTCGCCGCTGCGGGCGTGGACGACCCGGGCCAGGAGGCCCGGTGGATGGTGGAGCGGGCCACGGGCTGGACGGCGGCCGCCCAGGCGGGCGCGCTCGACGAGGCGCTGACCGAGCGGCAGCTCCGGTTCCTCGACCTCATGGTCGAGCGGCGGGTGACCGGCGAGCCGCTGCAGTACGTGCTGGGCCGGTGGGCCTTCCGCACGCTCGACCTCCTGGTCGACCGCCGGGTCCTCATCCCGCGCCCGGAGACCGAGGGGGTGGCCGGTCTGGCCATCGACCTGGTGGCCGAGCGCCCCGGCGAGGACCCGACGATCGTGGCCGACCTCGGCACCGGCTCCGGCGCCATCGCCCTTTCGGTAGCGGCTGAGTGCTGGCCGCACGTGGAGGTGTGGGGCACCGACGCATCGGCGGACGCGCTGGCGGTGGCCCGTGCCAACCTCGCGGCACTGGGCCGGCGGGCCGCCGCCGTGCGCCTCGAGGAGGGCGACTGGTTCGGCGCCCTGCCGCCGGAGGTGCGGGGCCGCCTCGCCGTGGTCGTGTCGAACCCGCCCTACGTGGCGGCCTCGGAGGCGCTGCCGCCGGCCGTGGCCGACTGGGAACCCGACGAGGCCCTCGTGTCCGGTCCCACCGGCCTCGAGGCGATCGGCCGGATCGTCAGCGAGGCGCCGGAGTGGCTGGCGACCGACGGGGCGCTGGTGCTCGAGATCGGCGAGACGCAGGGGGCGGCGGCGGCGGCACTGGCGAGGGCGGCCGGGTTCGCCGACGTCGACGTCCGCCCCGACCTCGCCGGGCGGCCCCGAGCGGTCGTCGCCCGGCTCCGTGCTTGACTGACGACATGACGGGCCCGGTGGTCGCAGAGCTGGCCGAGGATCCCGACGGCGCCGTCGAGCGGGTGGTCGAGGCGCTGCTGGCCGGGGGCGTCGTGGTGCTGCCGACCGACACGGTGTACGGGCTGGTCGGGCTGCCCGGCGATGCCGCGGCGATCGGACGGATCTTCGACGCGAAGGGTCGGTCGGCGGACACGCCTCTGGCCGTGCTGTGCGCCGACGTCGGGCAGGCCAGCGAGCTGGTGGCGCCCGACCACGCGGGCACGTTGCGCGAGATGGGCGATCGGTGGTGGCCCGGACCGTTGACGATGGTGCTGCCGCGACGGTCCGGGGTGGACCTGCACCTGGGTGAGCCGGAGACGACCATCGGCGTGCGCGTGCCGGACGACCCGCTGGTGCAGGCCGTAGCGGCGCGCGTCGGGCCCGTCGCCGCCACCAGCGCCAACCGCCACGGCGAACCCACCGCGGTGACGGCCGCCGAAGCGCTGCTGGCGGTCGGACACGCCGTGGACCTCGTGGTCGACGGCGGCTCGCTGGCCGGCAGGGCATCGACGGTCATCGACGCGACGAGCACCCCCTGGCGCGTGCTGCGGGAGGGGCCGCTCCCCGCCGCCGAGATCAGCCGGCAGGGCGAGGTCCCCCTCCTCTAGCGAGGCCCCGCACCGGTCGTGATTCCACCACCGACCCGCGAACCGCGCAGGTTGGAGCTGGGTCCGTTGGAGCCGGGGACTACGAGAGGTCGAAGGAGCCGTCGGGGCGGAGGTTGGCCTTCCGGCCGGCCAGCTCCTCGGCGACCATCGTCTGGACGAGATCGGCATCGGTGGTGGTGCCCCACGCCCGCTGGCCGTCGGCCATGAGGCCGACCACGAGACCCACCTCGGGCCGGCCCTCGCGGTCGTGCATGACGGTCCACGACTCGATGGCCGCGGCGCCGTCGGGCTCCTCGCAGATCGTTCGAGCGGGGAGCGCGTCAACCTCGGCCTGCGGCTCGGCGTGGCGGAACGGCTCGGCGGGCGGCTCGGCGCTGTACACGCCGAACGCGTGCTTCGTGATGAACCCGCCGTTGGCCGTGATGAGGCCGATGCTGCCCGGGTCGGCTCGGAGCAGCCCGGCCATCGCTGCGATCGAGTGCGTCACGTAGTTGTTCCACGGGCCGCCCGCGAAGGAGAGACCGCCCGTGACGGTGAGCGGCCGTTCGATGTCGAGCCCGAGCTCGGCAGCCGCGATCTGCACCGCCGAGGGGAAGCAGGAGTAGAGGTCGACGTGGGCGAGGTCGTCGACGCCGACCCGGGCCAGCTCGAGGGCGGCCCGGCCGGCGAGGCGGATGGCGGGGGAGGAACGGAGGTCCTCCCGCTCGGAGACGAAGTAGTGGTCGTGCGCGTCGGTGCCGCTGTGGGGGAACACCCAGCGATCCCGGGGCACGCCGAGGGCCGTGGCCCGCTCGGCCGAGCAGACGATGAGGCCTGCACCCTGCTCGACGGCGTTGTTCGAGTTCATCAGCTTCGTGTACGGGAAGCCGATCCACCGGTTGTCGGGCGTGGGGGTGCCGATCTCCTCGGCCGTGTAGGACCGCTGGATCCACGCGTGCGGGTTGGTCGCGGCGACGTCGCTGAAGCGGGCCCACAGGTCCGAGATGGCGCTGTGGTGGTCGGCGACGCTGCGGCCCAGCCCGATCCGGAACGCCTGCTCGAAGATGGGGTACAGCTGGACCGGCATGACGACGCCTCGCGCCTGCTCGCCGGGTGCGGCCATAGCGACCTCCGCCGTCGATGCCGTCGCCAGAGCGACGTCGTCGCCCTGCATCGTCCACTCGAGCAGCTGCTCGGCCTTCTGGGCGCCCATGCGGGTGCGCCATGCTTCGGCGCCACCGATCAGGACGAGGTCGGCGTCGCCGCCCTGGATGGCGAGGCAGGCGAGGTTGACGAGCGATTGCGGGCTGTTGCCGCCCATGCCCGACTGCGTGGTGGTGCGCGGCTCGGCCCCGAGCCGCTGGGCCACGAGCAGGCCGGGGTCGCGGTACCGCCACGAAAGGATCGACACGATGTGCACGGCATCGGCGCCCGTCAGGGCGGCGGCGCCGGCGCCGCTGTCCTCGGCGGCTCGGCGCAGCGCCTCGGCGACGAGGTCGACCGGCTCCATCGGGGTCTCGCCCCGATCGACGCGGTGACTCAGCTGTCCGACACCGATGAGCACCGGGGTGCGGGGATCGACCAAAGCTCCTCCTAGGACCTCGTCTTGACCAGCCGGTCAAGTCTAGAGACGCGGGGTGGCGCCCTACAATCGCCGCTATCGACGTGCTCCTGCTCTGCACCGCCAACCAGTGCCGCTCGCCCATGGCGGAGGCGATCCTCCGGCACCGCCTTGCCGAGCGGGGCGTCGGAGCGTCCGTCTCCTCAGCCGGCCTGTACCCCGCAGGCAGCCCAGCCACCGCTGACGCAGTGCAGGTCATGGCCGACCGCGGGCTGGGCCTCGCCGGGCACCGCAGTCGCCGGATCGACCGCGACCTCGTCGCCGCCTCGGACCTGATCCTCGGCATGACGCGCGAGCACGTCCGCGAGGTGGCGATCATCGACGCCGATGCCTTCACCCGGACGTTCACCCTCAAGGAGCTGGTGCGGGCCGGCACGGCGATGGGCCCCCGCGATGCCGACGAGCCGATCGAGACGTGGCTCCGCAGAGCGGGGCAGGGGCGCCGGCGGGAGGCGCTGCTCGGCGTGGGCCACAACGATGCATTCGACGTCCTCGATCCGGTCGGCCGCCCCCGTGCGGACTACGAGGACACCGCCCAGGAGCTCGACAGCCTGCTCGCCCGGCTCGTGGCGCTCCTGTGGCCGGCCGCCTCCGACGCCGCCCACGATCACGAGCGTTCCGCATGAAGGTGGCCATCGGCGCGGACCACGCCGGCCTCGAGCTGAAGGCCCACCTGGCCGCCGAGCTCGGGCGCCTCGGCCACGAGGTCCTCGACCTCGGTACCCACACGACGGAGTCGGTGGACTACCCGCCGATCTGCGCGGCGGTCGGGCAGGCGGTCGTCGACGGCGAGGCCGACCGTGGCATCGTCCTCGGCGGCTCGGGCCAGGGCGAGCAGATCGCGGCCAACAAGGTCCACGGCGTCCGCGCCGCCCTGTGCAACGACCTCTACACCGCCCGCATGAGCCGCGAGCACAACGATGCCAACGTCCTGTCGATGGGCGGCCGCATCGTGGCCTTCGGCCTGGCCAGCGAGATCCTCGAGCTCTGGCTGACCACCGACTTCGAGGGCGGCCGCCACGACCGGCGCATCGCCCAGATCGCCGACATCGAGCGCGACGCGGCGCCGAGAGAGGACTGACCCGAGCATGCCCTGGCCCCCGAACGACGACGACGAGATCTTCGGCCTCATCGACCGCGAGGTGGAGCGCCAGAACACCACGCTCCAGCTCATCGCGAGCGAGAACTTCACCTCTCCGGCCGTGCTGCGCGCCACGGGATCGGTGCTGACCAACAAGTACAGCGAGGGCTACCCGTCCAAGCGCTACTACGGCGGCAACGAGGTCATCGACCAGATCGAGGAGATCGCCCGCGAACGGGCGAAGGAGCTGTTCCGGGCGCCGCATGCCAACGTGCAGCCGCATGCGGGCGCCAACGCCAACATGGCCGTTTACCTGGCGCTGCTGAAGCCGGGCGACAAGGTCCTCGGCCTCCGCCTCGACCAGGGCGGCCACCTCACGCACGGCTCGCCGGTGAACGCCAGCGGCAAGCTCTACGACTTCGTTTCCTACGGCGTCACGCCGAGCGACGAGCGCATCGACCTCGACCAGGTGCGCGACCTCGCCCGGGAGCACCGCCCGAAGATCATCGTCACCGGCGCCACGGCCTACCCCCGCGTCATCGACCCGGCGCCCTTCCGCCAGGTCGCCGACGAGGTGGGCGCGCTGTTCATGTTCGACGCCGCCCACATCGCCGGGCTCGTGGCCGGGGGGGTGCACCCGAACCCGATGGACCACGGCGCCGACATCATGACGCTCACCACCCACAAGACGCTGCGGGGCCCGCGTGCCGGCGCCATCCTCTGCACGAGCGAGCTGGCCGAGACGATCGACAAGTCCGTGTTCCCCGGCCTGCAGGGCGGTCCGCTCGATCACGTCATCGCAGCCAAGGCGATCTCGTTCGCCGAGGCGATGACGCAGGAGTTCAAGGACTACGCCGCCCAGATCGTCCGCAACGCCGCCGCCCTGGCGGAGGCGTTGGCCGAGCACGGGCTCCGGCTCGTGTCCGGCGGCACCGACAACCACCTGATGCTCGTCGACCTGCGCTCGTTCGATCCCGAGCTGTCGGGCAAGAAGGCTCGCCTCGCCCTCGACCGCTCCGGCATCAGCCTGAACGAGAACACGGTGCCCGACGACCCCCGGCCCCCGTACATCACCTCCGGCCTGCGGATCGGCACGCCTGCGGTCACGACCCAGGGCATGGGGGAGCCGGAGATGGCCACCATCGCAGGGCTCATCCACCGCGTCCTGGTGGGCCGGGCCGACGACGCCGAGCTGTCGTCCGTGCGGGACGAGGTCGTCTCGCTCTGCTCCAAGTTCACGCCCTACGACTGACCGGCTGACACCCCTCCCGGATGTTCGAGTACCTGCGGCAGTTCCTGCCGGTGATCGGTGTGGCCGCGCTGGTCACGGTGCTCACGACCCCACTGTTCCGTCGCCTCTCTTTTCGCATCGGCGCGGTGCAGAAGCCCGACGAGCGGCGCGTCCACACGCAGCCGACGGCGCTCCTCGGCGGGGCGGCGATCCTGCTGGGGTTCCTCGCCGGTCTCCTCGTGGCCTGGCGCACGTCGGACTTCGCCGCCGTCTTCGACATCAACACCGTCCCGGTGGGGGTGGCGCTCGGCGCGCTCGTGATGTTCGCCGTCGGGCAGCTGGACGACCTCCGGGAGGTCTCACCCCCCGCCAAGATCGCCGGCACCGTGCTCTCGGCCAGCATCCTGTCGATCGCCGGCGTGAGCATCATCTTCTTCAGGATCCCGTTCGCCGGCCTGCTGTCGCTGTCGCCGGACATGTCCACGCTGCTCACCGTGCTGTGGGTGATCGGCATGACGACGGCGATCAACTACGTCGACGGCCTCGACGGGCTGGCCGCCGGCATCGTGGCCATCGCGGCCGCCGCCCTGCTGCTCTACTGCGAGCGCCTCACCGACGTCGGGGCGGTGGGGGCCGACAACGTGGGCCCGATCGTGGCCGCTGCGGTGCTGGGCGCCTGCGTCGGCTTCCTGCCCCACAACTTCCACCCCGCCAAGATCTTCATGGGCGACGCGGGCGCGCTGCTGCTCGGGCTGCTGATGGCCACGGCCACCATCGCCGTCGGGGGCAACACCGACGCCCAGTTCTCCGGCCAGACGTTCTTCTTCTTCGCACCGCTGTTCATCCCGCTGCTCATCCTCGGCGTGCCGATCTTCGACACCGCCTTCTCGATTCTGCGCCGGGCCCGGCGCGGCGCCGGCGTGACGGTGGCGGACAAGGACCACCTGCACCACCGGCTCATGCGGCTGGGCCACGGCCAGCGTCGCAGCGTCCTGATCCTGTGGACGTGGACGGTGCTGCTCTCCGCCATGGTGCTGTATCCGACGTACAACCAGGGCCGCGGCGACCTCTACATCCCCTTCGCCATGGCGGCCGCTGCCCTCGTCCTGTACTCGCTCTTCGGCGCCGGCATCCGGGCACGCGGCGAGGTGGAGGCAGACGCCGACTGAACCGTCCGCGCCGGGGTCGGCGGTCCGGTTCGCGAGGGCGAGAACTTTGGTTCGCGATGTTGCTAACGTCCGGCGGTGCCCCGGCCGGGGGTCGAATTTGCCGCTACCGCACTCGTTCTTCTAGATTGCGAATGCATTCACAAACGCTGGTCGCACGACCGGCTCGAGGGTCCTGAGGTCCGGAACAACGGTGTTCGATCTCTCCGCCAAGCGCGAGCTCAACAACGGCTTCGGCAATGCGTTGACGGCCGCTGTTGAGCTGGCCGTGACCCCGGCACTCATGGGGCTCGTCGGCTGGCAGCTCGACCGCTGGCTCGGCACGTTTCCCGCCATCTTCATCGTGCTCTTCGTCTTCACGATCGCCTACGTGTCGTGGAAGCAGTACCGGGTCTACGACGCCAAGATGCAGCGCCAGGAGCACGACCTCCTCGGCCCGAAGCGGGATCGGGGTGCGGCGTGACCGTCGCGGACCGTCACGCCCCCGTGCCCGAGGCCCCCGAGGTCGAGCGCGAGCTCGCCTTCGACATGCTCAAGCGCGGCGTGTGGTTCGCTCCCGCCGTCCTGCTGCTCGCCACCATCGCATGGGGCCCCGACGGCGCCTCGTCCGCCGCCGTGGCCATCGCCCTCGTCGTCGTCAACCTCGTCCTGGCCGCCCTCGGGCTGTCCTGGGCCGCCAAGGTCTCGCTCACCGCGATCATGGCCGTCTCGCTCGGCGGGTTCGCCGTCCGGATGGGCCTCGTGTGCGCCGTGCTCTTCGCCGTCCGGGATGCGTCCTGGATCCACCTCACCGCCCTCGGCGTCACGGTCCTCGTGACCCATCTCGGGCTCCTGTTCTGGGAGCTCCGCTTCGTCTCCGCTTCGTTGGCCTTCCCCGGCCTGAAGCCCCCCGACAAGGAGGCCGTCGTCTCGTGATCTTCGGGTTGGAGTTCCCGCCCATCTCCCACGTCGTGGAGTGGCCCACCCTTTTCGGCGACGGTGCGTTCGCCGTCAACAAGGTGGTCCTCCTCATGTGGATCTCCGCTGCCATCTCGTTCGCGGTCATGTTCATCGGCGGTCGCAAGCGGGCCCTCGTGCCCACGGGCACCCAGAACGTGGCCGAGTCGGCCGTCGACTTCATCCAGGACGGCATCATCATGGAGACGATGGGGCCGGACGGGCTGAAGTTCACGCCCTTCCTTCTCACCCTCTTCACGTTCATCCTCACCTGCAACATCTGGGGCCTGATCCCCGGCGTGCAGATGCCCGTGAACGCCCGGATCGCCCTCCCCGCCTTCCTCGCCATCCTGGTCTGGGCGATGTACCACGTCGTCGGCATCAAGAGCCAGGGCCCGATCAAGTACTTCAAGTCGGCCACCATCCCGCCGGGCGTGCCGAAGGCGATCCTGCCGCTGGTGTTCCTGATCGAGCTGCTCGGCATCCTGGTCACCCGGCCGCTCTCGCTGGCCGTCCGGCTCTTCGCCAACCTGATCGCCGGCCATCTGCTCCTCGTGACGTTCGCCGTCCTGTGCCAGGCGCTCTTCGACGCCACCAAGGTCGGCTTCGTCCTCCCGTTCGCGCTGCTCGTGTTCCTCAGCGCCTTCGAGATCCTGGTGGCCTTCCTCCAAGCGTACATCTTCACCATCCTCGCCGCCGTGTACATCGGCGGTGCCATGCACCCCGAGCACTAAGAGAAAGACCAAGGAGAACAAGACCGTGCTGCAACTTCTCGCACAGCAGGACCCCGGCGAGCTCGAGGCCGGCCTCACGGCCGTCGGTCGAGGCATCGTCTACGGCGGGGCGGCCATCGGCCCCGGCATCGGCATCGGCATCGTCGTGGGCAACGCCATCACGGCCATGGCCCGCCAGCCCGAGGCCGCCGGCATGGTGCGCACCACCATGTTCCTCGGCATCGCGTTCACCGAAGCCCTGGCCCTGTTCGGCTTCGTCCTTTCGTTCATCATCTCCGGCTGAGGAGGCCAACCGTGCGATTCCGCACCCGCGCAATGCTGGCGAGCAGCCTGCTCGCCGTCGGCCTCGTCGCCTTCGCCCCCCATGCGTCCGCGCAGGAGGGGGAGGTAGGGCCCAGCGAGGCCGAGACCGAGGAAGCCGCCCACCACCTCGAGGAGATCGCCGAGGAGAACGGCGGCACCCACGCCGACGTGGAGTGCATCCCGATCCTCGCCGAGGGTGGTTCGGTCGACGACTGCCAGGAGTCCCCGAGCCCGATCCTGCCGGCCACCGACGAGCTCCTCTGGGGCACGCTGTCGTTCCTCGTCCTCTTCTTCCTGATGCGGAAGTTCGCCTACCCGGCGATCAAGGAAGGCATGGAGGGCCGCTCCGAGCGCATCCGCTCCGACCTCGCCGCCGCCGAGACGGCCAAGGCCGAGGCGCAGGGAGTGCTCGACAGCTACCGCTCGGACCTGTCCGGAGCGAAGGCCGAAGCCGGCCGGATCATCGAGGAGGCCCGACAGGCAGCGGACGCCCTCAAGAAGGACCAGGAGGCCCGCCTCCAGACCGAGCTGGCCGACGTTCGCACCCGGGCTACGGCCGACATCGAGGCGGCCAAGGCGCAGGCCATCGCCGACCTCAAGGGCGAGGTCGCCCAGCTGGCCGTCGGCGCCGCATCGGTCGTGGTCAACAAGAACCTCGACGTCGCCACCCAGACGCAGCTGATCGAGGACTACATCAACCAGGTGGCGACCAAGCGATGAGCGAGCTGGCGAGCGAACCCAACAGCACAGCGACCCTCTCTGGTTCCGCAACCGGATGTCGCTGGTCCCCCAGGATCGTTCCGGCATGACTGCTGAGCGTTCGCAGACGTACGCCTCGTCCCTGCTCGGGGTGGCGCGCTCCGAAGGCGCCGTCACGGACGTCGAGGACGAGCTGTTCCGGTTCGCCCGGCTGCTCGAGGGCAACGACGACCTGCGCACCACGCTCACCGACACCGGCCTGCCCGTCAGCCGCCGCCAGCAGATCGTCGAGGACCTCCTCGGGGGCCGGGCCAACCCGGTCACCACCTCGCTGATCTCGATGGTCGTGGGCACCGGCCGGGCCCACGATCTGCCGGCCATCATCGACGAGCTCGTCCGGCTCAGCGCCTCCGAAGCCGACCGCGAGGTCGCCGAGGTCCGCTCCGCCATCGAGCTCACCGACGACCAGAAGCAGCGCCTCACCTCCGCCCTCGAGGCCGCCACAGGCAAGAAGGTCGAGCTCAAGGTGATCATCGACCCGACGGTGCTCGGCGGGCTCGTCGCCCAGGTGGGCGACACGGTGATCGACGGCTCCGTGAAGACCCGCCTGCAGCAGCTCAAGACCGCGTTCTGATCGCGCCGACCCGACGCATCACATCGACCAAGGAAGAGACGACGAAGATGGCAGAGCTGACCATCAACACCGCTGACATCGCAGCAGCGCTCCGCAAGAACCTCGAGGGCTTCACGCCCGACATGGCCGCCGCCCAGGTGGGCCGGGTCATCGAGGTCGGCGACGGCATCGCGACGGTGTCCGGTCTCCCCGGTGTCGGCGTCAACGAGCTCCTCGAGTTCGAAGGCGGCGTGCGGGGCCTGGCCCTGAACCTCGACGAGGAGTCGATCGGCGCCGTGGTGCTGGGCGACGCCGGCTCCGTGCGCGAGGGCTCCGCCGTGAAGGCGACGGGGCAGATCCTCTCGGTGCCGGCCGGCGACGGCCTCATCGGCCGCGTCGTCGACGCCCTCGGCGTGCCGGTGGACGGCAAGGGTCCGCTCACCAACGTGCAGGACCGCCGGATGGAGCTCCAGGCGCCCGGCATCATCGGTCGCAAGCCGGTGCACGAGCCGCTCCAGACCGGCATCAAGGCCATCGACGCCATGACGCCGATCGGTCGTGGCCAGCGGGAGCTCATCATCGGTGACCGCAAGACGGGCAAGACCACCGTCGCGGTCGACACGATCATCAACCAGCGCGGCCTCGGCGTGAAGTGCATCTACGTCGCCATCGGCCTGAAGGAGTCGACGGTCGCCAACACCGTCGCCACCCTCGAGCAGTACGGCGCCATGGACTACACGGTCGTCGTCGTCGCCGGTGCGTCCGACCCGGCGCCGTTCAAGTACCTCGCCCCCTACGCCGGCTGCGCCATGGGCCAGCACTGGATGGAGAACGGCGAGCACGGCCTCATCGTCTACGACGACCTCTCGAAGCAGGCCGAGGCCTACCGCCAGGTGTCGCTCCTCCTCCGGCGCCCGCCGGGCCGCGAGGCGTACCCGGGCGACGTCTTCTACCTGCACAGCCGCCTGCTCGAGCGGGCCGCCAAGCTGTCCGACAGCAACGGCGCCGGATCGCTCACGGCTCTCCCGATCATCGAGACGAAGGCCGGCGACATCTCGGCCTACATCCCGACCAACGTGATCTCGATCACCGACGGCCAGGTCTTCCTCCAGGACGACCTGTTCAAGTCGGGTGTGCGGCCCGCCTTCGACACCGGCCAGTCCGTGTCCCGGGTGGGTGGTGCGGCACAGATCAAGGCCATGCGCAAGGCCGTGGGCACGCTGAAGGGCGACCTGTCGCAGTTCCGTGAGCTCGAGGCGTTCGCCGCATTCGGTTCCGAGCTCGACAAGGTCTCCCAGTCCGCCCTCGACCGTGGCTACCGGCTCGTCGAGCTGCTCAAGCAGCCGCTGAACAGCCCGATGCCGGTCGAGGAGCAGGTCGTCTCGCTCTACGCCGCCACCAACGGTTACCTCGACCCCGTGCCCGTCGAGGACGTGCCCCGCTACGAGTCGGAGCTCCTGGACTGGTTCCGCGGTCGCTACGCCAACCTGCTCGACGGCATCCGCACGAGCGGTGACATCGCCGACGTGGACGCGTTCGAAGCGGCACTGAAGGCCTTCGGCGAGCAGTTCCAGCCCACCGGCGGCACCGACGAGATCGCCCCGTCCAAGGTCGTGGCGGCCGACGCCGCCCTGGCCGACAGCGACGTCGCCGCCGACCTCACCGAGCCCTCGGGGGCGTAGCGCATGGCTGGCGGCAAGGAGCGGGTGCTGCGCCGACGCATCAAGTCGGTGCAGTCAACGAAGAAGATCACGAAGGCGATGGAGCTCATCGCGGCCAGCCGCATCCTGAAGGCCCAGCAGCGGGTCAACGCCGCCCGCCCCTACAGCGAGCAGATCACCGAGGTCATCCGCAACCTGGCCGCCGCCGGCGCGGGGCGCGGCTCCGCCCTGCTCGCCGAGCGCGAAGAGGTCCGCACGATGGCGTTCGTCGTCGTCGCCGGCGACCGCGGCCTGTGCGGCGGCTACAACACGAACGTCATCCGGGCCGCCGAGCGGGAGATGGCGCGGGTGCGGGCGGAAGGCAAGCAGACCCGGCTCGTGACGGTGGGCAAGCGCCCCACCGCCTACTTCCGCTTCCGGGGCTACGAGATCGACGACGCCTTCACCGGCTTCTCCGACGAGCCCACCTACGAAGACGCCCGCAGCGTGGCCGAGGCCGTCGTCGGCCGGTTCGAGGCCGGCGAGTACGACCAGGTGGAGCTGTTCTTCACGCAGTTCATCTCGGCCGGCGTGCAGCGGGTGACGCAGCGCCGCTTCGTGCCGATCGAGACCGACCTCCTCGACGCCGCCGAGACGTCCGACGGCCCCACGGCGGACTACGAGTTCGAGCCGGGGCCCGGTGAGATCCTCGACCGGCTCCTCCCGCGCTACGCGGAAGCCCGCCTGTTCGCCGCCCTCCTCGAAGGGTCGGCCTCGTTCTTCGCCGCCCAGCAGCGGGCCATGAAGTCGGCCACCGACAACGCCGAAGACCTCATCACCAAGCTCAGCCGCGTGATGAACCGGGCCCGCCAAGACAGCATCACCACCGAGATCATGGAGATCGTCAGCGGCGCCGAGGCGCTGCGCGCCGGCCAGTCCGGCGGCGACGACCTCCTGGCCGACAACGCCCTGCACGTCGCCAACGTGGGCCATCGCGGCGGGCACGCCTACGCCCACTCGTCCACCGCCACCCGAACCGGAGACCGACATGACCGTGACGACTGACGCTGATTCCGAGGCCACGCCCACTCTTAAGGAAGGCCGGGTCGTCGCCATCGCCGGACCGGTGATCGACGTGGAGTTCCCGCCTGACGCCGTGCCCGGCATCAACATGGCGCTGTCGTTCGACATCACGATCGACGGCAAGCCGCAAGAGGTGCGGGCCGAGGTCGCCCAGCAGATCGGCGACTCCCGCGTGCGGGCCATCTGCCTCCGCCCCACCGACGGCCTCATCCGCGGCACCGCGGTGAAGAACACGGGCGCCGGCATGCAGATGCCTGTCGGCGACGCCGTGCTGGGCCACGTGGTGAACGTGATCGGCCAGCCCCTCGACGTCGCCGAGCTCGACGCCAGCAAGATCGAGGACCACTGGGACATCCACCGCCACGCCCCGGACTTCGACACGCTCGAGCCGCAGAAGATCGTGTTCCCCACGGGCATCAAGGTCATCGACCTGCTCACCCCGTACCTGCAGGGCGGCAAGATCGGCCTGTTCGGCGGGGCCGGCGTGGGCAAGACCGTGCTCATCACCGAGATGATCAACCGGGTGGCCAGCCAGTTCGGCGGCGTGTCGGTGTTCGCCGGTGTGGGCGAGCGCACGCGCGAGGGCACCGACCTCGTCCTCGAGATGGGCGAGACGATCATGGGTGACGGCGTCACCCGGGTCCTCGACAAGGCCGCCCTCGTGTTCGGCCAGATGGACGAGCCCCCGGGGGTGCGCCTTCGGGTCGCCCTGGCCGCCCTCACCGTCGCCGAGTACTTCCGTGACGTGAAGAACCAGGACGTGCTGCTCTTCATCGACAACATCTTCCGGTTCGTCCAGGCCGGGTCCGAGGTGTCCACGCTCCTCGGCCGCATGCCGTCGGCCGTGGGCTACCAGCCGACCCTCGCCGACGAGATGGGCGAGCTCCAGGAGCGCATCACCTCCACCCGCGGTCGCTCCATCACCTCGCTGCAGGCCGTGTACGTGCCCGCCGACGACTACACGGACCCGGCGCCGGTCACCACCTTCACCCACCTCGACGCCACCACCGAGCTCTCCCGCCAGATCGCCTCGCTCGGCATCTACCCCGCGGTCGATCCGCTGGCCTCGACGTCCACCATCCTCCAGCCCGACGTCGTCGGTGAGCGCCACTACCAGGTGGCCCGCGGCGTCCAGGAGGTGCTGCAGCGCTACAAGGAGCTGCAGGACATCATCGCCATCCTCGGCCTCGACGAGCTCACCGAAGAAGACAAGGTCCTCGTCGGCCGGGCCCGCAAGATCGAGAAGTTCC
>JAUXRW010000156.1 GCA_030681555.1 Acidimicrobiales bacterium
CGGCGAGACCCCGAGCGAGCGTCACTTCGTTAGAAAGCCAGCCGGCCACAGGCCGACGGCAGGCGCATAGTGAGCGAACCCGCTCAGGGTCTCACGACGCTACGAACACATCCGCAACGCCACCCACCAAACAAACAGGCGTGTATTGCCTTGACGGATGTCCTTCGCCGGGCGGGTCTGTGCGGCGAACCCGATGTGCGGCCCGCCTCGATCGCCGGGAGGGCCGGCATGCAGATCCTCGAAGAGTCGGGACGGATCGAGGAGGTCGCCCGACGCCTGGGGATGCGGAGCCTGGACCGGGCTGCCCGGTTCATCGGCTGGACCTGGTCCGAGGTCGACACCTGACCACCAAGGTCGGCGTTGGCTCGCTACAGCGGCTCGAGGCCCTCGTCGCCAGCGACGAACTGTTCGACCTCGCCGCCCAGGTACCCGAACCCGACCCGGCGAGGGGTGGACGACGGCGCCACTACCCCGTGTACGCGTGGCTGCTGTACGACGCGCTTCTCTCGGTCCACCAGTCCGCCCGCCGGGTCGAGGCCGAGCTCGCCCACCCACTCGTGTGGGGGCACCTCCGCAAGCTGATCCAGGCCCGGTTCCCCAAGAAGCCCGAGATGTGGCTGCCGGCGGAGCCGATTCGGCGCCACCACTACCTGTACGGCCGCACCCGGCACCTCACCTCACCCGAGGTCCTCGAGCGTCTCGCCCTCGTTCACCGAAGCCACGCTGTGGCGGACGCGCGGCGGCTTGGGCTGCTGGACCCCGACGGACCGGGGTCGTTCACCCACCCCGACCTGTCCCGGATGATCTACGCCGATGGGAAGGTCGTGACGCCGCTCTACCGGGCCCAGCAGGCCACCCGGGTCGACACCCAGACCGGTGAGATCCTGCCGCAGCGGCACGAGTCAGATGCCGGCCTGCATTTCGAGGGCACTGGCGAGACTGCCTTCGGGACCAAGTGGGTTCTCACCGCTGTACGGACCCTCGACGTGAACGGGAGGATCATCCTCGACGTCGAATGGGTCCCCAAGCCCGGCGGCGAAGCCGCGACCGCCATGAACTGCTTCCAGCGCCTGGCCCCGCTCATGCCCGGCGCCCAAGGCGTCATCTACGACACCGCCCTGCGCGGCGTCCACCACCAACGGCTCCTACGCGACCTCGGTCTGCTCCCCCTCAACCGGGTCACCGCGGCCAAAGCCGGCGCCAAGCACCCCAGCCGCACCAACAAGCGCGTCGAGAAGTCCGTCCACGTCGAAGACCGCACCATCACCCTCCCCGACGGGACCGCCAGGACCATCGCCCTGTTCGCACGCGGCGGGGCCATCGGCATCGGGCAGCTCACCGACACCGGCAAGCAGCTCTTCACCCCGCTGCGACGAACTCGCACTCACCGCCGGGCCGACAAGGGCGGCACCTACCGCTGGTACAACGAATACGCCCTCCCCCACCATCTCGGTGCCGGCACAATCACCATCCGGCTCCACGGCGACGACGACGACACCAAGCGGAAGTTCAACCGCACCGAGAACATCCGCCCCATCCCACCCGGCGACCCCGACTTCACCCGACTCTTCGGGCGTCGTAACGATGCCGAGAGCATCAACCGCGCCCTGGACGACACCCTCTGGCTCCGCCGCGCGCACTCCGTCGGCCACGCCCGGCAGCACCTCAACCTCATCACCCACGCCGCCGGCGTGAACGCGCTCGTCGTGCAGCTCCACCAGCGAGCGCACGGCGACCCACCCGCCGCCCTCGCCGCCTAATCCGCCCGCCGCACCGACCAGGTGCGGCTACAGCGCGCCCGAAGGCGGCCAACGGCAAGCTCTGCAGCCCCATCGATGGCTCGAAGGCTCTAGATCGCCAGCGCCTACGATCGATCCCAAGTTCCGGTCGAGTCCGCAGGAGGTTCTCTCCCACGTTCTCTACCGGCCCCGCCCTCGTAGCTCAGTCGGATAGAGCGACCGCCTCCTAAGCGGTAGGCCACAGGTTCGATTCCTGTCGAGGGCGCCCGGCCACCCGCGCTCAGCTACCTCGACGAACTCCTCCGGGGTCGGCACCTCGAGGTCTCCCTCGCCCCGGGGCGAGCGAGAGCAACACCTCAGTGCGGCCGGCGCACTCGGAGTTGGATGGCCGAAGGCTCCCCGAGCTGGCCGCCAGGAAGCTCCCCGTGGCGGGCTACCGGGAGCGGCTGGCGCTGGCGCTCCGGCGGGCGGTGCCGGTAGTGCGCTTCGCCGCGCTCCGTGCCGTGCGGCCCGTTGTGGTGGCCGCCCGCTTCGCGGTGGCGGCCGTGCGCTTGGCCGATTTCTTGGCCGAGGTGGCGGTGCCCTTCGCCCCGGACTTCGCTGCCTTGGCCGTCTTGCTCGCGCCGCGAGCGGCGCTGCGGGCAGTGGTCTTCCCCGTCGAGCTGGCGGTCGCGGCGGCCTTCGACGCGCTCTTGCGAGCCTTGGTCGCCGTCTTCCGGGCGTCGGGCGACCCCGTGGGCGAGTTGCTCCTCTTGCCACCGAGCACGCGGTTGACGAGGTCGCTGACGGCTGACACGCCGCCCTGGGCGATGCCGCTCATGGTGTCGCCGACCCGGTCCACTACACCCGACGCCGTGCCGGCCACGAGGTTGCCCGGGGGCTCGTCAGGGGCCTTGGGGTGGGGGTGCGTCGGGGCGATCTTGCGGGCGGCGGCCAAGGCCTGGCCGATGTCATCGAGCGCCTTCCTACCGAGCTCGTCGCGCACCATCGGGAAGTACTCCTCTTCCTCTTCCTCGACGTGGTGGCGCACGTTCTCGATGAGGACGGTGACCTTTGCGTCGAACCGCTCGTTCTTCGGGTCCATGCCGTCGAGCTCCGACAGCACCCACTTGACGATGTGGTGCTCCTCGAGGCTCTCGAGGGCGATGTCCTCCGTCTTCGGCACGGTCTCGCGCGTCACCGGGTAGAAGATCTGCTCCTCCACCGACGCGTGCACGGCGAGTTCCCGGATGATCTCATCGACGACCTTCCGCTTCTCGCTGTACGCGTTGTCGCCGGCCTTCTCGAAGCGCTTGAAGAGCCGCTCCACGGTCTTGTGGTCGTCCTTGAGCATGGTGATGGCGTCCATGCGCCCGACCTACCCGCCTCGACCGATCGCCAGACGATGGAGCGACTGCTGCGGCCGTCGCTCGG
>JAUXRW010000027.1 GCA_030681555.1 Acidimicrobiales bacterium
TTCGTCGGTGCCGCGGAGTCCAAGGAGGCGCTGGCGACGCTCGACCACGGCGTGCCGTACCTGATCGTGCGGGGTCGCCGGGGTGGGAGCGCCATGGCGGCCGCCGCGGTCAACGCGCTGGCGAGCGACGAGGAGTGACGATGGGACGGCTGTTCGGCGTGGGGGTCGGCCCCGGCGACCCGGAGCTGATGACGCTCAAGGCACGCAGGGTCCTGGCGTCCTGTTCGGTCATCGCCTACTTCGCGGCTCGCACCAGCCGGGGGAACGGGTTCACGGTGATCGAGGGACTGGTCGAGGACCACCACGACCTGCTCCGCCTGACCTACCCGGTCACCACCGAGCCCGTGGATCGCGCCACCTACGAGCGCAGCATCGCCGCCTTCTACGACTGCTCGGCCGAGTCGATCGCGACCCACCTCGAGGCGGGTCGCGACGTGGCCGTCGTGTGCGAGGGCGACCCGTTCTTCTACGGGAGCTACATGTACATCCACCAGCGCCTCGCCGACCGGTTCCCCACCGAGGTGATCCCCGGGGTCACCTCGGTGTCGGCGGCGGCCGCGGCCGCGGGTCGCCCCCTGGTGTCGATGAACGAGACGCTCACGGTCTTGCCCGGGGTGCTGCCGCCCGACGAGCTGAAGGAGGCCCTCGCCGGCGTCGACGCGGCGGTCGTGATGAAGGTGGGTCGGCGCCTTCCGGCCATCCGCGACGCGGCTGCCGCGTGCGGTCTCGTCGATGGTGCCGTGTACGTCGAGCGGGCCAGCTGCCGCGAGGAGCGGGTGCTGCCGCTGGCCGACACCGAGGGCGTCGAGGCCCCGTACTTCTCGCTGGTGCTCATCCCGGGCACCGGGATCACCACGCGATGACCGCCGAGCACGGGGGCAGCCTGACCGTGGTCGGGATCGGCCCCGGACGGCTCGACTGGTGCCTCCCCGACGTGGCCGCCCGGATCGCCTCGGCCACCGATCTCGTCGGCTACCGCAGGTACCTGGACCTCGTCGGGGTGGAGACGACGGCCCGCCGCCATCCCTCCAACAACCGGGTGGAGGCAGACCGCGCCGCTTTCGCCCTGGACCTCGCCGCCGACGGCGGTGAGGTCGTCGTCGTGTCCTCGGGTGACCCCGGGGTGTTCGCCATGGCCAGCGCCGTGGTCGAGCAGCTCGACCGGTGGCCGGACCGGTGGCGGAACGTCCGCCTGGAGGTGCTGCCCGGCGTGACCGCGGCGCAGGCCCTGGCGTCGCGGGTGGGGGCCCCGCTGGGCCATGACTTCTGCGTGATCTCGCTGTCCGATGTGCTCAAGCCGTGGGACGTCATCGAGCGGCGGCTGGACGCGGCGGCCGGCGCCGACTTCGTGATCGCGCTGTACAACCCGACGTCTCGCCATCGACCCTGGCAGCTGGGCCGGGCCGTCGAGGTGCTGGGCGCCCACCGTGACCCCATCACGCCCGTCGTGGTGGGCCGTGACATCGGCCGAGGTGGCGAGGAGGTGCGCGTCCTGCGGCTCGAGGAGCTGGCCGCGGCCGGGGCCGACATGCGCACGGTGATCCTGGTCGGGTCGTCCACGACCCGTGTCCTCGAGGGGCGACCGCTGGGTGCGAGCGTGTACACCCCGCGCTGGTACGGCCTCCCCGAGGGTCAGAGACCCACAGCCCCGTCCAACCACGCCACGGCGTGATCCACGTCCGACACGATCGTCACCTCGGGCGGGGCCGGACGGGCCACCATGACCACCGGGAGCTCGAGCTCGCGGGCGGCGAGGAGCTTGGCCATCGTGGCCGTGCCGCCGGCGTTCTTGGTGACCACCGCGTCGATCCGGTGGTCCAGCAGCACCGCCCGCTCGGAAGTCAGGTCGAACGGGCCGCGCTCGAGGAGGAGCCGATGATCGGCGGGTGCCACCTCGGGGGCCTCGATGGCCCGCACCAGGAACCAGGCGTCGTGGTCGGCGAAAGCCCAGGTGCTCTGCCGGCCCACGGTGAGCAGCACCCGCTTCGCGCCCACCGAGCTCAGCGCCGCGGCTGCGGCCGGGAGGTCGGGAACGTCGATCCAGCGATCGGCGGGGGTGGGCACCCAGGGCGGCCGCAGCAGCCGACACGACGGTGTCGCCGTCGCAGCGGCAGCCGCTGCCGCGTTGAACGGCATGACGGCGGCAAAGGGGTGCGTGGCGTCGATGAGCGCGTCGACCGGGTGGTCGCGCAGGTGATCGGCCAGACCCTCGGCACCGCCGAAGCCGCCCGTGCGCGTCCGGCCGGCCCGGCGGGCAGGGGCGGTGGTCACACCCGCGAGGGAGCTGAGCACATCGACGCCCTGGACCCGCACCAAGACGTCGGCGAGCCGGGTTGCCTCGGTGGTACCGGCCAACAGCAGCACGCGCGTCACGTCCCGCATCGTAGAGACGGACCCGATCGCCCCCGCCCGTCGCCGCCGGCGAGGGGTCTCCGATGACCCGGCCACTGCGCCCGCTCATGGTCCTGGGGTGCACGTCAACGGCCGGCAAGAGCCTGCTCGTGACCGCGCTCGCCCGCTGGTTCGCCCGCCAGGGCGTCGACGTGGCCCCCTTCAAGGCGCAGAACATGTCGAACAACGCCCGCGTCGTGGCCGGTGGCGAGATCGGCGTGGCCCAGTGGCTGCAAGCCCACGCCGCGGGGCTCGAGCCGACACCCGACATGAACCCCGTGCTCCTCAAGCCCGAGGCCGACACCCGCAGCCAGGTCGTGGTCAGCGGCCAGGCCCGCCACGACCTCACCGCCATGGCGTGGCGCGACCGCGGACCGCACCTGTGGCCAGCGATGGCCGACGCCTTCGACCGCCTCCACGCCGACCACGACCTCGTGCTCATCGAGGGAGCCGGCAGCCCCGCGGAGATCAACCTCCCGGACCTGGTCAACAACCGCATCGCCGAGCACGCCGACGCCGCCGCCCTGCTCGTCGTCGACATCGACCGGGGCGGCGCCTTCGCCCACCTCTACGGCACGTGGGCGCTCGTGCCCGACCCCACCCGGCGGCGCCTCGCCGCCTTCGTCCTCAACAAGTTCCGCGGTGACGCCTCCCTGCTGGAACCGGGTCCCGGCACCTTGCGCGACCTCACCGGCATGCGGCTGGGTGGGGTCCTGCCCATGCTGGCCCACGAGCTCCCCGACGAGGAGGGCGCCACGATCCGGGCCAACCCCGCCGTCGGGGCACCGACCGTCGCGGTGGTGCGCTACCCCTACGCCTCCAACCTCGACGAGCTTCACCTCCTCGCGCACGCCGCCCACGTCCGCTGGGCGACCCGCCCCGGTGACCTCGACGGGGCCGACCTGGTGATCCTGCCCGGATCCAAGCACGTGGCGGCCGACATGGCGTGGCTACGCGACCGGGACCTCGATCAGGCCCTCGTCGCGCGGGCCGGGCGGGGCGGCCCGATCCTGGGCATCTGTGGCGGCTGCATCTGCTCGGCACGACGGTCAGCGACGGGGCCGGCGTGGAGGGATCCACCGACGGGCTCGGGCTCCTCCCGCTGCGCACAAAGATGGACCCGGCCAAGATCACCCGCCCCGTCACCGTCACCTTCCCGGCCCTGGCCGCGCCCTGGTCGGCGCTGAGCGGCGCTGAGGCCACGGGCTACGAGATCCGCAACGGAACCGTCACCGGTGCTCGCTGCGAGGTGGTGCCGCTGGTGTGGGTGAGCGGTCCGGTGCTGGCCACGACCGTGCACGGGCTGCTGGAGAGCCCGGCCGTGCTGGAGGCGTTGTGCGGTCATCGGCCGCCGCCGGTCCTCGACGCGACCTTCGAGATGCTCGCCGACGCCATCGATGAGCACCTCGACACGACCCTGCTGTGGGACTTGGTGGAGCGCCGCACGTCAACGACCCGAGCGCGGCACCGGCGGCGGCGATTCGGAGCTGGTTGACGGATCCGACCGCCGTGCTACGTTGCGCTCAGCTTGTCGGGAACACCGGTGCGAATCCGGGGCTGTCCCGCAACTGTCACCAGGAAGCGAACCTCCACAACGCCACGGCCGAACGGTTGGAAGGCGGGGGTAAGCGTTGATCTGGGAGCCAGGACACCGCCAAGCCGTTGACAACCACGAGGATGGAGGAACACCAATGGCTGCGATTGCTCTGCCGTCGCCCACCACCGCGCCGATCCGCGTCCCTGCTGCCGCATGGGCCGCGGTTGTCGTCGGGTTCGTTGTGATCTACCTGATGCTCCAGGAGAACGGCGCCCTGCTCGCCGGCTCCTGGGAGACGCTGCACGAGCTGTTCCACGATGGCCGGCACGCCCTCGGCGTGCCCTGCCACTGACCCGCGAGCTCCCCGTGCCGCTCACCTACAGATATGTCGTCACGCGCGCGCTCGCGGCCGGTCTGGTGGCCGGTCTCTTGCTCGCGCTCTACACCCTCTCGGTCACCGAGCCGAAGATCGACCAGGCGATCGCACTGGAGCAAGCCCGCGCCGCGGTCCAGGCCCCAGCCGAGCACCCCGGCACCGACCACGTCGAGCAACCTCTCTTCTCCCGTCGGAGTCAGGTCGGCGGCGGCGCGCTGGCCA
>JAUXRW010000007.1 GCA_030681555.1 Acidimicrobiales bacterium
GTTGGTGCCGTAGGTGATGTCGGTGTCGTACTGCGCCCGCTTGTAGGCGGGGTCGTTGTCGCCCGGTACGATCAGCCCGACGTCGAGCCCGAGCCACCGGTGCAGGCGGCCCATCCACTCCGCGTCGCGACGGGCCAGGTACTCGTTCACCGTGATGAGGTGGCTGCCCCGTCCGGTGAGGCCGTTCAGGTACGCGGGGAGCGTGGAGACGAGGGTCTTGCCCTCGCCGGTCTTCATCTCGGCGATCCAGCCGAAGTGCAGGGCGGCCCCACCGATGAGCTGGACGTCGTAGTGGCGTTGGCCGAGCACCCGTCGACCGGCTTCTCGGACGACCGCGAAGGCCTCGATCAGCACGTCGTCCAGGTCTTCGCCGTTGGCGAGGCGCTGGCGGAACTCCGCCGTCTTGGCGCGCAGGGCGCCGTCGTCGAGCGCCTCCACCTCCGGCTCGAGCGCGTTGATGTCGGGGACGAGGCTCTGGAGGGCCTTCAGCTTCTTGCCCTCGCCGGAGCGGAGGATCTTGTCGAACACGGCCATGAGGGAGCCGAGTCTACCGATGGCGCCCTAGGACACCCCAGCAGCGGCGCTCACGCTGCCCGACCCGGCCAGGCGGCGATGGGGGGGCTCCGCCAGCCCCGGAGCCGCACCGGCGGAGGCAGGAGCGAAGCGACGCCCGGAGCCGGCGATGTCGGAGCGAAGCGACGCCCTGGTCAACCTAGGAGGCCGGCCCGGCCAGGCGGCGATGGGGTGGCTCCGCCAGCCCCGGAGCCGCACCGGCGGAGGCAGGAGCGAAGCGACGCCCGGAGCCGGCGATGTCACAGATCCAGGATCTTCTCCCGGACGGCGTAGACGACCGCTTCCATGCGGGAGTGGAGGTGGAGCTTCTCGAGGATGTTCCGGACGTGGTTCTTCACCGTGTTCTCGGAGATGTAGAGCTCGACGGCGATCTGCCGGTTGCTCATGCCCTCGGCGACGAGCTTCAGGACCTCGAGCTCCCGGGAGGTCAGGCGCGGGGCCAGCACGGCCCGCCGCTCGTCGACCTTCTTGGAGAGGCTCGAGAACTCGACGAGGAGCTTCGAGGCCATCGATGGGGTGATGAGGCTCTGGCCGCTGACCACCGCCCGGATGGCGCCCGCCACCTCCTCGATCGAGACCTCCTTCAGGAGGTACCCGGCGGCGCCGGCCTTGATCGCCTCGTAGAGGTCGTCCTCCTCGTCGCTGGCCGTCAGCATGACGATGCGGGCCGTCGGGACCACGGCCGCGATCGCCCGGGTAGCTTCGATCCCGCTGCTCTTCGGCATGCGGACGTCCATCAGGACGACGTCGGGCGCCAGATCCTCGGCCTTCGCGAGGGCGTCGTCGCCGTCCTCGGCCTCGCCGACAACTTCGATGCCGGCCTCCCCCTCGAGGACCATGGCCAGCCCGCGCCGGAACAGCGGTTGATCGTCGCAGATCAGAACTCGGATCGAGTCGCCTGCGACGCGCTCGGCTGCTTCCTCGACGTCGGGCATGCGGTGGGGAGCGTAGCCCCGCGCCCGCCGCGCCCGATCAGCTGTCGTCGAGGTCGAGGTCGGGGACGAGGGCCGCCGGACGGCGGGCGTCGTGCTGGCGCGTGACGAGCCGGTTCTTGAGGGAGTGGAGCTGGTGCTCGAGCTTCTCCACTACCAGGTCGATGGCGGCGAAGGTGTCGGCGGCGGCGGCCTTTGCGAGCAGCGTGACGCCGCCGCCCTCGAGCTTCACCTCGCAGACCTCCTTGTCGGCGATCCTCGGGTTGCGCTCCTCGAGGAAGTGCACGACGGCTCTGTCGATGCCGCCCCCAAAACGACTGAGGCGGCCGATCTTGTCTTCGGCCGCCGCTCGCAGAGCTGGTGAGATGTCGATGTGCCGTGCGCTGACCGTGATCTCCACTGCGGGCTGACCTCCGGGTTGTGCGTCTGGTGCCCGCATCCTAGTGGCCGCTGCGGCCGCTGGCCCGGGCGGCGACCACCGCGGTGACCTCGGCCGCGCCGGCCCGCCGAAGAGCCCTCGCGGCGGCCGTGAGGGTGGCTCCCGTGGTGGCCACATCGTCCACGAGGAGCACGCGCCTGGGCACCGGGCGCAACGCCGCGAAGCCGGGATGGGCACGGCGCTCGATGCGACTCCGGCCCGCCTGCGGGGGCCCGGGCTCCCGGCGCAGGAGGGGGCGGCAGGGCCGGCCCCACCGGCGCGCCAGGGCCCGCGCCAGCAGTTCCGCCTGGTCGAAGCCGCGGCGCCGCCGGCGCTCGGGGCTGGTGGGCGCCCAGGTGACCACGACGCCGACGGCCGGCTCGGACACCTCTGCGGCGAGGCCGGCAGCCAACCAGCCCACGAGGTCCCGCCGCTGCCGGTTCTTCAGCGCGGTGATCAGGGAGCGCTCAACGTCGTCGTAGCCGAGCAGCGTGCTGCACGCGTCGAGGCCCAGCGGCACGGACAGCGACGGTGGCGGGGACAGCTCCGCCGTGCACCGTCCGCAGACCGCCACGCCCGCCGGCGCGAGCCCGCCGCAGGCCGCGCACGGGCTGGTGAGGAGCACGTCGACACCGTACGGACGCGGTGAGACAGGTCCTCGGCGATGATGGATGCATGGACGAGATCCAGGACACGACCCAGAAGCGCGTGCTGATCGGTGTGGGCGTTGCGGTGGCTGCCGTCGCTGTCCTCCTCGGCGCCCTGGTGCTGGCCGGCGGCGACGACGACGACGACGGCGCCACGAGCGCGAGCAGCAGCACGACGCTGTCGACGACGACGACCTCGACGGCACCGTCGACCACCACGACCACGGCGCCCGCTGCTCCTGCGATCACCCCGGCCGATCTCGATGCCGCGCTCTTCCCGGACCTGTCCGGCGACGACCGGTACGACGACCCGGTGGATCTGGCGAGGGCGTTCGCCACGGAGACCCTGGGCTTTCGCGACGACGTGGCCGTCGGCGCGTTCGCGGCCGGCGATGCGCAGTCGGGCGAGGTCGAGGTGTCGGCCATCGAGACCGTCCCGACGACGGTGCTGGTGCGGAAGGTGGGCGACGGGTCCTGGGCGGTCATCGGTGCCGTCACGGAGTCCATCGAGCTCGCGACGCCGGCCAACGGCAGCCCCATCCGATCGGTGCAGCCGGTGCTGGGGCGGGCGTACGCCTTCGAGGGCCAGGTCGACGTGGCCCTCTACGCGGACGGCAGCGAGGATCCGATCGCACAGACCTTCGTCACGGGCCGGGGCGACGGCGTCCTCGGCCCCTTTGAGGGCGACCTGGAGTTCCAGGTGCCGAACGGCGCCACCCGGGGGCTGCTCGTGCTGACCAGCGCGAGTGGCGAAGACGGCTCGACGATGGCCGCCACCGCCATCAGAGTCCGCTTCTGACCACCCCAAGGGGACGCCGAGCCGGAGAGGTTCGGGGGGAGTGTGAGGGGGCGAGCCCCTCACCTCCGAAGGATCCGCTGAGCTCAACGAGCGAGCGCAGCGAGCGAGGCGAAGCCTCAGTACCTGTAGTGGCTGGACTTGTACGGGCCCTCGGTGGGGACGCCGATGTAGTCGGCCTGTTCCTTGGAGAGCGTGCTGAGCTTCACGCCGAGGGCGTCGAGGTGAAGCCGGGCGACCCGCTCGTCGAGCAGCTTCGGGAGGACGTACACGCCGAGGGGGTACTGCTCGGTCTTCGTGAACAGCTCGATCTGGGCGAGCACCTGGTTGGTGAAGCTCATCGACATCACGAAGCTCGGGTGGCCCGTGGCGTTGCCGAGGTTCAGGAGGCGACCCTCCGACAGCATGATCACGGAGTGCCCGTCGGGGAACACGAACTCGTGCACCTGCGGCTTGATCTCGAGCTTGCGGACGTCGCTCATCCGCTGCAGAC
>JAUXRW010000020.1 GCA_030681555.1 Acidimicrobiales bacterium
CTCGATCCGACGCCATCCGCAGCTCGCTGATCGCATCGGCTCGTCGTCTTCGCGAACGCGTCGATCGATCCATCGGGAGCGGCGATGAGCGCGCAGGTCGCCATCGACCCGGACCTTGTTGGTCTTGAGGACCTTCGCTGCAGCCGCTTTGGCCAACAGCGCCTCGTTCAGCCCGTCGACTGCCCCCGATCCGCAACGGGTCGTGATCTTCATAAGCGTCGTCGGATACGGAACCCCTGCGGGATCCGAGCGAAACGCTACCACGAGATCGAGTCAGCCACCTCGCGGCACAACGGCTCGAACCCGAGCCGGTAGCGATACTTCAAGAACATCAACCGCAGGTACGTCTCGATCGGGATCGACGGGCGACCCAACGTGGCGTGGAAGTGCTCCAGGAACGGCTCGAAGAACACCGGATCATCCAGCAGCCGATCAACGGCTTCGAGTTCCGCGGGAAGCCCGAGGCACATCTCGGGCAGGATCGCCTCCCACAACGTGGGCTGCGCGTTTACCGTTCTCAACATCGATGACCTCGATCCGTACTAGCCCTACGGGTCGAGGTCATCGTCTCCCATCCACGACCAAAACGCGAGCACCCTCATCGTGCCACAATTCAGTCGGCGCACACCGGGGCGCCTGGGCAGCCCTTCGGTAGCGTCCGATCGGTGCGCTTGGCGCCGTCCGACCCGGGCGTCCGGCGGAAGCACCACTCCGCAGCCCAGCTCTCTCCGGGAGCCGCTGCGATTGAGCATCGCCGGGCCTCACATGGGCGGTTGCCGTTCGTGAGGTCGTGGCTAGCCCGCGTAGTCCTTGTGGGTCCAGATTCGTCCTTCGGCCTTCCGTCGACGAACCAAGCCCTGTAGCCCGCCGTTGGTCCACTTCATCAGCTCCGACGGGACGGCGTCGCGCTCGTTCCGGTTCAACCGCTTGAGCAGGGTCGAGCGGCCGAGCCCGCCAGCACCGACGTTGTAGGTGAAGCTCACGAGCGCATCGAACTGATGTTGCAGCAGCGGCACAGTGACCGCCTGACTGACGGATTCCTCGAACCGTGCGGCGTCCTGCTTGAGCAGCTTCCGAGCCTGTACCTCCGAGATCCCATTCCGGAACTCGGCGGGCTCCGTTCCGTTGCAACGCCCACGGTGCACGAGGTGGCCGTAGCCGATCGTGCAGTGGCCCAGGGGATCGTTGTACAGGTTCTCTCGGAAGCCCTCGAACCGGGCGATGAACGCCAGTCCGGCGCTGCTCAGCTCCGGTCCCTTCAGAGCAGGAGCCATTCGACCGCCTTTCCGTCTACGGATCCTTCCCGTACTTCTCAGGCATGGATCCGGACAACCGCCTAGGGTCAACGTAGCAACGCGCTCGTGCAAGCGTTGGTTCGTGGCGGGGGGAACGGCATGGCCACACACGTGATCGACGCGCAGAAGGCGCGGCCAGTCGAGCACTGGGTCGAGCGGCTGAAGAACGCCGTCGCGCTCGAGCGCTACGCCACCGTGGACCTCCGGAATCAGCCTGGACCGGAGATGGTCACGCCGGAGCACCTCATCGAGTACGTCACCGCCGGATTCCAAGGGGTTCCACCCGCATGGAGTGACGCGATCGGGCACCTGCAGGCGCTGCAACCGCTCGGCATCGAGACGGTGGCGATGAAGGCCGAGCGCCGAGGGATCCGGGTCGTCATCGGCCGGGTCGAGCCTGGCGGCCTCGACATCACGGACCCCATCTCCTACTCGAGGGGCCTTGAGATCTGGCTGGGTGAGCTGGCGGAGATGCTTCCGAAGGTGAAGGCCAACGACAGCGAGAAGCGGACGATCGCCACCCTCTCGAACGGCGCCGGCTACCTCGGCGGACCAGTGGTCGCAGACGCCGCCTCGAAGCTCCTCATTGCGCTGATCGAAGCGTCGAGCGGAGGGACGGCCGTCACGATCCACCCGATCTACGAAGACGCGGCCTACGCCAAGGTCTGGTCCGAGACCGATCTGACGTCCTTGCCGAGCGGCGGCATCGCGAATCGGAACTGGCTCTGGGAGCTGACCCCGGGTCGGATCACCGAGGCCGCCGAACCGAACGACTTCGGTGTTGGGGCCCCGTTCAGCGCCTCACGCTTGACCGACATGATCACCGCGACGACCGGCTAGCGGGAGGACGGAGTCATGGCAGCACAGGGTGATCACTTCTTGAACGCAACGCTTCCGGTGAAGCGGAAGTTCATCAAGAAGGTCGCAGGCGAGTGCGGGCTCCGAGTGACCAGCGAGAACCGGAACGACCCGACCTCGTTCCACGGCCAGGGCCGAGCGATCGACGTGGCCGGGCCGGCGTCCGGCATGTCGAAGTTCTTCAAGGCCTTCGTCCCGCTCGCCAAGAACCGCAAGGGCGTGCGGGAGCTCTTCTACGACCCTGAAGGCGGCTGGGACAACTTCGTCAATGTCGGCCCCATCGGGGGTCACGGAGACCACGTGCACATCGCGTTCGACCCGCCGCCCTGACCCGCGCTGCAGTAGCGGGCGGAGGTGGGGGTTGCAGGATGAGCGTTGTTCGGGCGGTGGGGCAGTGGTTCCAGGCGCGACGGTCCCTGGTGATCGCCGCGTTGTCGGTGGTCGCGATCGTCGCCCTGGGCATTATCGTGTTCGGTGTCGAGAGCTACGGCGAGGCTCAGACGGCGACGACGGTCGAGAAGCTCAAGCTCCTGGTGCTGAAGGCCGATGTCGATGCGTATCGCAACACGGTCCGCGTCGATCTGGTCTTCGCCGCCAGCTACGGGGTCCTCGGCCTCGTCGTGGGCCTGCGGAGCGGCGTTGAGTTCAGGATGGTGCGCGTCGCCGGCGCGACTCTTGTCGCCTACGGCGCCTTGCTCGATGAGATCGAGAACCTGCGGCTCCTGGGCAACCTCGGGCGCTACGACAAGCTCACCGATCAGCAGGTCGGATCGGTCGCCGCGCTCGGGGATCCCAAGTGGATTGCCGGGCTCGGCGGCGCACTCCTCCTGTTCGGGTGCTGGGCCGTCGCGAAGCTCCGAGAGCCCGCGCTTCGGACGGCCATGGGGGAATGGCTAGGCAAAAGCCGGGCCCCGTACGGGGCCTACTTGGCCCTCGCGGTGGCGGTGGTACCGATCTCGCTGGCTCCGATCGGCGACGAGGCCGTCATCGTCGCGCTGCTCGTCCTACTCGCGGTGGCTCTCGTCATTGTCGGGAGCTGGCTCAACGAGACGGTCGGGACCTCTCGGGCGGAAGCTCCGAGCCATGGGCGTGCTCGCGTGGCCTACGCCGCGATCCAGCTGGGTGTGGGCATCGTGGCGACGGCGGTGGGGTGGAACGCCAGCGGCTACCTCCTCCCGGCCTTCTTCTACCTGGGTGTCGTACTCATCGTCATGTCTCTGGGCGCCTTCGTATCCGAGCTACGGCAAGGCCAGCTGCCCGCCCGTCGCCGAGGCCCGATCGTTGCGGGCATGGGCTTCGTCTCGTTGGTCGTCGGAGTGTTTCTGCCACCCGGGCCCCTCTTCGCCGTGGCGGTCGTCGTCGGGGTCATCGCCGGCGAGCTGGGCACCGAGGTGGGGAGCGAGCGCTTCCAGCTGTCCCATCCGGATCAGCCAGAACGGAAGATCCGCTGGCAGCTGATGGGGCTGGGGGTGATCCTGCTCGCGATCGGGGTGTCATCCCTGGTGATCATGGGAGCAGACTCGTCACATGTGGGGCTGGCCGTCCTCGCGCTCGCGGCCGTCGTGGGCATGGCCTCGGTCGGTGGTGACGGCCTGGTCGTCGTGTTGGCCGTCGTCATCGCCCTGGGGTGGGCGACTGCACCGGAGCCGGCCAACCGGACCGAAGCCCTCGCTCCGAAGGCCGGGGAGCCGTACTTCGCGGTGCTGGGCGACTCCTACATGTCTGGAGAAGGCGCCAACGAGTACCTCGCGGGGACGAATGAGGTGGTTCACAAGCAGGACAAGGACAGCGACTACACGAACGAGTGCCGTCGCGCCGAGACAGCGTGGCCCTTCCTGCTCGCATCCGATCCGACTAAGTACGGCGCCCCGGCGACGTTCCCAGGACGAGTGGCATTCCTCGCGTGCTCTGGCGCCGTGTCCGAGAACATCGACACCGCCCCGCGGCTCGACGACAAGGGTCACCAGCACGGTCCCGCTGAGCTCACGCTCCTCAAGGATCAGATGAAGGAGTTGCGCGAGGCGGGGGCGTCGCCCGAGGAGGCCAAGCCTCGCTTCATCATCCTCGCCATCGGTGGGAACGACGCCGGCTTCGGCGACATCGGGCTGACGTGCGTCGGGCCGGGCAACTGTGCGGAGGTCGCGGAGCAGTTCCTCCAGACCCGTCTCCTGCCGGGCGACACACCACCGGAGGGCCGGCCTGAACCTCTGTCCGAGATCTCAGATGACCTCGATGGTGTCTACCGGCGGATCCAGGAGAGCGTGCCGGGGGTGCCGATCGTCGCTGTCGGCTATCCGCGCGTGATCGACGACAGCCCGGGCCGGTGCACCGGAGCGCTCTTCCATCGCGACGAGCGGGCGTTCATCAACGGGTTCACGGAGCAGCTGAACCTACAGGTCAAGGCCGCCGCCACCCGTGCAGGAGCGCACTACATCGATGCAGAATCGGCGATGTTTGATGCCCGAGTGCACCTTTGCGGTGCGACAGCCGGGGCAGCCGGGCTGAACTTCGTCGCCTTCAACTCCAAGGGCGGTACGACGCGCGACGCCTTGAACCCGAAGAACTGGTTCCACAACAGCATCCACCCGAACCCGAAGGGCCACGACGCCGTGGCCCGCAAGGCCGGCCCCTGGTTCAGCCTGAATGACCCCGCCAAGCCGGCAGGACAAGACCCGAACGATTACGTCGAGGTCCCACCTGTCGACGAGGTCCTCGAGGTGGATGTCCCGCAATGCCGCGCTGCACATAGAGAGTCGTGCGACGTCAATGACGGTCGCTGGCTCCTCGAGCAGGTGCAGGTGCTCTACGGCAGGGCCCTCATCCCGGTGGCTCTCCTCGTGTCCGGCCTCTGGCTCCTCTTCGCTCCGGCGCTGCTGTGGGGACGCCGGAATGGGCTCAGTGTGCTCGGGCTGATCCGGCGAAGTCCGTTCGGGAGATTGCTCCCGGCCCGCGCCGTGGAGCGGAGCGAATGAGGCAGCAGCTCGATGCCACAGCGGAGGAGTACGAGCAGCGCCAGTCGATGGTGCGTTGGTTCAGCCCGCGCATCCTCGGGCTGACCGGACTCCAGGCGGTGATCAGCGCCGTGTTCGGCTCGTACGCGGACAAGCGGGAGTTCGAGCGGGTGCTGCCGGAGACCAAGTACTCCGAGCGGGTGGAGAAATCTGGCTCTCCTGACTGATCCGTGGGTCGGTTGAGGGTCCATCCGCGAGCGCACCCCGTTCGCTTCCTACGTTCCGGGCTGTCTGACGGTCCGAAACGGGAGGCAGAACGGGGTGC
>JAUXRW010000023.1 GCA_030681555.1 Acidimicrobiales bacterium
GCTGGCGCAGCACCGGATCGCTGGCCGCGCTCGCGCACGAGGTCGAGGGGGTCGCCGGCGCACACCGGCGCGTACGAGGTCGTCGTCGATCACCAGCTGGTGGATCGGGTCGGCGTCGAGCCCCCACGGCGCCGACCAGTGCGGAACGACGTAACCGGCCTCGGCCAACACGCGCCCGCTCGGAGCCGGGTGCGAGGCGAGCCAGGACCGCGACGCGACGCGGGTCGTCGTCAGCGGGCATGTCGAAGTCCATCGCGTCTCCTCGTCAGCGGCCGGTGAAGGTGGGCTTGCGCTTCTCCATGAACGCGAGCGGCCCTTCGCGCGCGTCATCCGAGCGCATGACCACCCCGGCGGCACGGCTCTCGATGGCGAACGCCTCGTCGAGCGGCCGCCCGTTCGAGGTGACCATCACCTCCTTGGCTGCCCGCAGCGCGAGCGGGCCGTTCTCGGCCATGCGCCGGGCGAACGCCTCCGCGGTGGGCAGCACCTCGGCCGAGGGCACGACCCGGTTCACAAGCCCGATGGCCAGCGCCTCCGATGCCGGGATCCGGTCACCGACGAGCACGATCTCCGCGGCCCGCGCCCACGGCACCTGGCGCCCGAGCCGCGACAATCCTCCGCCGGCCGGCAGGATGCCCCGGCTCACCTCGGTGAGACCGAGCTGGCTGTCGTCGGCGACGACCCGCAGGTCGCTCGCCAGGAGCAGCTCCATCCCGCCGGCCACCGCGTACCCGCGCGCCGCGGCCACGACGGGCACGGGGAACGACGTCGTGCGCAGCAGCGCCTGGTCGAGCAGGCTCGGCTCGGCCCGCAGACGCTCGTCCCAGTCGTCCTCGGGCGGTCGGGCGCCGGTGAACAGCGGGATGAGGCGACCGAGGTCGGCGCCCGAGCAGAACGCCACGTCGCCGGCGCCCGTGAGCAGGGCGACGCGCACCGCGGGGTCGGCGGCGGCCTGGTCCCACGCCTCGGCCAGGCGCACGATCATCTCGGGGCTGAGCGCGTTGCGCTTGTCGGGGCGGTTGAGCGTGAGCCGGGCGATGCCGTCGGCCACGTCGAAGAGGAGGTGCGGTTCACCCATCGGCGCGAAGGTAGCGCCGAATTTGACCGGGCGAGACATCTTGCCCATGCTGTCGCACATCACATCGATCGAGGGGGCGCAATGCGGAGCGAGGCACTCGAGGCGATCGTCACCATGCTGCGGAGTACGGCAGAGCAGCGCGGCGACGCCGCGATGACGGCGAGGAGGGTGCTGTCGGTCGGCTACCGGCTCGCCCCTGGGGATCCGCACCCCGCCGCCCTCGACGACGTCGTGAGCGCCTACCGCTGGGCTCTCGCCTCGGCTGGCGTCGACCCGGCCCGAACGGTGATCGGTGGTGACTCGGCCGGCGGCGGCCTCACGGTGGCCGCGCTGGTGGCGCTGCGCGACGCCGGCGATCCGTTCCCCGCTGCTGGGGTATGCCTGTCGCCGTGGGTCGACCTGACCCAGAGCGGCGCGACGATCACGACGAACGCCGACGTCGACCCGATGGTCCACGCCGGGGATCTCGACCGCTGGGCCGACGCGTACCGCGGCGAGCGCCGGGGCAGCGACTCGGCGATCAGCCCTCTCTTCGCCGAGCTCACGGGCTTGCCGCTGCTGCTGATCGACGTCGGGACGGCAGATGTCCTGCTCGACGACGCCCAGCGCCTCGCAAATCGCGCCCGTGGCGCCGGTGTTGAGGTCACCCTCACCGTCGTTGAGGACATGCTCCACGTCTGGTACTTCTTCGCCGGCGCCGTCCCCGAAGCCGACGAGGCCATCGCCCGCGTCGGTGCGTTCGTCGCCAAGGAAGCGGCATGAGCATCCGTGGCACGGCATTCGTCGCTGGCGCGTTCGAGCACCCCCGGCGGGAGATCCCCGACCGCACGATCCCCCAGATCCACGGCGAGGTGGCGATGGGCGCGCTCGCCGATGCCGGTCTGACACTCGCCGACGTCGACGGCTACTTCTGCGCAGGCGACGCGCCCGGCCTCGGTGGCATGTCGATGGCCGAGTACCTCGGGTTGCATGTCCGCCACATCGATGCCACCGAGACCGGGGGCTCGTCGTACGTCGTGCACGTCGGCCACGCCGCCCAGGCGATCGCCGCCGGGAAGTGCTCGGTGGCCCTCATCACCCTCGCCGGCAACCCGCGCTCGGGAGGCTTCGAGGGTGGCGGTCGCGCCTTCGCCAGCGCGCCGGAAGGCGGCTTCGAGACGGTGTGGGGCCCAACTATCGTGGCCAACTACGCGCTCGCCGCACAGCGCCACATGTACGAGTTCGGCACGACGAGCGCGCAGCTGGCCGAGATCAAGGTGGCAGCGGCGGCGCACGCCCAGCACAACCCGAACGCCATGCTCCCCAGGCCGGTGACGATCGAGGAGGTGCTCGAGTCGCCGATGGTGGCCGACCCGCTGCACCGGCTCGACTGCTGCGTCATCACCGACGGCGGCGGCGCGCTCGTCGTCGTCTCGCCCGAGGTGGCCCGCGACCTCGACCGCTCGTGCGTCAAGGTGCTCGGCGCCGGCGAGGCGGTCAAGCACACCGACAACGGACGCGTCGATCTCACCTACACCGGCGCGGTGTGGTCGGGGCCGCGCGCGTTCGAGGAGGCCGGCGTGACGCCGGGCGACATCGACTACGCGTCGATCTACGACAGCTTCACGATCACGGTGCTCGAGACGATCGAGGATCTCGGCTTCTGCGAGAAGGGGAAGGGCGGCGCGTTCGTCGCCGACGGCGGCTTGCAGTCGCCCAACGGCCGGTTGCCGTTCAACACCGATGGCGGCGGGCTGTGCAACAACCATCCCGCCAATCGTGGTGGCATGACCAAGGTGATCGAAGCCGTTCGCCAGCTGCGCGACGAGGCCCATCCCGCCGTGCAGGTCCCCGATTGCCAGCTCGCGGTCGCGCACGGCACCGGCGGGTCCTTGGCGACCCGCATGGGATCGGCCACGCTGGTGCTCGGGCGGGAGGACGCATGAGCTCGCTGCCGGCGCCGTCGCCGCCCGTCACCCTCGAGACCCAGCCGTTCTGGGACGCCGCCGCCGCGGGGCGGCTCGTGCTCCCGCGCTGCGACGCGTGCACAACCGTCATCTGGTACCCGCGTGCGTTCTGCCCGGCGTGCGGGAGCACGGCGGTGTGCTGGATCGACGCCGCCGGCACCGGCACCGTCTACAGCTGCACGGTGGTGCGCAAGGGCCAGGGCGCCTACCGGGAGGCGGCGCCCTACGTCGTCGCCTACGTCGAGCTCGACGAGGGTCCTCGCATGATGACCAACGTCGTCGGCTGCGACCCCGATGCCGTCTCCATCGGCATGCGGGTCGAGGTCACCTTCGACGCCACCGACAAGGGCACGGCCCTTCCTCGCTTCCGCCCGGTCGGCTCGTGAACGAGACGAGCGACTTCGACGTCGTGGTGGTCGGCGCCGGCTTCGCCGGTCTGTACCAGCTCCACCGGCTGCGCGACCTCGGGTTCTCGGTCGTCCTCCTCGAGGCGGGATCGAGCCTCGGCGGGATCTGGCACTGGAACTGCTATCCGGGTGCGCGCGTCGACACCCACGTCCCCATGTACGAGTACTCCGACGAGAAGGTGTGGCGCGACTGGTACTGGGACGAGCGCTTCCCCGACCGGCACGCGCTGCGCCGCTACTTCGAGCACGTCGACGCCGTCTGGGACCTGCGCCCCGACATCCGCTTCGACACTCGCGTGCATGGCGCGAGGTGGGACGAGGACACGCGGCACTGGCACATCGACACCAGCACCGGCGATCCGCTGCGAGCCCGCTTCTTCGTGCTGTGCACCGGCTTCGCGGCCAAGGCGTACATCCCGGATCTCCCCGGCCTCGACGAGTTCGAGGGGGCATGGCACCACACCGCTCACTGGCCCCACGACGACATCGATCTGACCGGCCTACGGGTCGGCGTCGTCGGCACCGGGGCCAGTGGCGTCCAGGTGGTGCAGGAGGCGGCGAAGGTCGCGGCGCACGTGACGGTGTTCCAGCGGACGCCGATCCTCGCCCTCGCGATGCAGCAGCGCCGGCTCACCCGCGAGGAGCAGGACGCCGACAAGGCGCTCTATCCGGACCGCTTCCGTCGGCGGGGCGAGACCAACAGCGGGTTCGACTACCTCGAGGGAGGCGGATCGGCGCTGGCCGTGTCCGACCAGGAACGCCGGGCGACCTTCGAGCGCCTGTGGGCGGAGGGCGGGTTCGCGTTCTGGGCCGGCGGCTACAGCGACATCCTCATCAACGAGGCATCCAACCGGACCGCGTACGACTTCTGGCGGGAGAAGGTGCGGGCGCGGATCGACGATCCCGCGCTCGCCGAGGTGCTGGCCCCGACCGAGCCGCTCCACCCGTTCGGAGTCAAGCGGCCGTCGCTCGAGCAGACGTACTACGACGTGTTCAACCAGGACAACGTCGACCTCGTCGACCTGCGGGCGACGCCCATCGAGCGGATCACGCCGGCCGGCGTGCGCACGGCTGCGCAGGACCACGAGCTCGACCTGCTCGTGCTGGCGACCGGCTTCGATGCCGTCACCGGCGGGCTCACCAGCATCGACATCCGCGGCACCGCGGGCGGGAGCCTGGCCGAGCATTGGAAGCACGGCGCCCGCACCCATCTGGGGCTGGCGAGCGCCGGGTTCCCCAACCTGCTCTACCTGTACGGGCCCCAGAGCCCGTCCGGGTTCTGCAACGGACCGACGTGCGCCGAGGTGCAGGGCGACCTCGTCCTCGACCTGCTGGTCCGCCTCCGCGACGAGGGCGTCTCGCGCATCGAGGCGACCGCCGATGCCGAGGAGGCGTGGAACGAGCAGGTGCAGGGCATCGCGTCGATGACGCTCTTCCCGCGCGCCGACTCGTGGTACATGGGTGCCAACATCCCGGGCAAGCCCCGCCAGATGCTGAACTGGCCCGGGGGCCTACAGCTGTACCTGCAGGCGTGCCGTGCGGCTGCCGACGACGGCTACGCCGGGTTCACGCTCGAGGTCGGCGAGCCCGCCACGCGCTGATCCGCTGACGTGCCGACGACAGGCGGGCACCGAAAACGGCGACGCGGTAGGTAGCGCCGTGGCCACGATCGTCTGGTCCAGTGCCGCCAGAAGCATGCCGAGCAAGAAGCCGCTGAACACGACCATGATCTGGCGATGGGTCAACTGCGCCGGCGGCTCCGAAGCTGTCGCGGACTCGATCGACTCGGTTGCGGTCAGCGGCGCTCTCCTTCAGCGGGTATGCGGCGAGCGCGGCGGGGCCAAACACAGCGATTACCATCCGACCTGCTGACGTAGGACACTACTTGTCACTTGTTTCGTCCTCGGCCGCGAGGACCTTCCGCTCACAGGAGATCACATGAGCCCGGCCGCTTCTATCGACGAGCGATACAACCAGGAGATCGCCGACCGGTTCCTCGAGTTTGGATCGGGGGCCGCCGGCGGCCTGCCCGGTTACCTCGGCATCGAGCTGGTCAAATTCGGACCCGGCAAGCTCTGGTGCCGGGCGATGGTCACCGACGAGTTGCTCACGCCGTTCGGCAACGCCCACGGCGGTGTGCTCGCCGCCATCGTCGACCACATCACCGGTGTCGTCGTGTACCCCCTGATGAAGCCTGGGCAATGGGCGGCCACCACCGAGGTCAAGCTCAACTACATCGCGCCGGTGAGAACCGGCGTCCTCGAGACCGAATCGACGGTGCTGGCCATGACCAACCGCAGCGCCGTGGTTCGCGGCGAGATCTTCTACGACGGTCGCCTCGCGTGCGCAGCCCAGGGCACGCTGACGATCGTCGACCCGAGACCCTGAGCGGGCGACGGGGGATGGCCTTGAAGTTCGACCTCATGGCGGGTGGAATGCCGCTGCGCGCCGTCGGCGACTTTGCCCGCGGCGCGGCCACGGCAGGCTTCTCGGGCTTGGTGTTCGCCGAAGCTGGCCGGACGGCGTACCTGTCGTGCGCGGCGGCGGCGCTCGCCGCCGACATCGACATCCTCACCGGGGTGGCCGTCGCTTTTCCCCGCAGCCCGATGGTCACCGC
>JAUXRW010000032.1 GCA_030681555.1 Acidimicrobiales bacterium
ATCGAGGCCCGGCTCGACGACCTGCATCGCCGCCATGGCGTGCACGTCACGGCGGCCCGCTCGACACGGGTCGAGGGGTCCGACTGGCTGCGGCGGGTCACGGCGGCAATGGCTGCGCTACGGTCGGACCCACCGTCGGAGGTGGGCGGGCGACCCGTGCGCTCGGTCGAGGACCTCCTGGTCGGTGGGCGGCTCCCGCCATCGGACGTCCTGATCTGGCTGCTCGACGGCGCCCGTGTGGTGGTGCGGCCGAGCGGCACCGAGCCGAAGGTGAAGTGCTACGCCGAAGTTGTGGTCGAGCCGGACGGGTCCGGCGATGTCGCGCGAGCGCGGGCGGAGGCCCGCTCGACCGTGGACACGGTGCTGGCCGGGGCCGAGGAGCTGATGGTCGGTCTGGGGCTCTGAGGCCCTCACCCCTGGTCAGGCGGTGCCGAAGAGGCGGTCGCCCGCGTCGCCGAGGCCGGGGAAGATGTAGGCCCGCTCGTCCAGGTGGCTGTCGATCGACGCAGTGACCACGTGGCGAACGAGCCCGCTGCCCCGCAGGCGCTCCACGCCCTCGGGCGCGGCCAGCACGCAGACGGCCGTGAGAGGCCCGGCGTTCCGCCCGGCCAGCAGGCGACAGGTCAGGTCGAGCGAGCCGCCCGTGGCGAGCATCGGGTCGAGCACCAGGACGGGGCGTCCGTCGAGCTCGTCGGGCACCGAGTTCATGTACGACTCGGGCTCCAGGGTCTCCTCGTTGCGGGCCAGGCCGACGAAGCCCGTGTCCGTCTCCGGGAGATGCCGGAGGGCGCCGCCCAGCATGCCGAGCCCGGCCCGCAGCACGGGGACGACGAGGGGCGGCCGCCGCACCTGCACGCCGGCCGCGACGCCGAGCGGCGTGCGGACCTCGATGGCCGCCACGTCCATGTGGCGGGCGGCCTCGTACACGAGGATCCCCGACAGGTCGTCCATGGCCCGCCGGAACCCGGCGCGGTCGGTGGTCTCGTCCCGGAGCCTGGCGAGCAGCTGTGCGGCCAGGGGGTGGTCGACGACGGTGACAGCCATCGCGCCGGCGGCGAGCGGGGTGTCGTCCATCCCGGCATGATGGCAGGCGATGGACCGCCGGACGTTGGCCGCGATGATCGATCACACACTCCTGCGGCCCGAGGCAACGGCGGAGGACGTGCTGGCCCTGTGCGAGGAGGCCACCGACCTCGGCGTCGCCGCGGTCTGCGTGTCGCCGTCACAGCTCCCGATCATCGGCGGCCTCGGCGTGGGGATCGGCATCGCCACGGTCATCGGCTTCCCCAGCGGCGCCCACCAGCCGGCGGTGAAGGCGCACGAGGCGGAGGTGGCGGTCGATGCCGGCGCCACGGAGCTCGACATGGTCGTGAACCTCGGGCTCGTGCGCTCCGGTGCGTGGGCCGCGCTCGTCGACGACATCGATGCCGTCCGCCTGGCCGCGCCCGCGCCCGTCGTGCTCAAGGTGATCATCGAGTCGGCCGCCCTCGACGACGAGGAGGTCGTCGAGTGCTGTCGCGCGGCGGAGTCGGCCGGCGCCGACTACGTGAAGACGTCCACCGGATTCCACCCCGCCGGCGGCGCCAGCCCTGGGGCTGTGGCGCTGATGGCGTCGGTGGTCGGCGGCCGCCTCGGCATCAAGGCCAGCGGCGGCATCCGGGACGCCGCCACGGCGCGCACCATGGTTGACGCCGGGGCCACGCGCCTCGGCTGCTCGGCGAGCCGGGCGATCCTGTCAGAGGTGTGACGCGCGCAGCGCGGCGAAACCGGGCTTGATCTGCTCGTTGATGATGCGGAGGCGCTGGTCGAACGGCCAGAACGAGCTCTTCATGGCGTTGAGGGTGAGCCACTCGATCTCGTCCCACCCGTAGCCGAACGCCTCGACGAGCGCTGCCATCTCCGACGACAGGCTCACGCCGCTCATGAGGCGGTTGTCGGTGTTGACCGTGACCCGGAAGCGCAGCGCAGCCAGCAGGCCGATGGGGTGCTCCCGGATGGAGTCGCACACGCCGGTGTTGACGTTGGACGTGGGGCACATCTCGAGCGGCACGCGGCGATCGCGCACGAAGCTGGCCAAGCGGCCCAGCGTGGCCCGCCCGTCGTCGGCCAGCGTGATGTCGTCGATGATGCGGACGCCGTGGCCGAGCCGCTCCGCGCCGCACAACTGCAGCGCCTCCCAGATCGACGGCAGGCCGAACGCCTCGCCGGCGTGGATCGTGATGTGGAAGTTCTCGGCGGCCACGTGGCGGAAGGCGTCGAGGTGCCGGGTGGGCGGGTTGCCGGCCTCGCTGCCCGCGATGTCGAAGCCCACGACGCCCGCGTCACGGTGGCGCACGGCCAGCTCGGCGATCTCAATGGAGTGGGCGGCGTGGCGCATGGCGGTGACGAGCGTGCCGATGGCGAGCGACGTGCCCGCGCTGCCGAGGCGGAAGCCCTCGAGCACGGCCTCCACGACCTCGTCCGGCGTGAGCCCGTCCTCGAGGTGCAGCTCTGGTGCGAAGCGGACCTCGGCGTACACGACCCCGTCGGCGGCCAGGTCGGCGGCGCACTCCGAGGCGACCCGGAGGAGCGCGTCCTTCGTCTGCATCACGCCGACCGTGTGGGCGAAGGTCTCGAGGTAGAGCTCGAGGTCCTGGCGAGCCGCGCCTCGGGTGAACCAGGTGGCCAGCTCCTGCTCGTCGGTGGTGGGCAGGGCGTCGTAGCCGACCTCGCGCGCCAGCTCGATGACCGTGGGGGGCCGGACGCCGCCGTCGAGGTGGTCGTGCAGCAGCACCTTCGGTGCCCGCCGGATCTGCTCGAACGTGGGGCGGTGCTGCATTCGCTCGCAACGCTATCCCTGCTCGTCGGCCCGTCCCCTAGGTTGCCGCCGATGGCGTCGCCCCCCTGCTCCGTGTGCGTGTTCTGCTCTTCGTCGGCGGCGATCGATCCCGCGTACGTCGCCGCCGCGCGGGAGGTCGGCCTCGGGCTGGCCGCTCGGGGGCATCAGCTCGTGTGGGGCGGGGCGAGCGTCGGCCTCATGGGCGAGGTGGCGCGGGCGGCGCGTGAAGCTGGGGCCCGCACCGTCGGCGTGATCCCGGAGGCGATGTTCGGGGCGGAGGTGGCCGACCCCGACGCCGACGAGCTGATCGTCACCGTCGACATGGGCGCCCGCAAGGCCGAGATGGCGCGTCGGTCCGACGCCTTCCTCGTCCTGCCCGGCGGGTTCGGGACGCTCGAGGAGGCGTTCGAGCAGCTCACACTCCGGCTCCTCGGGTACCACGACAAACCGATCGTCCTGGTCGACGTCGACGGGTTCTGGGGACCGCTCGTCGACCTGTTCGAGCACCTCTACCGGGCCCACTTCGCCCGGCCGGAAAGCCGGGCCGGCTACGTCGTCGTGGAGTCGGCGAGCGAGGCGCTCGACCAGTTGGATGCGGCACCGTCGGCACTGCCGTCCAAGTGGCTCTGAGCGTCGCCGTCGTCATCCGGCAGGCCGCCCACCACGTGACCGACGCGGTGGGCGTGCGCCACCGTCACGATGCCGATCACGTCGTAGAGCGATCGTAGGGCCGCAACCAGGGCGGCCGCAGCGGCAACGCCGGCCAAGCCGAGCTCGGGTGCGCCGGTCGGTTCGTCGAGCCCCGTCCCGGCGGCGGCCGCCGCGAGCACGCCGACGGCGGGAACCCACAGCCAGAGGGCCCACCATCGCACCACGACCCGGCTCAGCGGGCCTCGAGAGTCCCCGGCCCGGTGGAGGGTGGCGACGACCGGGCTCGTCTCGCGCCACTCGGCGTCGACCAGGCGTCGGCGATCCCGTGCCGCACGACCCGGCACGAACCAGCCGGCGAGCGACCAGGCGCTGCCGGCGCCCGCTGGCAGCCCCAGGGCACGGGCGTTGCGGCCGCTGCGTCGGGCCCAGAGGACGGTCGTGACGAGGACGAGGGCGACGCCCGCCAGGTTGGCGGCGGCGACCCCCGTCATCGCGTCGCTCACCCGCTCCGGCGTGCCCTCCGCGAGCCCGGCCGTGACCTTGTCGAGGTGCACCGCCACATGGCCCAGCGAACCCAGGGCGAATGCCAGCGCGAGCCACCCCGTGAGGAAGATCGCACGGCGCGCCCGCCGCGCCGTGCGGAGCAGCGGGCTGCTGCCGCTCGACGCGCTGGCTAGCCGCGCGAAGGCGGCGTCGGAGGGTACGTGTCGACGAGCACAACCCGGGCAGATCGCGGAGCTGCTCGGGATCCCGTACCCGCATCGTCGGCACGTCTCGCTGCTCACGAGGCGAACGTAAGCCCGCGGGGCGTCGGTGGGAAGGGGAAGATGGCTGATCGCGCCTCCCTTCGCGGCTTGTGCCCCGCTATCGCACGAAGAAAATCCGCTGACTACAGCTGCGAGCGCCCGCGGGCGACGACGGCCTGCCGCTTGGCCTCGATCACGGCCGGGTCGAGCCCCTCGCCCTGCCAGCGTCCGGCGACCTCCGCTTCCAGGTCCCACGCCCCGGCACCGTCGAGGCGTGCACCTTCGTCGTACGTGGCGAGCATCTGCCGAACCGCCGTGGCCTCGACACCGGCGATGTCGGTGGCCAGGGCCCGGGCGAACGGGAGCAGCTCCTCGTGGGGCACGACGTGGTTCACGAGGCCCCAGGCCAGCGCCGTCGACGCGTCGAGGAAGTTGCCCGTGGTCGACAGCTCCTTGGCCCGCCGCAGGCCGACCGCCGCGGGCAGCTCGACCGTCAGCCCCCACCCGGGCATGATCCCGACGCGCGCGTGGGTGTCGGCGAAGCGGGCCCGTTCGGACGCGACGAGGAAGTCGCAGCGCAGGGCGAGCTCGAAGCCGCCGGTGATGGCGACGCCGTTCACGGCGCCGATCACCGGCGTGGCCATGTCGGGAAACGGGCCGCGGTGGTCGCTCCTGACCCCGGCGGCGCCGGTCCCCCGGAGGGCGTCGCCACCGGCGGCCAGCTCCTTGAGGTCGAGCCCCGCGCAGAACGCTGGGTCGGCGCCGGTCAGGACGACGGCGGCGACGTCGTCCCGCTCGTCGAGAGTGAGCATCGTGGTCACCAGCGCCTTCCGCAGCTCGCGGTTCAGGGCGTTGCGCGCCTGCGGGCGGTGCAGCGTGACCGTGGCGACGGCGTCGGCCACCTCCACGAGAAGCACCTCGGAGGCGGTCGGTCCCTCGACGTCGGTCACGTCATCCCTCCTCGTCGGCGGGCAGGAAGTCGAGCTGGAGGTCGCCGAGCCGCACGAGGGTAGAGGCGATCCAGCCGCCCATCGCGGAGAAGTGGTCGTCCAGGATCGACCCGTCGGCCAACGTGGCCTCGTCGAGCTCGTAGCTGCCCTCGTAGGACACCTCGAGCGCCCAATCCTCCGCCTCGAGGTCGTTGTTGAACCGGATCTCCACGGTGGGGGCCGAACGCTCGAGCCGCTCGGCGCCGATGGGCGGGCTGGCCTCCGGCAGGACGTGGAGCACCGGCTTCACGTCGGGCATCGAGGCGAGCCGCTGGATACGCATGACGATCTCGATCTCGATGCGGGGCGGCTCGTCGGTGGGATCGCCGATGTACCAGGAGCGGTAGCTGCTCTGGGCCCAGGTGGGCCAGTCGAGCGTGATGTCGGCCTGGACCCGCGGCGGCAGCCCCTCGCCGGGCAGCCCGTACGACGTCTCCCACGTCGTGTCGCCGAGGAGCACGTCCATCTGGAAGCGCTCCTCGAAGGCCTGGCGCTCGAGGAAGGCCTTCTCGAACGTGTCGCGCAGCGCGCCGATCGCATCGGTGAAGACATGGTCGAGCACCTCAGCCGGCCTTGTCACGGGGCTCGGGCGACATGAGGGCCGTGGCGACCGACATGCCGAGCTCGCGGTGACGCAGCGTCGCGATCTGCCGGCCCGGCTGCACCGCATCCTTGGTGTCGCCGAGGTGGTCGCCGAGCAGCGTGCGGGCGTGCGCGAGGTCACCCACCGCGATGGCCAGGCCGAAGAACCCGGGATCGCCTTCCCCCTGCACACCCGGGCTGCCGACCAGCTCGAGGATGACCTCCCCCAGCCGGAAGAACACCTGGCGCATCGGCGCGCCGTAGGTGTCGGTCGCCCGCTCCCCGCGGGCGGGCACGCCGAGGCCCTCGATGGCCTTGGCCGTGCGGTCCACGGCGGGGGAGAGGACGACGACGTGGTCGATGTGGGTGGCACCGTTGGGGTGCGCGGCCGGGGCGGCCGGCGGCGCGTCGGACGCCGTGGTGGGAAGGCCGTCGAGGCTGTCGGCGTCGAGCGATCCGGCGGTGTCCCGCAGCGACCACCCCACGATCCGCTTGCCGTGGTCCCGCCCGACGAGGCGCACGCGCACGGACCCGATCCGGCTGACGCCGTCATCGTCGACGCTGAACCCCGCCGCCGCCCACGCCTCGGGCGGATCGGCCACGATGATCTCGTCGATCGTAGCTCCCATGCCGAGGACCCTAGTGACGGCCGGCGCCGAGGTCACCGTAGGCTCGGCCGGATGCTCGACGCGGTGGTGGTGGGCGCAGGCCCCAATGGACTGGCCGCCGCCATCACGTGCGCGGCGGCGGGCCGATCGGTGCTCCTGCTCGAAGGCGGGGAGGCGGTGGGCGGCGGCACCCGCACGGCCGAGCTCACCCTGCCGGGCTTCGCCCACGACGTCTGCTCGGCCATCCACCCGATGGCCGCGGTGTCGCCGTTCTTCGCCGACGCCCAGCTCGACCGCCACGGGCTCGAGCTCGTCCATCCCGAGATCGCCCTGGCCCATCCGCTCGACGGCGGCCGGGCGGGCGTCATGCACCGGTCGCTCGAGGACACGGTGGCGGGCCTCGGCGTCGACGGTCGGGCGTGGGACCGCCACGTCGGCTGGGCAGCCCGCCACTGGCGCCAGATTGCGCCGGGGGTGCTCGGCCCGCTGACGCGGGTGCCGCGGCACCCGATCGCCATGGCGGGGTTCGGCGCCCGCGGCGCCCTGCCGGCCACGGTGGCGGGGCGGGCCCTGTCGACCGACGAGGGCCGGGCGCTGCTCGCGGGCGCGTCGGCCCACTCCTTCCTGCCGCTGCAGCGGCCGCTCACGACCGCGCTCGGCATGATGCTGCTGGCGTCGGGTCACGTGGCCGGGTGGCCGGCCGTGCGGGGTGGCTCGCAGGTGCTGGCCGACGCGATGGCGGCGCGGCTGGTCGAGCTCGGCGGCACCATCGAGACCCACCGGCCGGTGCGGTCGCTCGCCGATGTGCCCGACGCCCGCGCCGTGCTGTTCGACGTCAGCCCGCGACAGCTGCTCTCGATCTGCGGCCACGAGCTGCCGTCGGCGTACCGCCGTCGGATGGCGCGGTTCCGGTACGGGCCGGGCGTGTGGAAGGTCGACTACGCGCTGTCGGAGCCGGTGCCGTGGGAGAACGAGGCGTGCCGCCGGGCCGGCACCGTCCACGTCGGCGGCACGATGGCGCAGATCGCCGCGGCGGAGGCCGAGGTGAGCTCCGGGCGCCCGGCCGCGCACCCGTTCATGCTCGTCGCGCAGCAGAGCCTGTTCGATCCGACGCGGGCGCCGGCCGGTCAGCACACGCTCTGGACCTACGCCCACGTGCCCCACGGCTACGAGGGCGACGCCACCCCGTCGATGGAGGCGCAGATCGAACGGTTCGCCCCCGGCTTCCGCGACACGGTGCTGGCGCGGCACGTGGCCGGGCCGGCCTGGTACGAGGCGTACAACCCCAACTTCATCGGCGGCGACATCGCCGGCGGCTCGCACGGCGGCCTCCAGCTGGCGCTGCGCCCGCGCGCCGGCGTGCGCCCCTACCGCACCCCCAACCCGAAGCTGTTCCTGTGCTCGGCGTCCACCCCGCCCGGCGGCGGGGTCCACGGCATGTGCGGCCACCACGCCGCTGTTGCCGCCCTCGCCACCACCCTCCGCTAGACCCGCTCCCCTGAACTGGCGACGACACGTACACACTTCTGTGTGTTCGCCGTCGCTGGTTCGGGACGTTGGTGCAACTCGCGACTACACGTACACACTTCTGTGTGCTCGGCGTCACTAGTTCGAGATATTGGGACCGGCGGTGCGGGCCAGGCGATTGGCTCCGAGGGACCGACGCGCCGCACGGATGCGATCCGCAACCCGCGCCGGCTCGTGCCAGACCTCGGCATCCCACACCTCGACCACCTCGAACCCGTCGCCCTCCAGGCGCGTCCGGCGGGCTGCGTCGGCGGTCCGGTCGACCAGGGCTGCGTGGTGCAGCTCGCTCTGGATCTCGACGACGAGCGGCAGCAGCTCGTCGCGATAGTCCACCCGTCCCGACCACGCGGCACCGCCGGTGTCGACCTGCCGTCGCATGGGCGCGAGGCACCGCTCGGCGAGCACCTGCTCGAAGCGCCGTTAGAGCCCCGTGGTCGGAGGCACGTACGAGGGCCCCCGGGCCGCCGCCAGCTCGCGCATTGCCGTGCTCCCCGTCCTCCCCCGCTCGGCCAACTCCCGCACGGTGCGATCCAACGTCGACCCGTCGAAGAGGTGGGCCGACCAGCACCAGTCGAGGAGCCGCTCGAGACGAGCAGGGTGGTAGGTGGCGGCAAGGTCGAACACCGTGCGTGCCGGGCTCGTCAGCGGGATGCCTCGAAGGAGCCCGACGTGCTGGGGGAGCAGGTCGATCACCTCATGGACGGCGCAGATCGGGGACGAGCGGCGGGCTACCCCACGGTGACGGGTGACGTGAACGCGCGCTTGCTTGGGCCCGGGCGCGACCACAGCGCGGCCGCCGAACCGTGCGAGACCACGGCGCCCGGACTGGCGTCGAGCACGGCGGCCATGAGTTGGCGGTCGGGTGTCGCCGCACTGCCACGGAGCGCCAAGACCCGGGGGACTGAGCTGCGACCACCGCCGGCCCTCTCGCAGGCGGTGGATCTCCGTGCGGCTGGCACCGAGGCCGTGGAGCTGCCATGTGGCGACGAGGGAGTGCTGGCGCGTCGCGAGCGCCTCGATCTGATCGTCGAGTCGCATGCCGCGATCTTGTGCGTGCCCGTGTGACATCCCGCCACCAACGCCAACCCGCCCGATCCGTACACGTTTGTGTGTGCGCTACGTCGCCAGTTCGGGTGGTGGTCGACGGGGGCGGCCGGCGGTGCCGGGACCCGGATCAGCCGAGGATCAGGAGTTGCGCCCGCGGTTGGGCTTCCGGCCGTGGTTGGCCTTCTTCTTCCGGGCCCGCAGCGTGGCCTTCTTGGTGCGCTTCGACATGAGGGGATGACCTTATCCGTGGCCGTCTCGTGGCCCCAATTCCGTAGCGTCGCCGCCGGGGCGTCTCGACCCGTTCGCCCTGCTCGTCCACGGCGCAACGGCTGCGCTCCATGGAGCTGGCGCAATGGGACCCGAGCGATCGCCGGCTCCTCGCCTACCCCACCCAGATGATCGCCGTCGCCGTCGCCGTCGCCGTTGCCGTCTAGGCCGAGGCCACGGCGCCGCCTATGAGGTGGGGTGCGACGCGGCCCACGCGATGAGGTCGTCGGCGGCCATCGTGTTCACGATCCGCTTCGGCTCGATCCCCATCTTGGCCGCCTTGTCGCAGCCGTAGGCCTGCCACTCGAGCTGGCCCGGGGCGTGGGCGTCGGTGTCGATCGACACCTTGCAGTCCCAGTCGAGGGCCAGCGCCAGCAGCTCCTCGGGCGGGTCCTGGCGCTCCGGGCGGCAGTTGATCTCCACGGCGGTGTCGAACCGGGCACAGGCGGCGAAGACGATGTCGGCGTCGAACGTCGACTGCTTGCGCCCGGTGCCGACCACCTTGCGCCCGGTGCAATGGCCGAGGATGTCGACGTGGGGGCTGGCCACCGCCATCACCATGCGGCGGGTCATCTCC
>JAUXRW010000036.1 GCA_030681555.1 Acidimicrobiales bacterium
CGAGGCGGCTGGAGGGACCGAGAGCAGGGTGAGGTGCCCGCGGAGGACCGATCCGCCGGCGTCGGCCGCGAAGCGCACGCCTTGGCCCGGGACGAACTGTTCAGAGACGACCCGTAGGTGGACGCGACGGTGCCGGCCGACGAGCACGTCGCTGGTGCCGTCCGCACGGCGGCTGCGGACGATCGGGAACCAGCGGTCGAGCCGCTCGAGCTGGTCGACCTGGGCCGCCGCCTCAGCCCAGGGGCACTCCAGCAGGATCCGTTCGTCCCAGCTGCGCGACTGGGCCCGGCAAGCCGAGTCATTGCCGCGAAGGAGTCGCTGGGACAGCATCTCGGCGAGGGCGAAGTCGCCGACGGCGACGGCCGTGGCAAAGGACCGGGCGGCCCGGCGTCGTAGCCACCATCGCGTCTGGCGCCGCCACCCTGCCGGGGCACCGCCGCCCCGAACCATCCACGCGGCCAGGCCCCCGACGGCACCCACGGCCGCGACCAGCACGGCGGTCAGGACCAGGATCCCGCCGAGGACCTCGACGAGCCGGGCGGAATCCCAGACCAGCGACGGCGACCGCGGCGCCATCTCAGGGCACCTCGATCCCGTCGCCACCGGTCATCGGTCCGGCCCCGGCCCTGCCCGGGGTCGTCGATGCGGGGGCGGGCTGGCTCGGGCCATTGCCGCTGCGGGGTTCGGCAAAGGGGCCTGCGGCGGCGGAGTCCTCGTCGTCGAGGATGGCCTGGACGAGCGGGTCGGACACGTCGACGGCGAGGTGGGGGAGCCGGCGGTCGAGCCAGCGGGGTAGCCACCAGTTGGCCGGGCCGATCAGCTCCATGACGGAGGGGACCAGCACCATCCGCACGATGGTGGCGTCGATGAGGATGGCGCTGGCCAACCCGAGGCCGAACAGCTTGACGATGCGTTCATCGCCGAGCACGAACGACAAGAAGACCGCGACCATGATGGCCGCGGCGGCGGTGATGACCCGGGCGGTGGCGGCCAGGCCGTCGGCCACGGCCAGGGCGTTGTCGCCGGTGCGGTCCCATTCCTCGCGGATGCGGGACATCAGGAACACCTCGTAGTCCATCGAGAGGCCGAACAGCACCGCGAAGAGCATCATGGGCACGAACGACTCGATCGGCCCGGTCTTGGCCACCCCGACGAGGTCCTTGGCCCATCCCCACTGGAACACCGCCACGATGACCCCGTAGGCGGCCCCGATGGACAGCAGGTTCATGGCCGCCGCCTTGATCGGTACGACCACCGACCGGAACACCGCCATCAACAGCAGGCACGACAAGACGATGACAGTCCCGATAAAGAGGGGGAGTCGGGCGGCGAGGGTCTCGCCGACATCGATGAAGATGGCGGTGATCCCGCCCACCTTGACCTCGACGCCGGTGCCGGCAACGGCGTCGGGCAACACCCGGTCGCGAAGGCGGTGGACGAGTTCTTCCGTGCGCTCGTCCTGGGGAGAGGTGGAGGGGAACACCGTCATCACGGCGGCGTCACCGGCAGGGTTCAGCCGCGGCGCGCTGACCGCCGCCACCCCGTCGACGTCCGCCACCGCGACCCGGATGCGATCCAGCGCCCCGGAGTCGCCGGGGACAGACAGCTCCGCGCCGAGCAGGAGCGGACCGTTGAACCCGGCGCCGAACCCCTCGGAGAGCAGGTCATAGGCACGGCGGGTCGACTTCGACGTCGGGTCGTTACCGGTGTCCGAAGACCCCAGGCGAATGGACAGGACGGGGGCGGCCAGCACCAGTAGGACGGCAAGGCCGGCGAGGAACAGCGGCCACGGTCGACGCTGCACGAAGCGGCTCCACCGGAACCACAACGAGGCCCGGTGGGCACTCTCGTCGCGCCGCAACCCGGGGATGTGGAGCCGGTCGATCCCATGGCCGGCGAACCCGAGGATCGCAGGTAGCAGCGACAGGGAGGCGACCATGACCAGCAGCACCGCGACGACCGCGGCGACGGCCAGGCCCCGGACGAAGGTCAGCCCCATGAGGAACATCCCCAGCAGGGAGATGACCACGGTCGTGCCGGCGAAGAGCACCGCCCGCCCGGAGGTGTCGATGGCCACCGAGATGGCGTCGTCGGGTTCAACACCGGCGTGGAGCCCCTGCCGGTAGCGGGTGACGATGAACAGGGCGTAGTCGATCCCGACCCCGAGCCCGATCATCGTGGCCAGCTGCGGCGCGAACTGGGGAACGTCGATCACGTTGGCGCCCAGCGCCACCAGCGACAGTCCGATGCCGAGACCGAACAGGGCAGTCAGGACCGGTAGTCCCATGGCGATCACCGACCCGAAGGTGACCAACAGCACGACGATGGCAGCGAGCAGACCGATCCCTTCGGTTCCCCCCGGACCGTCGCTGTCGGCGAACGAGACGAGGCTGCCCCCCAGCTCGACCTGCAACCCCGGACTGTTGGCGGCCGCGGCGAGCGCCATCACCTCGCGCACCCGCTCCCGGGGAACGTCAGGGCCGACCGCGTCGAACTGCACCGACGCGAACGCGATGGTCCCGTCCGGCGACACGGCATGGACGCCGGGCTCATAGGGTGACTCGACACCCG
>JAUXRW010000043.1 GCA_030681555.1 Acidimicrobiales bacterium
ATGCTGCGATGGGTGGACGAGCTGAGCCCGGAGCATTTCGTCGTGCTCCTCTACTGCTCCGATCCGCCGGGGTGGTTCGACCGTCACGAGCTGGAGCGAAGGAACATCATGGGGCCACGGCAGGCGATCCTCGAAGCAGCCGGCCTGAGTGTGACGGGCGACGCCAGGGCGCTAGTGCTGAAAGACCTGAATGATCGGCGGCTCATCGACGGCGGAATGCTCGGCGGGATGGTGAGCGCCAGCTCTGCGTACGACCCCGTCATCAAAGACCTTGGGCGCGAACTTCTCGCTTTCGTGCGGTGCTTCGACACGACCCACCCGGATTCCCAGTCCTCAGCCAGTCCTCAATAGGTCCTCAGAAGGGCAAGAACCGCGATGAGTGCCGTAGAACTGCGTAGAGCCAAACGCCCAGGTCAAGAGGCGTTTCCAAGGCGGTCGCCCTGGTCCCACGAACGCCGCTCCCGCTTCAGCACCAAGCGCTAGCCCTCCGGTTCGAGGGCGGCCCGCAGGAGGGACAGGAGCTCGTTCCGGCGGCGGATCAGCGAGGCGAGGGTGGGCTCCTCACCGAAGGCACGGAGCACCTCGACCTCCGTGGCCATGCCCGTCACCATCGAGTACGCGGCCAGGAGGAGGAGGCGCGGGTCGTGACGGCGCATCCGGCCGGCGTCCATCTCCGCTTCGAGGAAGCCGGCGGCCCGCACGACGAGCGGCTCGAGGCGATCCAGCAGCCGCGTGGACGACGGCGGGCCGAGGCGCGTGACCTCGCGGAGGAAGCCGAGCATCGCCGGGTGCCGGGCGGCCAGACGGAACATCACGCGCACCATGGCCTCCACCCGGCCGAACCCTGGGTCGGCCGCCACGAGCCCGGCGACGAGGCGTCGGGTCACCTCCTCGGCGCATCGGTCGACCACCGCCTCGAGCAGCGCGTCCTTCGACGGGAACCAGTAGAGGATCGTCTGCTTTCGGATGCCGAGCAGCCGGGCGAGGTCGTCCAGGGAGGTGGCCTCGTAGCCGCGGGTGCCGAACTCGGCCATCGCAGTGACGAGGATCCGCTCCGGCGTGCGCCGCTCGGCCCGCCCGGTCGGCGCCTCGGGAGCGACCGTCTCTACCATATGGTAGACAACCTACCGTGATCGCCGAGGAGCTCGCCGGCAAGCGCATCGCCGTCACCGGCAGCACCGGCTTCCTGGGCACCGCCCTCGTCGAGCGCCTCCTGCGCTCCGTTCCCGGATGCCAGCTCGTCCTGCTGATCCGCCCCGGCCGGCGGGCCACCGTGGGGCAGCGCGCCAAGCGGGAGATCTTCGGCAACGACGCCTTCGACCGGCTCCGCGAGGAGCACGGCAAGGAGGGCTTCGCTGCGCTCGTCGCAGACCGGGTCGTCCCGATCGCCGGCGACGTCGGCACCGACGGCCTGGCCCTCGACGACGACGGCCGCTCGGTGCTGGCCTCTTGCGACGTGATCATCCACTCCGCGGCCACGGTGTCGTTCGACTCCCCGCTCGACGCCGCGGTGGAGGTGAACCTCCTCGGCCCGAGTCGGATCGTGGCCACGCTCGCGGACCTCGGCGTCGCCCCCCACCTCGTCTCGGTGTCCACCTGCTACGTGGCCGGGAACCGGCGGGGCTCGGCGCCCGAGCAGCCGGTGCACGACAGTCCCTTCTTCGTCGACGTGGACTGGCGATCCGAGGTCGAAGGGGCGCGCCGGGCCCGTCGCGACGCCGAGGCCGACAGCCGTCGCCCCGGCGCCCTGGTCCGCTTCCGCAAGGCGGCGCGCGCCGAGCTCGGCGCTGCCGGCACCCCCGCCCTTGCCGCGAAGACCGAGCAGCGCCGGGCCGCCTGGGTGAAGGAGCAGATGGTCGAGGCCGGGCGCGCTCGCGCTGCGTCGCTCGGGTGGCCCGACGCCTACGCGTACACGAAGGCCCTGGGGGAGCGAGCCCTGCTGCAGAACCGCGGCTCCGTGCCCGTGTCGATCGTGCGGCCGTCCATCATCGAGTCGTCCGTGCAGGAGCCGCGCCCCGGCTGGATCCGCGGGTTCCGGATGGCCGAGCCGGTGATCATCTCCTACGCCCGCGGGCTGCTGAAGGAGTTCCCCGGCGTCCCCGAGGGGACGATCGACGTCATTCCGGTCGACCTCGTCGTCGCCGCCATCATCCACGCCGCTGCCGGCCCCGTGCCGGACGAGCCCGCCATCACCCAGGTGGCATCGGGCTCGGTGAACCCGCTCCGCTACCGCCACCTCGTCGACATGGTGCGGACGTTCTTCACCGAGCACCCGATCTACGACGCCGAGGGCCAGCCGATCATCGTCCCGGAGTGGTCGTTCCCGGGCCGCGGCCGGGTGCAGCGTCAGCTCGAGCGGGCGAAGACCGCCATCGACCGGGGCGAGCGGGCGCTCCAGTCCCTTCCGCTGCGGGGCAAGCAGGCCGGGTGGGCCGCCACCCTCGAGGAGAAGCGCGAAGAGGTGGAGCGGGCGCTCGCGTACGTCGAGCTCTACGGCGCCTATGCGGAGTGCGAGGCCATCTTCGGGGTCGACAACCTGCTGGCCCGCTGGGAGCGGCTCGACCCGGAGGACCAGGCCACCTTCTGCTTCGACCCGCGCGTCGTGGACTGGAGCCACTACGCCCCGCAGGTGCACCTCCCGTCGGTCGTCGACCACGCGCGCGTCCGCACGACGGCGGGCGGCCGGACGGCGGAGCGCCGCGAGGACCGTCTGCGCCGCCAGGTGCTCGCTCCCGAACGCCACCTCGCCGCCTTCGACCTCGAGAACACGCTCATCGCCTCGAACGTCGTCGCCTCCTACTCCTGGCTGGCCACGCGCCGGCTCCCTCGCGAGGACCGCGTGCGCTTCGTGCTGCAGACGCTGCGGGAGGCCCCGGCCCTCCTCGCCCTCGACCGTCGGGACCGCAGCGACTTCCTCCGCCACTTCTACCGCCGCTACGAGGGGGCGGACGCCGAGCAGCTGGCCGTCGACTCCGTCGAGATGTTCAGCGATCTCATCCTCACCAAGTCGTTCCCCGCCGCCATCCGACGCGTTCGGGAGCACCGGCGGCTCGGGCACCGCACCCTCCTCATCACGGGCGCCCTCGATCTCGCCATCGAGCCGCTGCGGCCGCTGTTCGACGACATCGTCTGCCCCTCGCTGGCCCGGCGGCCCGACGGCACCTACCGGGGCGAGCTCATCGACGTGCCCCCGACGGGTGAGGCGCGCGCCCAGGCGATGATCGACTACGCCGGGGCGAACGGCTTCGACCTCGCCGAGTCCGTTGCGTACGCGGACTCCACGTCGGACCTACCGATGCTCGAGGCGGTCGGCTTCCCGGTGGCGGTGAACCCCGAGACCCGCCTCGCCGCCCTCGCCCGGAAGCGGGGCTGGCTCGTCGAGAACTTCGACCAGGGTTCCGGCGCCAGCGGCCCGCTCCTCCCGATCGGTCCCGAGTGGGGCCGGCCGCGCCGCCGCCGCGTGCCGAAGGTGCCGACGTGAAGGCGCTCGTCTTCTCGCGCAAGCCGGCCAAGTACGCGGCGGCGGTCCTGGCCGGCCAGTTGAGCCCGGGCAGAGGCGCGAAGGTCGGGCCCCTCGCCCTCCGCGACGTCGATCCGCCGGACCTGCCCGGACCACGCTGGGTCCACGTGCGACCTCGCCTGGCCGGCATCTGCGGCTCGGACCTGGCGACCATCGACGGCACCTCGTCGCGCTGGTTCGAACCGATCGTGTCGTTCCCGTTCACGCCGGGCCACGAGGTGGTCGGCGACCTGGACGACGGCACGCGGGTCGCCATCGTGCCGGTGCTGAGCTGCGTGACCCGGGCGGTGCACCCGCCCTGCTTCGCGTGCGCCCGCGGGGAGATCAACCACTGCGAGCGGCTCGCCTACGGCGACCTCGAGCCAGGGCTGCAGTGCGGGTTCTGCGAGTCCACCGGCGGAGGCTGGTCCACCCGCATGGTGGCCCACGAGGACCAGCTCGTGCCGGTGCCCGACTCCCTCTCCGACGAAGCGGCCGTCCTGGTGGAGCCGATGGCGTGCGCCGTCCACGCTGCCGCGCAGGTGACGGCCAGCGGTGTGGCCGTGGTGGGGGCCGGGACGTTGGGGCTGCTCACCATCGCCGCGCTCCGGGCCGCCCGAGCCGGCGTCGAGATCGTGGCCGCGGCCAAGCACCCGCACCAGCGGACCCTGGCTGCCTCGCTCGGCGCGGACGTGGTGGTGGCACCCGGCGAGCTCGATCGCACCATCCGCTCGCGCACCTCCTCGATGCGGCTCGACAACGGGCAGCTCACCGGCGGGGTCGACGCCGTGGTCGACTGCGTCGGATCGGCCGAGTCCCTGGCCCAGGCACTCCGCATCGCGTCGCCCGGCGGGACGATCCACGTCGTCGGGATGCCCGGGGTGACCGCCGTCGACCTCACCCCGCTGTGGCAGCGTGAGGTCGCGCTCCGGGGCACCTACGCCTACGAGCGGGCGGACTTCGACACCGCGATGGCGCTCGCCGCCGAGCTGGACCTGGGCCGCCTGTTGACGGCCAGCTACCCCCTGCGCCGCTACGAGGACGCCATCGCCCACGCCGCCACCGCCGGCGCCCGTGGGGCCGTGAAGATCGCCTTCGACCTCCGGTCGGAACGAGAAAGAGAGCGACGCTGATGCCGCGCCCCGGCTTCGTCCTGGAGGTCGACAAGTCGACCCCACCGATCCTCTTCCACCACGGCGAGTCGCTGCGGCTCGAGCGCCTCCCGGCCGGCCGGAGCCGCGTGCTCTACCCGGGGGAACCGCTCGACGCCCTCGACGATGTCGACGGGGCCATCCGCCGGGCCCTCGACAACCCGCTCGGCGACTTGGAGCCCCTCCATGCCCTCCTGCGACCGGGGATGAAGCTCACGATCGCGTTCGACGACATCAGCCTCCCCCTCCCGCCGATGCGGCGCCCCGACGTCCGCCAGCGCGTCATCGAGGCGGTGCTCGACCTCGCCGCAGCCGCCGGCGTCGACGACGTCCACCTCATCGCCGCACTCGCGCTCCACCGCCGGATGACCGAGTCCGAGCTGCGCCACGCCGTCGGCGATCGGGTGTACGACGCGTTCGCCCCGCAGGGGCTCCTCTACAACCACGACGCCGAGGACCCCGACAACCTGACCTTCCTCGGCACCACGCCGCACGGTGAGGAGGTCGAGATCAGCAAGCGGGCCGCCGAGAGCGACCTGCTCGTCTACGTGAACATCAACCTCGTCTCGATGGACGGTGGCTGGAAGTCCACCGCCACCGGCCTGTCGTCCTACCGCTCGCTGCGGCACCACCACAACGTCCAGACGATGCAGCAGTCGCGCAGCTTCATGGATCGCCACAAGAGCGAGCTCCACTCGAGCAACTGGCGCATGGGCGAGGTCCTGCGCAGCAGCGGGCTCCAGATCTTCCAGATCGAGACGACGCTGAACAACGACACCTTCGGCACGTCCGGCCCGATGTCCGTGCTGCAGAAGCGGGAGTGGGAGTGGAACCCCCGCGACCGGGCGTCGTTCATCGCGATGAAGGCGGGGCTCGACCGCATGCCGATGAAGGCCCGGCGCCGCATCTTCCAGTCGTGGAAGGCCCCGTACGGGGTGACGTCGGTGCAGGCCGGCGAGGTGGAGGCCGTCCACGAGGCCACGACGGCGAACGTGTTCGCCCAGCAGCTGGTCGAGATCGAGGGCCAGACCGACATCCTCACGATGGGGCTGCCGTACATCTGCCCGTACAACGTCAACTCGGTGATGAACCCGATCCTCGTGATGTGCCTCGGGCTCGGCTACTTCTTCAACATGTACCGCGGTCGGCCGCTGGTTCGCGAGGGCGGCGTGCTGATCATGAGCCACCCCACGCCGTGGGAGTTCCACCCGGTCCACCACCCCAGCTACATCGACTTCTTCGAGCAGGTGCTGGCGGACACGACCGATCCGATCGAGATCGAGGCGCGCTACGAGAAGCACTACGCCGAGGACGAGTGGTACCGCCACCTGTACCGGACGAGCTACGCCTACCACGGCGTGCACCCGTTCTACATGTGGTACTGGGGCAGTCACGCGCTGTCGCACCTCGGGAAGGTGATCATCGTCGGCGGCGAGGCCCGCTCGGTCCGGCGCCTCGGCTTCACCCCCGCATCGACGCTGAACGACGCCTTGGAGATGGCGGCCGACGTGGTGGGGCGCGACGCCACCATCACCCACCTACACAACCCGCCGATCGTGATGGCCGACGTTACGTGAGGCCCCGCATGGCGCTGCCGAAGCGCTCGTTCCCCTTCGCGCCGCCGACGGTGCCGGGCGGCGTCGACCCGCCCCCGCCCACGCGGCGACTCGGCGCTGACTACGACACGGACTGGGCCCGACGGTTCCCAGCTCGCTTCGCGCGCCTGCTGCTCCTCGAGGGCTTCGTCCGACCGTCCGTCGCCGCCCTCGGGGCTCCCGAGCGCGACGGCATCGACCGGCTCCACGGCGTCGGCGGCGGCCCGGTGATATTCGCCGGCAACCACCACAGCCACCTCGACACGCCGGTGGTGCTCACGTCGATCCCGGAGCCCTGGCGGCACAAGGTGTTCGTCGGCGCAGCGGCCGACTACTTCTTCCGCAACCGCCTCACCGCGGCAGCGTCCGCTTTGGTGATCGGCGCCATCCCGATCGAGCGCTCGAAGGTCACGCGGCGATCGGCGGACCAGGCAGCCACGCTGATCGACGCGGGTTGGTCGATGCTGATCTTCCCGGAGGGAGGACGCTCGCCCGACGGGTGGGGCCAGCCTTTCCGGGGCGGCGCGGCGTACCTGTCCAGTCGCTGCCACGTGCCCGTCGTGCCGCTCCACATCGAGGGCACCGCCCGCATCCTCCGCAAGGGCGCCAAGCTCCCCACACCGGCCAACGTCCGCGTGACCTACGGCGACCCGCTGCACCCGCTCGAGGGCGAGTCCGCCTCCCGCTACGCCGAGCGGATCGAGCAGGCGGTCGCCGTGCTGGCCGACGAGGCCACCACCGACTGGTGGCAGTCCCGCCAGCGGGCCGCCGCCGGCAGCACCCCTGCGCTCACGGGCCCCTCGGCCCCGGCCTGGCGCCGCGCGTGGGCCCTGGGCGACAGGAGCCGCAAGCGCCGGCGCCAGACCCGGCCCTGGCCCGAGCTGTGATGGCCTGACCTCGATCACGGATGTGACATTCGGCTCATCTCGTGCGTTTCGGGGTAGGGGGCCTGTGGTTGGCCTCCGGCGGGCGGTCGCCGGAGGCCAACCACGGCTCAACCGAGGCAGCAGCCAGCCGATGCACCCCACGACCAGCCCCCCCCGGCCGACGAGCACGAGCATGCCCGGGAATCGCATCGGGAGCACCACCAGATGGGACGCACAGGCGCCCGATCGGTTCGCCGCTCGCCCACAGCGCCCCGCTCTGCGAGGTTGCAGGGCTACCGTCCGAACATGCGTCCCCGCCTCCTCGCCTCCCTTGCCGTGCTCTGCCTCGTGGCCGCGTGCTCCGAAGCGGACGACTCCCCCCTTGCCGACGACACCCGGTCGAGCTCGACCACCGAGGCGCCGACCGCGACCACCGACGAGAAAGCGGGCGACGACGCGCCGCCCGGGGACGCCGCCACGGTCGAGCTGCTCGATCCGGGGAGCGAACCCCGCCGGCCGCTGCGCCTGGCCCCCGCCGAGGGGTGCTCGGTGGGCCGCACGCTCCGACAGTCGGGTGAGATCGTCGTCGACGCGGGCGAGGCCGCCGGCACATCCCAGCAGTCGACGCGATCGGTCACGGAGCAGGACCTCACCTATCGCTGCGCCGAGGTGAGCGACGAGCGCATCGAGCTCGAGCTCGGGTACGGCGGCGGGCGCGTGATCGAGGCCGATCCGAGCTCCCAGAGCGTGCTCGAGGACGTGCTGGGCGCCTTCGAGGGCGCCACCGGTTCGGTCGCCTTCGACGACCACGGCCAGATCCTGGGCTCCACACCCCCCGACATCGACCTGCCGGGCGCGCTCCAAGCGGTCGGCGAGCAGCTCACCGAGGGGCTCGAGGCACAGGCCGCGGCGCTGGCCGTGCCGTTCCCCGAGGAGGCGGTCGGTCACGGAGCCCGGTGGCGGGTGACGAGCAACGGGGTGCTCGGCGGGCTCACGTTCAACCAGACGACGACGTTCACGATCACGTCGATCGAGGGCGACATCGTCACCGCGGACAACGAGATCACGATGGAGCTCCCGCCCGGACCCGTCGAGCTCCCGGACTCGGTGGGCAGCAGCACCGCCGAGGTGATCGAAGGTCGGCTCACCGGTACGGGCACCACGACGTGGAACCTGGCCGAAGTCGTCCCCTACGGCGTGCAGGTCCTCGAGGGCGACATCGTCACCGCGATCGAGGCCGGCGGCGAGGCGCTCACGCTGCGCCAGCACCAGCGGACGCAGACGGAGATCCGCCCCCGCTGACCGCACGAGCGCGCTAGGCCACGCCCGGATCCGGCAGCAGGCGAAGCCCGCTCGGGGCGATGCTCTGCTCGGCGAGAGGGAGATCGACGACGAACTCCGTGCGGTGGGCCGGGAAGACGTGCTCCGAGAGCAGGACGGGCCGGCCGTCGGGCGTCGAGGTGATGCGCTCGCATCGCAGCACCGGGGAGCCCACGGGCACCTCGAGCAGCGCGGCATCGGCCGGCCCGGCGGACGCGGCGCCGATGGTCTGCACGGCACCGCCGAGGGGGACGTCGAGCAGCTCGTAGAACGGTGACCGCTCCACGTCGTCGCGCGAGAACGACGCACCCAGGTCGTCCGGACACCAGACGGTGATCCGGGCAAACGGCTCCCCGTCCGCGAGGTTGAGCCGACGGACCTCGAGGACCGTGACGGTGCCGAGGACCTGCCGCGCTCGTGGCGGTGCGGAGACGAACCCGAAGTCGAGCACGCGGCGCTCCGAGCGGAGCCCGGAGTCGGACAACTGCGCCTCGATCGTGCCGAGCCGGCCGAGCGACTGCCGGAGCGGATCGAGCGCCGCGAACCAGCCGAACCCCTGGCGGGCGTTCACCAGACCCTCGTCCCGGAGCAGCTCGAGGGCCTTGCGTATCGTGATCCGGCTCGCTGCATAGGATTCCGACAGCTCGGACTCGCTCGGCAGGAGCCGGCCGGCGGCGAACTCCCCGTGCTCGACGCGTCGACGGAGGTCGCCGGCGATGGTCCGGTAGCGGATCTCTCTCACTTGTCCTATACTTGTATCAGTAGCTGGACAACGCAAGGGGCTCTCCATGGCCAACCAGGTTGCTGCCACCACCCCCATCGAGCTCGTCGACGACGTCTACGCGGGCCTGGCGGAGCGGGTCTCCCGAGGCCGGGAGCGCATCGGCCGAGGGCTCACCCTGGCCGAGAAGATCCTGGTGAACCACCTCCGCGACGTCGAGGACACGATCGAACCCTCGCGCAGCTACAACGACTTCCACCCCGACCGCGTGGCGATGCAGGACGCCACCGCGCAGATGGCGCTGCTGCAGTTCATGACCGCCGGCCTCCCGCAGGTGGCCGTCCCGTCCACGGTCCACTGCGACCACCTGATCCTCGCGAAGGCCGGCGCCGAGCTCGACCTCAAGTTCGCGCTCGACACGAACAGCGAGGTCTACGAGTTCCTCCGCACCGTGTCCGCGAAGTACGGCGTCGGGTTCTGGAAGCCGGGCAGCGGCATCATCCATCAGGTCGTCCTGGAGAACTACGCCTTCCCCGGCGGGATGATGATCGGCACCGACAGCCACACGCCGAACGCGGGTGGCCTGGGCATGGTCGCCATCGGCGTCGGCGGTGCCGACGCCGTCGACGTCATGACCGGCTTCCCCTTCAACGTGCGCTGGCCGAAGATGATCGGCGTCCGCCTGATTGGGCGCCTCTCCGGGTGGTCGTCGCCGAAGGACATCATCCTCAAGGTGGCCGAGATCCTCACGGTGAAGGGCGGCACCGGCGCGATCGTCGAGTACTTCGGCCCCGGCGCCGACAGCATCACGGCCACCGGCAAGGCCACCGTCTGCAACATGGGGGCCGAGATCGGGGCCACCACCTCGGTGTTCCCCTACGACGGCAACATGGGCGCCTACCTGCGAGCCACCGGACGTGCCGCCATCGCCGACGCAGCCGACTGCGTCGCCGACGACCTCCGCCCGGACGACGCCGTGCTGAAAGATCCTGGGGCGCACTTCGACCAGCTGATCGAGATCGACCTCGACACGCTCGGGCCAATGATCAACGGCCCCCACTCCCCCGACCGAGCGCACCAGCTGTCCGAGGTCGGCGACCACGCCCGGGAGGAGGGCTGGCCGCTCGACATCTCCTCGGCGCTCGTCGGGTCGTGCACGAACAGCTCCTACGAGGACATCACCCGGGCGGCATCCATCGCCCGCCAGGCATCGGCCAAGGGTCTGCGGGCCAAGACGCAGCTGATGATCACGCCGGGCTCGGAGCAGACCCGCGCCACCATCGAGCGCGACGGCCTCCTCGCGGACCTCGAGGCCATCGGCGGCACCGTGCTGGCCAACGCCTGCGGGCCGTGCATCGGGCAGTGGGACCGCACCGACCTCGACACCTCGAAGCTCAACACGATCGTCAACAGCTACAACCGCAACTTCCCGAAGCGCAACGACGGCAACGCCAACACCCTCGCCTTCGTCACCAGCCCCGACACCGTGATCGCCCTCGCGCTGGCCGGCACGCTGGGCTTCGACCCCCGCACCGACACGCTCACCAACGACGCCGGCGAGGAAGTGCGCCTCGATCCGCCGCAGGGGCAGGCCCTCCCCGATGCGGGGTTCGACCCCGGGGAGGACACCTTCCAGGCCGCCCCGGCCGACGGCCTCGGCGTCGACGTGGTGGTCCACCCC
>JAUXRW010000053.1 GCA_030681555.1 Acidimicrobiales bacterium
CCGGGCGTTTCCCGACGCCCGAAGAGGCGGCCGATTTCCACCCCACCCCCGCCGAGCGGGAGGCCATCCGCAACTGGTCCAGCTCGCGCATCATCGGTGATCCGGCCGGCGTCCTCGACCAGTTGCGAGCCCTCGTGGCGACGACCGCAGCGGACGAGCTGATGGTCACGACGATGGTCCACGGGAACGACGACCGGGTGCGGTCGCTCCGGTTGGTGGCCGATCTGGCGGGGGTCCGGCGAACTTCGTGAACGTCTTCACGAGCCTCGGTACGCTGACGGTGTCGCCGTAGCTCCCAGGTACACCAGCACAAGGTTCGGCACCTTCCAGCCGCCCATATCAGGTCGCGACCGCTGGCCTGAACGCCGCCGACGTGTCCCACGTCGTCCGCGGGCTGTTCCCGCAGCACGTCGCTCTAGGGTCTCGGCATGGCTGCTGATGCTCAGACCATCCAGAGCGCTGTCGATCGGTACACGAGCTGCTTCTCGGCGGGGGATCGGGAGCGCTTCCTCGAGTGCTTCGCCGAGGGCGCCTGGATCGAGGACCCCGTGGGCACACCCCGTCGAGAGGGCCGCAGGTCCATCGGCGAGTTCTTCGACCAGACCCAGGGCATGGCGGAGTCCGTCGAGCTGCGCCGCACCGGTCCCGTGCGGGTGGCCGACGGGGAAGCCGCCTTCCCCATGCAGGCCCGCCCCCTCATCGATGGGACCACCTACTGTGTGCACATCATCGACGTCATGACCTTCGACGACGACGGCGCCATTACCACCGTGCGGGCCTTCTGGGACCCGGCGGCGATGGCCCCCGCCGAAGACTGATCCGCAAGGACGAGCCGCGCACGCGCGTGGCGCCCCACATGATCAGCGCACGCCCGGCTCCCGGAACATCACGCTGATCCGCGGTCCGGCCTGGGCCCGCTTCGGGATGCAGTGCTCCCAGGTCGTCTGGCACGTGCCGCCGAGCACGATCAGGTCACCGGGGTGCAGGTCGTAGCGGATCGACGGCCCGCCGCCGTCGGGGCGGAGGAGGAACCGCCGGGTGGACCCCAAGGACAGGATCGCCACCACCGTGTCGGCGGACCGCCGGCCGACGCGGTCGCCGTGCCACGCCACCGAGTCGTTGCCGTCCCGGTAGAGGTTGGCTGTGATCGAGGGCAACCGCCGCCCGTAGTGGTGGCTGAGCGCGCTCGACATCCTGCGGAGCACGTCGGGCTTGTCTCCCCACCGGGCGGCGTGCAGGCGCGGCTCGTCCACCATGCGCTCGTACATCCGGCGGCGGCGGCCCGCCCATTCCACCTCCTCCAGCAGCTGGTCGAAGAGCGCCCCGGTGCCGGTGGCCCAGCCCGGCACGAGGTCGACCCAGGCCCCCGATCCGAGCAGGCGGCGACGGGCCGCCCCCAGCGTGGGGTGGAACTGCGGCTCGGCGTTGTCGAGCAGCGACGGTTGCCAGGTCAGCCCGGGCATGTCTCGACCCTAGACGAACACACGTTCGTAGGCTAGGCGCAGGAGCTGACGCGGGGTCAGCTCGTGGCGATGGCGTCCAGGATGGCGAGCCGGGAGGCGCGATGAGCCGGCCTCAGCGATGCGAGCACGCCGAGCAGCGCGGCGAACACCGTGATGAGGGCCAGCGACCCGAGCGGGACGACGAACTTCGTCAGCCCGAATCCTTCGAGCGCCTGCACCATCGCGTAGCTGAGACCGAGGCCCAGCGCCAGACCGACGAGCGTGCCCAGCACCGAGATGAGCACCGCCTCCCACCGGATGGTGGCCCGCATCTGGCCGCGGTGCATCCCGACGGCGCGCAGCAGCCCGAGCTCGCGCGTCCGCTCGTTGATCGAGAGCGACAGCGTGTTGGCGATGCCGATGAGGGCGATGATGATCGACAGCACGAGGAGCGCGTAGATCACGGTGACGAACGACGTGATCTGGTCCGCCAGGTCACCGATGAAGCCGTCCCGGTCGAGCACCTCGAGGGACGGCGTGCCTGCCGTGGCCTCTTCCACCGCAGCCATCACGTCGTCCACGTCGGCGCCGTCGTCGACGGTGCCGAAGACCTGGATGTCGAGCAGCTCCGGAACGGCCTCGGCGAAGTCGGTCCGGGTGATCGCGAAGTTCCCGAGCAGCTGCTCATCGTCGCTGATTCCCTGCACCTCGAGCTCGAGGGCGGCGCCGCCGACCACCGTGAGGGTGATGGTGTCGCCGACGTCCACCTCGTGGTCTTCGGCGCGATCGTCGTCCACGATGATGCCGCCGTCGGTGAGCTTGCTGACCTCGCCCTCCACCATACGGGGGCTGAGCACCTCCTCGAAGCCCTCGGGCTCGATCGACACGAACCGCTGGGTGACCTCGACCTCGTCGGGGTAGCGGATGCGGGCACTGCCGAAGCCGACGCCGACGAGCACGTCGACACCCTCCACCGTCGCCGCCTCCTCGGCCACGAGCGACGGGAAGCCGGAGGGCGGCCCGAGGGCGCCGGCGTCGCTCTGGATCACGAAGTCGCCCTTGAAGCCTCGCTCCACCTCGGCGGTGACGGAGTCCTTCGCCGACGCTGCGAACACGGTGATGAAGCCGACCAGGGCGACGCCGATGAGCAGCGCCGACGATGTGGCGGACGTCCGCTTGGGGCTGCGGGCAGCGTTCTCGGTGGCTAGGCGGCCGGTCACGCCGCGGAGCAGCGGCAGACCCGATCCGAGGGTGCGGACGCTGGGGCCGGCGAGGACGGGACCGATGACGATGGCAGCGATGATGACGAGCACGGCACCGAGGCCGACGGTGGGGATGGCGTCGGTGTCGCCGTCGCTCGTCCAGGCGGCCGACAGGTTCAGCGCGCCGAGGAGCAGGACCACGACGCCGCCGATGATCCGCAGCCGCGAGGCGCCCGAGCGGTCGATGGCGACGTCGCGGAGCGCGGCGAGCGGGGGCACGCGCGTGGCACGGATCGCCGGGATCATCGCTGCGATCAGCGTGACCCCGAGACCGATCACGAGCGAGATGATCACCGTCGCGGGTCGGAGCTGCAGCGACGTCGTCGGGAGGTCGCTGCCCGACGCCTCGAGTAGTGCGGTGACGCCCTTGGCGAGCCCCATCCCGGCCACCAGGCCCAGCACCGCGGCGACGGCGCCCACGAGCACGGCCTCGAGCAGCACCGAGCCGAGCACCTGGCCGCGGCTCGCGCCGACGGCCCGGAGGAGGGCCAGCTCGCGCGTGCGCTGAGCCACCAGGATGGAGAAGGTATTCGAGATCACGAAGATCCCGACGAGCAGCGCGATGCCGCCGAACACCTGGAGCGCGATCTGGAAGAACTCGAAGCCGGACTGCACGTCGGACGAGATCTGTGCGGCGGCCTGCTCGGCGGTGAGCACCTCGGCCGTGGGAGGCAGCAGGGGAGCGATGCGGTCGACGAGCTCCTGCTGGGAGACCCCGTCCTCGGCCTTGGCAAAGATCTGCTGCACCTTGTCGCCGGTGCCTGCGATGCGCTGGGCCTCGGCCAGCGTGAGCTCCACGGACACCGCGCCCGCCGAGCTCTCGGCCGTGCCGAAGGTGATCAGACCGACGAGCGAGTAGATCGTGCGGCCGAGCTGCGTGACCACGGTGACGTCGTCGCCCACCTCGAGCTCGCCGTCCTCGGCGGCCGCCACGTTGAGCACGATCTCGTCGTCGGCCGCGGGCGCCCGCCCCTCCGCCACCACGTAGGGCGTGAGCTCAGGGTCCTCCACCCAGCTCTCCAGGAGGGTGGGCGGACCCTGCGCCGCGCCGATCGGCTCGCCTTCGGCGTCGAGGATCCGGTTCGTGCTGCCGAACCCGAACGCGGCGGCGAACGGAGCGACCTTCGTCACGCCCTCTACGCCGGCGATTTCCCCCACCAGTCCCGGCTCGAGCAGCTGCCGCTGGTCGCCGAGGAACGGGTCGCTGAAGATCACGTCGCCCTGGACCTGCGCGTCGACGTCCTCGTTGTGTTCGGCGAACAGGTCGTCGAACGTGCGGTCGAGCGTGTCGGTGAGGACGAAGGTGCCGGCCATGAAGGCCACGCCGAGCACGATGGCGACGATCGTGGAGACGAGGCGGCGCTTGTGCTCCCAGAGGGAGCGTCGGGTGAGTCGGAGCATCGTCGTCAGCCTGCGAGCGCTTTCATGCGGTCGATGACCCGCTTGGAGGTGGGGTCGGCCATCTCGTCGACGATCTTGCCGTCGGCCAGGAACAGCACCCGATCCGCATAGCCGGCCGCGACGGGATCGTGCGTGACCATGACCACCGTCTGACCCATCTCGTCGACCGCGCGACGGATGAAGCCGAGGATCTCGGCGCCGGCACGCGAGTCGAGGTTGCCGGTGGGCTCGTCGGCGAAGACGATCCGGGCCTGCCCGGCTAGCGCCCGGGCGACCGCCACGCGCTGCTGCTGGCCGCCGGAGAGTTCGCTGGGACGGTGCGACAGGCGGTCGCGCAGCCCCACGGTGTCGATCACCGAGTCGAGCACGGCCTGGTCGGGCCTTCGCCCGGCGAGGTCCATCGGGAGGGTGATGTTCTCGAGGGCGCTGAGGGTGGGGATGAGGTTGAAGGACTGGAACACGAAGCCGACCTCGTCGCGCCGAACCTTGGTGAGGGCCTTGTCGCTCAGTGAGGTGAGGTCGGTGCCGCCGATGAAGACCTGTCCGGAGGTGAGGTCGTCCAGGCCGGCGACGCAGTGCATCAGCGTGGACTTGCCGGAGCCCGACGGTCCCATGATCGCAGTGAAGCGCCCGTCCTCGAAGTCCACGCTCACGCCGTCGAGGGCCCGCACTTCGGTGTCGCCGCTGCCGTAGATCTTGTGGGCATCTCGGGCCGAAGCGGCGATCGTGCCATCGGAGGGTGGGGCGGCCGTGAGCGACGTCATGCGGGGCACCCTAGGGCAGGCCCGGTGACTCCCTCGATGGGGTATCGCTGTTACCTCTGCTATCCCGCACGCTCCATAGAGCGCCGCCCCGACACCGGTCGCGCGGCCGCGCCCCCGAGCCCCGCAATGGAGGACTCCGCGTGGCGCCGCAGTAGATTCCCGCGCGGTGACCTGCCCGACCTGCCGAGCGGAGGTGCCGCAGGGCGCACGGTTCTGCGCCGAGTGCGGCCAGGACCTGCGGCTGCGGGGCGACGAGCGCCGCGTCGTCACGGTCCTGTTCGCCGATCTGGTCGGCTACACCGCCCTTTCGGAGACTCGGGACCCCGAACAGGTGAAGAACCTGATCGACGGGTGCTTCGAGCACCTCGTGGCCGACATCGACGCGTTCGGCGGACGCGTCGACAAGATCATCGGCGACGCCATCGTCGCCCTGTTCGGCGCGCCGGTCGCCCACGAGGACGACGCGGAGCGGGCCGTGCGCGCTGCGCTCCGCATGCAGGAGACGCTGGCCTCGTCGTCGGTGCGGCTCGGTGTCGCCGTGCAGATGCGCATCGGCGTCAACACCGGTGAGGTGCTCGTGGGGGCCCTGCGCTCCGGCGGCGACTACACGGCCATGGGGGACGTGGTGAACACCGCCAACCGCCTGCAGACGGCGGCGCTCCCCGGCCAGGTGCTCGTGGGAGCGGCCACGCACGCCGCCACCCACCGCGTCTTGCGCTACGAGGAGCTGCCGCCCATCGACGCCAAGGGTCGCGAGGAGCTCGTCCCCGCCTGGAGCGCCGAGGCCGCGATGGCGCCGCCGGGCTATCGCCCCGAGCGCAACCGCGCCGCGCTCATCGGGCGGGACCCCGAGCTCGGCCTGCTCAAGCACGGCATCGAGAACGCCGTCCGCCACGAGCGCGCCGGGATGCTGCTGCTGATCGGTGAGGCAGGCGTCGGCAAGTCCCGGCTCGCCGAGGAGCTCGCCACCCTCGCCGCCCTCGAGCACGACTCACTCGTGCTCGAGGGCCGGTGCGTCCCGTATGGCGAGGCCAACGTGTGGTGGCCGGTGGCCGACGCGCTCCGGCACGGGTGCGGCATCCGCTCCAGCGACCCGGCGACGACGGCGATCGAGCTGGCCGAGCAGGCCGTCCGCACCGCCCTCGGCGACAAGGCGCTGCCGAGCGACGTCAACCAGGTGTTGCAAGGCCTCCTGTTCCTGATGGGCTACGAGTCCGAGCTGCGCGGCATCGACGCCACCCGCGCCCGCGAGGAGGCCATCACCGCCGCAGTCACGTTCGTCGATCGCTTCTCGTTGCAGCGGCCGGTGATCATCGTGCTGTCCGACCTCCACTGGGCCGACGACCTCGTGCTCGGCCTCCTCGACACGCTCCTCGAGCGCCTCTGCAGCCGGCGCTTCGTGGTGCTGGCCACCGCCCGACGCGGGATCGAGGAGCGCTGGCATGCGCCGCACGGTCGCCACAACCTCGTCGTCCTCACGCTGGATCCCCTCACGTCCGACGCGTCGTCGCAGCTCCTCGCCGAGCTGGCCGGCGAGGAGCTCGACGAGGGCCTCGCCGACGCACTGCTCGACCGCAGCGGCGGCAACCCCTTCTTCCTCGAAGAGCTGGTCACGCTGCTCGGCGAAGCGGGCGTCGTGGGCGGCGCCACGTCCGCCACCGAGCTGCCCGACACCCTGCGCGGCCTCGTCGCCGCGCGCCTCGACGGGCTCCCGCCCGACGAACGCCGCGTGCTCGACGACTGCGCGGTGCTCGGCCGTCGCGGGCCGGTGAGCGCTATCCAGGTCATGGCCCGAAAGCACCTCGGCGTCGAGGACGTGCGCCCCGTGCTCGAGTCGCTCGAGGAGAAGGAGCTGCTGCTCCTGAGCGGCGTCGGCCGGGCCGAGAAGTGGACCTTCCGCTCCGACGTCGTGCGAGAGGTGGCCTACGGCACGCTCACCAAAGCGGACCGCGCCCGGGCTCACGCCGGCATCGCCGCGTGGATGGAGGCCCACGAGAACACCGAATTGGACGCGGTCATCGACCGCATGGCCCACCATTACGTCCGGTCGGCCGAGCTCACAGCCGAGCTGAGCAGCGTCGAGGGCGCCACCGACGACGTCGGCGAGCGTGCGCTCCACTGGCTCGAGCGGGCCGCGCTCCGGGCTGACCAAGCCGAGACGACGATGGTGGCCGAGCGCCTGTACAGCGAGGGGCTCCGGCTGCTCGGCGGGCGCCACGGGCCGCGCCACCGCGCCTTCCTCACGGGGCGCGCGCGTGCCCTCGCGCAGCAGCGAGAGCTCGCGGCCGCCCGGGCCGACGCAGCCGCGGCGGTGCACGAGGCCCGCGCCGCCGGCGGGGAGGGTCGCCGCGACCTCGCCATGGGCCTGCTCGCCCTCGCCGACATCGAGCAGAAGGAGAGCGCCTGGGCCGCGTCCGAAGCGGCGCTGGCCGAGGCCGGCGCCGTGTTCGCCGCGCTCGGCGACCCGTCGGGCGAGGCCGAGGTGCAGCGGCTCCGCGGCTTCGGCGCCCTCTTCCGGTTCGAGTACGAGGAGGCCACCGAGCTGCTCGAGGACGCGATGGCCCGGTTCGAGTCCCTCGGCGACCGCCGCGGCGTCGCCTGGGCCCTGCAGAACCTGGCGTGGTGCGCCTTCTACCTGGGCCGGGCCGAGGAGGCGGAGGGCCGCCTGCGGACGGCGGCGGCCACCTTCGAGGAGATACGCGACAAGGCTGGTCTCGGCTGGGCGATGGGGCTGCTCGCGTGGACGCGCTTCCAGCAGGGCCACAGCCTCGAGGCCGAGGCCATGGCGGAGGGGATCGTCGACGACATCCGCAACCGGGGCGACAAGTGGGCCCTCGGCATGATGCTGGTGCTCATCGGGTCGGTGCGGTTGTGGACCGGACGGGCGGCCAGCGCGCTGCCCTGCCTCCGCGAGGCGAAGGAGCTGTTCACGGAGATCGATGACGACTTCGGGCGCGGCCAGGCCGGCGTCGTCCTCGGCCGCGCCCTCGTGGCGTCGGGCGCCGTGCGCGAAGGGTTCGATCTGATGGCCGGGCTCCGTGGGCCGATCGAGGGTCCCATCGAGCGGGAGCGGTTCATCGTCGTCATGTCGAGCGCGGGCGCCGCCGTGCAGGTGGGCGACACGGAGCGCACCGCAGTGCTGTTGGGCCTGAGCCCGGACGGGCCGCCCAGCCGAGGAGGTGAGCTGCTCGTCGGCGACACCGAGTGGATCGTGGCGACCGGGCTCCACGGGCTCCAGACGGGCGACGTGGCCGGCGCCCTCGAGGTGCTCGAGGGCCTGCACCACCGCCTGGGCCACGTCGTCGACCCCAACGCCCACTCCGCGCTCGCGCTGGCCCTCGCCGCCGACGGGCAGGTGGCCCGGGCGCTCGCCGCCGCCGACGAGGTCGAGCGGCACGAGCGGTCCAGCTACCTCGATCGGATCATCGCAGGGGTGGCCCGCGGGTTCGCCCACGAGCGACGCGGCGACCACGCCGCGTCGCTGGCCGCCTTCGACCAGGTGCGGGCCGCGGCCGATGCGACCGAGGACCGCGTGTCGGGGGCCGTCACCGCGCTCGCAGACGCGATGGCGGCGTCGGCCCGGGGGGAGGCCGACGCCGCGCAGCGCATGGCAGAGGCGGACGGGCGCCTGGCCGACCTCGGCCTCGCCGACACCGGGTGGCGGCGGGCCTTCAGCCTGGCGCTCGGAATCAGCTCGGCTGCTTGACCAGCCTCAGGTAGGGCTTCTTCGTCTCCCACCCGTCGGGGAACGCCTGCTTGGCGTCCTCGTCGGAGACGGCCGGGACGATGATGACGTCCTCGCCGTCCTTCCAGTCGGCGGGCGTGGCCACCTTGTGCTTGGCGGTCAGCTGGAGGGAGTCGATGACCCGGAGGAGCTCGTCGAAGTTCCGCCCGGTGGAGGCCGGGTAGGTGAGGGTCAGCTTCACCTTGTTGTCCGGGCCGACGACGAACACCGAGCGCACGGTGAGCGTGTCGTTGGCGTTCGGGTGGATCATGTCGTAGAGGTCGGCGACCTTGCGCTCCGGGTCGGCGAGCAGAGGGAAGTTGAGGCTCGAGCCGGTGACGTCGGTGATGTCCTGGCTCCACCTCTCGTGGTCGGCCACCCCGTCGACGGAGAGGCCGACGACCTTCGTGTTGCGCTTGTCGAACTCCGGCTTCAGCGAGGCGACCCGCCCCAGCTCGGTGGTGCACACCGGGGTGAAGTCCTTCGGGTGCGAGAAGAGGACGGCCCAGCTGTCGCCCTTCCACTCGTGGAAGCTGATCGGACCTTCGGTGCTGTCGGCGGTGAAGTCGGGGGCTTCGTCTCCGAGGCGGATGGCCATGTGTGTCTCCTGGCGTAGGGATCGTTGGTGCAGGCCGCACCCTAGCGCCGCGCGGACCGAAAGCCGACAGGGAAGGTCGGGATTCGTTGAGACGCAGGTCACGTTGACCCATCAAGCAACCGCTAGATATAGTTAGCGCATCGGCTCCCCCGGGCCGAGCCCCCAACATCGCTGAGGAGCTAGGTCAATGAGCAGCATCCTGGACACCGTCGTGAGCTACGAGGACCAGATCGTCGACTTCGTCAAGCAGGCCAAGAAGCCGGTCGTGGAGTACGTCGCCAAGGGCGTCGAGCTCGTCGAGGGCCGCCTCCCCGACGTCACCTACCCCGCCTCCCTGCCGACCCCCACGCAGGTCGTCGAGACGCAGGCCACCTTCGCCAAGAAGATGATCGACGTGAACACCAATCTCGTCACCGCCGTGCTGGACACCGTCGGCCCGCTGGTCGGCATCCAGAAGGCCAAGGTCGTCAAGGCCGCCTCCAAGGCCGCCTGACCCAAGAGAGCGGGTACACCCCGCTCCGCCGGATCCCACGGGATCTGCTGCGACGAGCGGCGCCCTTCCCCGAGGGCGCCGCTCGGTCGCGTTCGGGGGCGGGCGTGCGGTCGGTGCTCAGCCCTCGTCGACGAAGCTGAGGTACACCGACATCAGCGCCCGCCGCTGATCGTCGTTGAGACGGGGGTCGGCGCGCACGGCGTCGGCGACGGTGGGCACCTCGGGCTGATCGCCCGGCATGGGGTCGAGCAGGCCGGCCTGCACGAGGAGCGATTCGGCCGACAGGTTCAGCGCGCCGGCGATGGCCTTCAGCACCCGGACCGACGGCTCGTGCAACCCGCGCTCGATCTGGCTGAGGTACGGGTTCGAGACGTTGGTCTTCGCCGCCAGCTCGCGGAGCGTGAGCTCGGCCTTCTGGCGCTGCGACCGGATGGACTGGCCCAGCGCCTCCAGCTGCCCGCGGGCACTGGCATCGGGCGGGGCGGTCATGTCGGGGGAGTGGCGGTGCGCATGACGTCCGGCTCGATGTACATGACCCGGGCCTCGGGCACCGCTGCCCGCACGCTGGCCTCGAGGCCGTTGACCGCCTCGGCCAGCTCCGGGATCGACAGCGACGGTGCGAACGCGACCTTTGCGCCCACCAGGAGCTCCTCGGGGCCGATGTGCTGGGTGCGTAGGTGGATGAGGTGGTCGACTTTGGGCTGTCCCGTGATGGCCGACCGGATTGACGCCTCCACCCGGGAGTCGGCGGACTCGCCGATGAGCAGGCTCTTCATCTCGATTGCGAGGACGATGGCGATGAGGGTCAGCAGGACGCCGATGGACAGCGTGCCGATGCCGTCGTAGCGGGCGTCGTCGGTGGCCAGCGCCACGCCGACGCCGGCGAGGGCGAGCACCAGACCAACGAGCGCACCGAGATCCTCGAGCAGGACCACCGGCAGCTCCGGGTTCTTGGACCGTCGGATGAACTGCCACCACCCGACGTCGCCACGGACCTTGTTGGCCTCGACGATGGCTGTCCGGAACGAGAGGGTCTCGAGCAGGATCGCGGCGACGAGGATGCCGATCGCCACCTCCGCGGACTCGAGCTCGTGCGGGTGCCGGATCTTCTCCACGCCCTCGAAGATGGCGAACGCTCCGCCGAGGCTGAAGAGCACCATCGCCACCACGAAGGCCCAGAAGTAGCGCTCTCGTCCGTAGCCGAAGGGGTGGCTGGCGTCGGCGGCCCGTCGGGCGCGCCGGCCGCCGAACAGGAGCAGGCCCTGGTTGCCCGAGTCGGCGACGGAGTGGATGGACTCGGCGAGCATCGAGGCGGAGCCCGTGATCAGGAAGCCGATGAACTTCGCGACGGCGATCCCTGCGTTCGCGAGCAGCGCCGCGACCACAGCCTTGGTTCCGTGTCCTCCTCCAGCCATGGGTCGCAGGTTAGGGGGCGCGGCGGGCGGCTCCGGCCCGTGCCTGCCAGGATCCACGCGCATGACGCGCCGCTCGACGCGCAAACGTCGTCACCGACCAGGGCTTCGAGGACCACCGGTGCCCGGAGGAGACCGCCGCCGCCCACCTCGCGCCCGGAGCCTTCACCATGGGCGACATCGGCCACGGCGACGGCGGACGGTACCTCGTTCTCTGTGATCGTGCCGCCAACATGGTCATCATCAGCGGCGTCGACATCTACCCTGCGGAGATCGAGCGAGCTGATCGACCACCCCGCCGTGGCCGGCGGGCGGTGGAGCGCGGTGCGGTGCTGATGTCGATCTGTCCCGAGCGACGGCCGCAGCAGTCGCTCCATCGTCTGGCGATCGGTCGAGGCGGGTAGGTCGGGCGCATGGACGCCATCACCATGCTCAAGGACGACCACAAGACCGTGGAGCGGCTCTTCAAGCGCTTCGAGAAGGCCGGCG
>JAUXRW010000056.1 GCA_030681555.1 Acidimicrobiales bacterium
CGCCCGAGTTCGGCGTGGCCGCGCTCCTCGGCGGCGATCCGCTCGAAAGCACACCGCTCATCGGCGCTCTTGGCCATACGAGCCCGGGCGTCCATGTCGGATGCGGACCGGCCTTCGTTGAGCCACCCGTCCCGGTACGACGTCGCCGCCACGCGCGCCAGGTGACGTCTCCGACTGCGGGATCGACCCCCGATCCGCCGACCCAGCAGGTGAGGGATAGCGCCGAAGCGGCTGCCGTCTCGTCCTGCGAGCCGGTCGAGTGCAGTGGCATGGGCGATCTCGTCGATCGCCGCCAGATGGCAACGAGCCACCAGGGCGGTCGGTGCGCCCAAAGCCATGAGCTCGAGTCCCAGTTCGCCGAACGACGCCACCGACGCGTACTCGATACGAGCTTCGTCATTGTGCAAGCCGTCGTCGCCGGGAAGCAGCAGACCTCGACGACGCCGTCGACGGAGCGGTCGCCCCGGTGTTCCACACGACATCGTGCCGTCGCTGTAGGAAACGCAGCTCGGTCCCGTGCCGATGGGGAGTGGCGTCGTCGAGGATGTTGTCGGAGGTGAGCTCCGGCCGACGGCCTCCCCGAAGACCGAGCAGCCCGGGGCGGCGAACAGCGCCGTCACCGCTGCCACCGCCAGAGCGCGGCGGCGAACTGGCTGCGCCCACCGAAGTCGTCTGCCCGACAGCGGAGGCGATGCTGCGTCGGCCCCTGAGAGTTTCAGTGAGGGGTGTGTCAACGTGCCACCTCCGACATAGCGGGCGCAGGCCCTGGCAATCAGGGGGTAGGACGATGGTGCGGCCCGGTTGGTTCCCGGCGTCCGCCATGTTGATACCGAGGCCATCCACTCCTCGTCCCTTGCCGAGGGAACCGCGCCCCTTATCGCTGCGGTCCCCCAAGGGCATCACCGTCACGCAACGCCGGCAAGGAGACCTACAGAACGACTACCTCGACAAGACCGTCGAGTGCCAGGAAGTCGTCGGCGTTTCGTGTGTAGAGCGGAAGGCGGGCGGCGAGGGCGGTTGCTGCGATGAGCAGATCGACAGCTCGGGCACCGCTGGCCTTACGCCCGGTCGCCATGACGGCTGAGAAGATCCGGCCGTAGGCACGAGCGGCATCGGTGTCGAACGGGAGCGGATCGAACGTAGCCTCGGCCCGCTGCAGCCTGTCCTGCCGGCGCCCGCGCTCGTCGGGATCGGTCGTGGCGTGTGGGCCGGCGGCCAGCTCGGCCAAGGTGAGGGCGCTGACGGCCACCTCCGCGGGGAGCTGGGACGGGTCCAGCAGCTCGATGTCGATGACGACCGACGTGTCGAGCAGGCCGCGCCGGTGTCGCTCGTCAGGCACGGGGCGAAGCGTCTTGGCTCACGACCTGGTCCAGGTCGGCGCGGAACCGTCGCGCGTCAACTGCGGGTGCCGTCCGGAAGAGAGCGACCGCAGCCTCGGCGGCGACGAAGCGGTGGCGGCGCAATGGAGTGAGCTCGCCCACGGGAACGCCGTTGCGCGTGACGATGAACGTCTCGCCCTCGTCGAGCTTGCGCATGATCTCACCGCTGTCGTTGCGCAATTCTCGCTGGGTGATCTCTCGGGTCACTGGCGAATCGTAGCACGCGTGCTACAGACTGGCATCACCAACAGCAGGGCCCCACAACGCCGGGCACGAGTGGCAGAGGACAACCGCCGCATGCCTGTCTGGCGCTTGCCCCCACGCATCCGGCGGCCGCATCCGAGGTGCGGTAGACGGGCCCGACGTGCGAGAGCGCCCCGGCGCCACAGGAGGCCGGCGCGACAGACTCAGTGGGTGCCACCGTTCGTCGGCCGCGACCGAGAGCTGCACGAGCTGGAAAATGGGCTCGAGTCGGCAATCGCCGGTCGCGGCGGTCTGATTCTCATCTCTGGCGAGCCGGGTATCGGCAAGACGCGGCTGTGTGAGGAGCTGGTCGACAGGGCCGCGGCCAGCGGCGTGCGGGTGGCGTGGGCGCGATGCTGGGGGGCGGGCTCGCTGCCGGCGTTCTGGTTCTGGGAGCAGCTGCTCAGCCAGCTCACCGACGACGCCCTACCGGCTGCTCACCCCGGCGGCACGGCCGAGGATCCTGACGTCGCCCGCCTCCGGTACTTCGACGACATGGTCGATCGAGTGCGGCACGTGGCATCGGATGGACCGCTCGTGCTCGTTGTCGACGACCTGCACTGGGCCGACGTGGTGTCCATCCGGTTGCTGGCCTATCTCGCCCCACAGCTGCGGGAGATCCCCGCCCTCGTGCTGGCAAGCACCCGCGACGTCGACGCCCCGCCGGGCTCCGCCGCCGGCGACGCCATAGGCCTGCTCGATCGCTCCGCCGGCCATGTCCGCCTCTCCGGGCTGGACGAGGGCCAGATCCACGCGCTCGTCGACTCGATGGCGGACGACGTCGACGCCGGCGCACTGCACCACCACACTGGCGGCAATCCGCTCTTCGCCCTCGAGCTGGCGCGGCACCTCGACGCGCAGGGGACCACGCTCAGGGCCCACGAGATGCCTCCTGTGCCGGCGACCGTTCGGGGCGTGCTGACCCAGCGCCTGCACGCGCTGACACCGGACTGCCGGGCCGCGCTCGACGTGGCGGCGGTCGTGGGTGACGAGTTCGGCATGGACGTCGTCGAGGGTGTGACGGGCCTCGGTCGTCACCACCTCCTTGAACTGGTGGACGAGGCGGTGCGCGCCCACCTCGTTCGGGACGCCGGCCTGGCCGCCTACGCGTTCAGCCACCCCCTGGTGCGGGCGACCCTCTACGACGACCTGCGTATTGCCCGCCGGGTGCGGCTGCACGAGCGGGTGGGCGTCGCTCTGGAAGCCCGCCAGGCGGAGGGCGGCCACGTCGAC
>JAUXRW010000057.1 GCA_030681555.1 Acidimicrobiales bacterium
GCGGTGCCGGTGAGGAACGGCGTGGTGAGTGCGTCCATGGTCGGTGTCCCGACCGCCACCGGGTCACTCCGAGCTCGGGTCCCACCACGTGTAGGTCTCGAGGAAGGGATCGGGTTCGATCGGTCCGTCGGACGAGTACACGATGTCGAACTGGTTCTCGGCGTTGATCTGGCCGATCAGGGCGGTCTTGGCGATGTGGTGGTTCTCACCGTTCACCGTGACCTCGCCCTCGGGTGCCGCGAAGGTCACGCCGTCCGCCGCGTCGTTGACGGCGTCGACACAGAAGGACTCCGCCTTCTCGACCATGGCCTTGTAGAGATACAGCGAGGTGTAGGCCGCCTCCATCGGGTCCGACGTCGGCCGGTCGGTGCCGTACTTGTCTTGGAAGGCCTTGATGAAGGTGGCGTTCTCGGGGCTGTCGACGCTCTGGAAGTAGTTCCAGGCGGCGTACTGCCCGGTGAGATCGGCACCCATGGCGGGCGCCTCCTCCTCGGCGATCGACACCGAGATGATCGGGGACTTGTCTGCCCCGAGTCCGGCCTCGTCGTAGGCCTTGATGAAGCCCACGTTGGACGAGCCGTTGATCGTGTTGAACACGAAGTCGGGCTCGGCCGCCGCGATCTTGGCCACCTGGGTCGTCCAGTCGTCGCTGTCGAGTGGGACGTATTCCTCCCCGACGATCTCGATGCCGAGCTCCTCGGCGTACTGCTTGATGATCTTGTTCGCCGTGCGGGGGAACACGTAGTCGGAGCCTGCGAGGAACAGCGTCGCCACGCCCTTGGACTTGAGGAAGTCCATGGCGGGGATGATCTGCTGGTTGGTCGTAGCGCCGGTGTAGTAGATGTTCTCCGACGCCTCGAGGCCTTCGTACTGCACCGGGTAGAACAGCAGGCCGTCGGCCCCTTCGACCACCGGCAGCATCGCCTTGCGGGAGGCGGAGGTCCACCCGCCGAACACGGCTGCGACCTCGTCGTCAGTCAGCAGCTTGTTGATCTTCTCGGCGAAGATGGAGGGCTCGCTGGCGCCGTCCTCTTCGATGTACTCGATCTCCTTGTCGAGGATGCCCCCGGCGTCGTTGATCTCTTCCGTCGCAAGGACGAGCGCGTCTCGAACGGTCTGCTCGCTGATGGACATGACCCCCGACGTGGAGTTCAGGAAGCCGAGCCTGACGGTGTCACCGTCGACGCAGGTGCCGGCGGCTGTCTCGCCGCCTTCCTCGGTGTCGCTTCCGGCGGACGAGTCGTCGTCGTCCGAGCCGCACGCTGAAACGACCAGCGAGAGGGCCGCGGCCGCGGCGATGGCGGCCAGGAGCCGCCGGGATGGGGGGCTTGTTGACATCGGTGTCTCCCTTTCGATCCCGCAGCGGTGGTGCCCGGGTAGCGCGCAACCTAGGGAGGCGTCGTTTCTCGTCAGCGTCCCCTGTGTTTCGGGCGAATGACACTGAGGAGGTCGGCTGTCAGGACGGCGTCCAGCGACCGGCGGGCGGTGGAGACGTCGTCGGCCGCCACGACGGCCAGCCGGCATCCTGGCGCGGGCTGCAGCAGCGCGGCACGGCGCGACGCGTCCGCGGTGACGGCGGGGTCCTTCTCGGGTCCCACACGGAGACGATGGGCGATGACCGAGCAGTTGCCGACGCCGGCGGGCCCGGACCACGCGGGCAGCGAGGTATCGATCGAGGTGAGCAGCGCGGGGGCGTCGTCGATCCGGACCGCCAGGGTGGAGCGCAGGGCGCCGGTCGCCTCGCCGGCGCGGCCGAGGACGAGCACCTCGTCGAGCCGGACGTCGGCGCCGCCGGCAGCGTGCACGGTGGTGGTGGCCTCGTGGCGGGCTCGCTCGGTCAGGATCACCGGTTCGGGGTTCCAGTCGACCGATGCCCCCTCGGCGACGTGGATCTCGGTGTCCCAACGCGTACCGGTGCCGCGGGCCGCGTACACGAGGGTCGCCGCCACCGAACGGATCGCCACCGCGACGCCGGCCCCGACGTCGACCCGAATCCGGATCCGGTCCTCGCCGACCGGTGATGCCCCCGAGCCGACCAGCCAGAGCGTCGCGCCGTCCCAGTGGAACCACACGGGGGCGCGGCACAACACGCCGTCGACACGCACCGTTCCGCCTGCCCCCCGTCGGAGCCGGACCGACACCTCTGTGCCGGTCCAGCCGCCCGTGGGCGGCGCGGAGCCGATCTCGGCAAGGGGGTCGTCGGGCACCTTGGGCACGGGTCGTCGGGTCAGCCGGTGGGAGTGGCAGCGGCCGGGATCTGGTCCCGGATCCACTCCGCGATCGATGCCGCTCCCTCGGGTGTCGTGAGCGACACGAACACGGTCGGCAGGTCACCGCGCTGCGCAGCGGCGTCCCGCTCCATGACCCCGAGATCAGCGTTCACCAGATCCGCGAGATCGATCTTGTTGATCACGAGCAGGTCCGAGCGCGTCACCCCCGGCCCACCCTTGCGCGGCACCTTGTCCCCGCCGGCGACGTCGAGCACGAACAGCTGCACGTCGGCCAGCCCCTTGGAGAAGGTGAGCGTGAGGTTGTCCCCGCCGCTCTCGACGAGCACCAGGTCGAGCGGACCCTCCCGCTCCTCGAGATCCGCGATGGCGTCCAGGTTGGCGGTGATGTCCTCCCGGATGGCGGTGTGGGGGCAGCAGCCGGTCTCGACGGCGACGATGCGGCCGGCTTCGAGAACCCCCCGGCGCTTGAGGGTGTCGGCGTCTTCGGTCGTGTAGATGTCGTTGGTCACCACGCCGATGCGCAGCTCGTCCGACAGAAGCGCGCACAGCGCGGCGACGAGCGCAGTCTTGCCGGTGCCAACCGGCCCGCCGATGCCGACGCGGAACGCGCGATCACCCAGGCCGTGGTGCCCGGGGGCGTGCGGGTCGTGGTCGTGGTCGTGGTCGTGGGAGGGGCCGCTGCCGATGTCGTGCACGATGGGGGTCCTTGTCGGTCTGGTCGGGCGCTGGACGAGCGTCAGCTGCGGAAGAGGCGGGTAGGGAGAAGCGACTGATGCTCCACGTCGATCTCCGCGAACGGGGTCGACGCGTGGGGGAGGTCATGTGCGTCGAGGAGCCCGGCCGTGGAGCAGGTCACGCCGTCGACGTCGGAACGGAGGGCGTGGAGCACGGCGGCCACCTCGAAGGGGTCGAGCGACAGCAGGCGCAGCCCGGCCGCGCTGAGCGTGGCTGCGGTGCAGTGCGCGCTGGCCAGCGCGGCCTCGTGGGGGTCGCAGCCGAACGCCGTCGCGAGCAGGCCGAGCGCGACGGGCTGCACGGGCGGCCGCCCGTCGACGAGCGCGATCGGCTGCTCGGGCACCACCGTGGCCGCAGTTCGGGCCAGCGCCCTGCCGAGGGACCGCGACGTGGCCCGGGCCGCAGCGCTCGGGGTGCGGACGCACCAGGCCGCGTCGAGGGCATCGGGATCCACGCCGGCGGCGGCCAGGCGGGCTGTCGCGGCGTCGGTGCGTCCCGAGGTCCAGAGGCGACAGGTGATGTAGTCGGCCAACGACCCGGTGTCATGGACGCGACCGTCCCCGACCGCGGCCTCCAGGCCGTGGCTTTGCGCGTGGGAGCCGTCCGGGAAGCGCCCGTCTGCGAGCAGGAGGAGGGACGGGACCGACACGACGGTGGGCTCCGGCTCAGAACAGGAAGTACCGCTGAGCCATGGGAAGCTCCCGGGCCGGGTCTTGCTCGATGGTGGCGCCGTCGACGGTGACCATGAAGGTGTCGGGGTCGACGGAGATCTCGGGCAGCGCGTCGTTGTTGACCATGTCCGCCTTGGACACGCCGCGGCAGTCGTCCACGGCCACCACCCGGTGCGATAGCCCGAGCTTGCCGGCGAGTCCGTCGTCGACCGCGGCTTGCGACACGAACGCGATCGAGGTGTGGCCGGCGGTGCGGCCGAAGGCCCCGAACATCGGGCGGGGGAGCACCGGCTGCGGAGTGGGGATCGAAGCGTTCGCGTCGCCCATAGCGCCCCACGCGATCACTCCGCCCTTGATGACGACGTGTGGGCGCACGCCGAAGAACCGAGGGTCATAGAGCACCAGGTCGGCAAGCTTGCCGGGCTCGATCGAGCCGATCTCGCCGCTCAGGCCGTGCGCGATCGCCGGGCAGATCGTGTACTTGGCGACGTAGCGCTTGGCTCGCTCGTTGTCGGCCGGACCGTCGCCGGGCAGCGAGCCACGGCGACGCTTCATGACATGCGCCGTCTGCCAAGTGCGGATGACCACCTCGCCGATGCGGCCCATGGCTTGGGAGTCCGAGCCGATCATCGAGATGGCCCCGATGTCGTGCAGGACGTCCTCAGCGGCGATCGTCGACGGACGGATTCGGCTCTCCGCGAATGCCAGGTCCTCGGGAACCGACGGGTTGAGGTGGTGACAGACGATCAGCATGTCGAGGTGCTCGTCTGCGGTGTTCACGGTGTGGGGCCGCGTCGGGTTGGTCGAGCTGGGCAGCACGTGGGGCACGCCGGCAACGGTGATGATGTCGGGGGCGTGGCCGCCGCCCGCGCCCTCGGTGTGGTACGAGTGGATCGATCGGCCGGCGATCGCGGCGAGCGTCGTCTCCACGAACCCGGCCTCGTTCAGCGTATCGGTGTGCAGCGATGCCTGGACCCCCGCGTCGTCGCACACCCGCAGGCAGGCGTCGATGGCGGCGGGCGTGGAACCCCAGTCTTCATGGAGCTTGAAGCCGCTGGCGCCGGCTCGCAGCTGTTCCCACATGGCATCGGTGGAGACGGTGTTGCCCTTGCCGAGCAGGACCAGGTTGATGGGCCAGCCGTCCATCGAGGTGAGCATCGACGACAGGTGGAAGGGCGCCGCGGTGACCGTGGTGGCCTTGGTGCCTTCGGCAGGCCCGGTGCCGCCGCCGATGATGGTGGTGATCCCTGTGGCGAGCGCGGTGTCCAGGACCTGCGGGCAGATGAGGTGGACGTGGCAGTCGACGGCCCCGGCGGTCAGGATCCTGCCGTTGCCCGCCAGAACCTCGGTCGAAGGCCCGATCACGAGGGCGGGATGGACGCCGTCCATGGTGTCGGGGTTCCCGGCCTTGCCGAGCGCCGTGATCCGGCCGTCCTTGATGCCGAGGTCCGCCTTGACGATCCCCCAATGGTCGAGCACGACCGCACCGGTGATCACCAGGTCTGGCGCACCTTGTGCCGAGGTGCGGAGCGACTGGCCCATCGACTCGCGGATGACCTTGCCGCCGCCGAACACGGCCTCGTCGCCGGCGCGGCCCGGCCCGCCTGACAGGTCGTGCTCGATCTCGATGAACAGGTCGGTGTCCGCCAGCCGGATGCGATCGCCGGAGGTGGGGCCGTAGAGGGCGGCGTACCTCGCCCGGGACACGATCGGGCCGCTCACGGGATGGGCCTGGCGGTCGGTGCGGATACCCCCGTGAGCGCGGCGCCTGCGGCGCCGGAGTGCGCTGTGCCTCTGCTTCGCTCCCTCACGAAGCGCTGCCCGCAGTGTCGGTGCTCGCGGTCCGGTCGGCGGGCGGGTAGAGCCCCCGGAAACCAGCGGTGACGCCCAGGCCGGCGAACGCGACGAGCTCGACCTCCATCCAGATGCCGGGCTCGAAGCGGACACTCGTGCCGGCGGGAACGGCCAGCCGGCTCCCCACGGCGGTCTCGCGATCGAACTGCAGCGCCTCGTTGGCCTCCGCGAAGTGGAAGTGCGAACCGACCTGTACCGGGCGGTCCCCGGTGTTGAGCACGGTCAGCGACACCAGGTCCCGGCCCTCGAGCAACACGATGTCGCCTTCGCCGAGGAGGATCTCGCCGGGCAGCAGCCGGGAGGCACCGTCGTCGACTGCGCCCGGAGCGAGCGGCGCGGGTTGGATCGGTCCGTGCAGGGTCACCAGCTTCGTCCCGTCGGGGAAGGTGGCCTCGGCCTGGAGCTCATCGATCAGGGCCTCAACGCCCTCCATCACGTCGGAGGTGTCGAGAACACCGCATCCGGCAGACATGATCTCCGCCACCGACATGCCGTCGCGGGCAGCCTCGAGCACCCAGGCGGTGAGCACCGCGACCGCTTCGGGGTGGTTGAGGAGCAGCCCGCGCTCGCGGCGGCGACCCGCCACCTCGGCGGCGCCGGCGATCATCAGCCGTTCCTGTTCGTGGGGGGTGAGCAGCATCCGGCCTCCGTCACGCGCGCCGTCGTCGGGGTTTGTCCCGCCGGTCCAAGCGCTAGCCGGTCCGTCCGAACCCTACAGCGCGGGTAGCGGCGCGCGGGAGGCCCAGCCCCGCCCTTCTGATCTGACGCGGGCCTGACCTGTGGCAGACGAGGTGGATTGGTGGGTCGCTCCGATCGTGAACATGACCGCTTCGCGTACCTCGCGGGCGCAGCGACCGCTCTACCATCGGCTCGTGCCGGGTTCGCATGACACGCAGCTCCCCGGGTCCAACCTGGTGACGCTGCGCTCACTCCTGCCGCTGTTCTGCCCCGAGGATGTCGACGACCCCATCGTCTCCGACGAGGTGATGGCCAACGTCCAGGACATCGTGGCATCGCTGTCCGGACCGACCACGGGCGCGCTCCGGGTTGCCTTGGGCGCCATCGAGGCGGCCGGCCTGCGCCACGGTCGCCGATTCAGCCACCTGCCGCCCGCCCGTCAGCGCCGCTCGATCGCCGGTTTGGCGCGCTCGCGGCCGGGTCGTCGGCTCGTGCGGTCGGTGCGCGACGTGGTGGTCGTCGCCTACTTCGACCGTCCCGCCGTGAAAGGGCGACTCGGCTACGACCCGGCTCCGTGGACGGCTGCGAGTGCCGCCGCGCGCGCGGCGCGCTGGGGCGACGAGATCCAGGCGCACGAGGTCCTGCTTCGCACGCCGCTGCCGCGCGCCCGCCCCACGCCATGAACCCGGTCCCGCTGGCCACCGCGTTCGACGGCGGTCGCCTGCACTGTGACGTGGTCGTCGTGGGCTCGGGAGCCGGGGGAGCGGTGGCCGCTGCGGAGCTGGCGGAGGCCGGCCTGTCGGTCGTCGTCCTCGAGGAGGGGCCCTACCGACCCACCGAGACGTTCACCCACGACGACCTGGCGATGGTGCGATCGCTGTACCGCGACGGTGGGGTGACCGCGACGCTGGGGAGCCCTCCCATCGTCTACAACGAGGGACGCTGCGTCGGCGGGTCCACCGTCGTGAACGGAGGCATGGCGTTCCGGGCGCCCGACCGCGTGCTGGACGGTTGGGAACGTGACCACGCGATGCCGGGCCTGTCGGCCGAGCTGGAGCCGTGGTTCGAGCGGATCGAGGCGCTGCTCTCCGTGTCTAACCAGGACGCAGGGTCGATAGGACGCGACCAGGAGCTCGTGA
>JAUXRW010000061.1 GCA_030681555.1 Acidimicrobiales bacterium
ACGTCACCAACCCGTTAAAGCCCAAGAAGCTGATCGAGGGCTTCGGCGATACGACCGTGCGCGGTCAGAGCCAGCGCCACGCCAACCAGGTGCACTCCGCGTTCGGCTGGCAGGAGGGCAGGCGCGCCTTCGTCGTGATGAACGATGACGAGGAGTACCCCGACGTCGATATCCTCGAGATCACCAACCCGAGCAAGCCGAAGCTGATCGCCGAGTACGACCTGCGAACGCATTCCGAGCAGGCGCGAGGCGCGGTGAACGGCGACGCGGTGTTCTTGCACGACATGGTGGTGAAGAAGATCGACGGTCGGCAGATCATGCTGCTGTCGTACTGGGACGGCGGCTACATCCAGATGGACGTGACCGACCCGGCAAACGCGACCGTCGTCGGCGACACCGACTACGCCGCCACAGACCCGCTGCAACCGACGTTCACGCCCGAGGGCAACGCCCACCAAGCGGAGTTCACGCGCGACAACCAGCACTTCATCGCCACCGACGAAGACTTCGACCCCTACCGCGTCACCGCCACCCTCGTCGACGGCCCCTATGCCGGCCGTCGGGCGACGGCCACCCAGGGCTCCGGCACGCCCCAGATCGACGAGCAGACGGACCTCAGCGGCGGCACCCGTGCCGTGGGGCTGGCGTGCCCGGGGGGAATGATCCCGGCGCCCGATTCGACCCACACCATCGCGGTGATCGAGCGGGGCGTGTGCGACTTCACCGCGAAGATCGCAACGGTGGAAGAGGCCGGCTACGACGCCGCGATCGTCTTCAACCGCACCGGCGTCGACGGCTGCGAGGCACTGATCAATATGCTCGCCGATGGTGGCATCCCGGCGTTGTTCGTGTCCCGCACAGACGGGTTCCGCATCCTCGGCGCGTCCCTCCACGACTACACGTGCAGCGACGGCGAAGCCGCCTCGGGCACGACGGCGCCCGCAGCCGGAACCGACGGGGCCACCGTCGACCTCGGCGCCGTGTTCGATGGCTGGGGCTACGTGCACCTGTTCGACGCCGACACCTTCGCTGACCTCGACCAGTACGCCATCCCCGAGAGCCAGGACCCGGACTTCGCCGATGGTTTCGGCGACCTGTCCGTGCACGAGGTGGCGACCGACCCCGACGAGGACCTCGCTTACCTCTCGTACTACACCGGCGGCCTGCGGGTCCTGGAATACGCGTCTGGTGAGCTGGTCGAGGTGGGCGCGTTCATCGCCGAGGGCGGCAACAACTTCTGGGGCGTGGAGGTGCACAAGCACCCGAACGGCCAAAAGTACATCCTCGCCAGCGACCGCGACTCCGGTCTCTGGATCTTCCAGTACAAGCCCTAGCCGCGCCGATGGCCCCGAAGCTGCGCCGCAGCCGCAGCTTTGGAGCACATGCCGTTCACCGCTCCTGAGGTACTGGGCAAGAGGGCCCTGTCATGGGGGTGTCGGGCCCCGGCCAGCAGAGGGCGAGCTCGTTCAGCTCCGGGACGGCTCCCTCGGTCACGTCGGTCACGCCGTCAACGATTCCACGGGCGGTGGCGGCTCGGGTGGCGATGCGCTGTGGGGACGACCCGGCAGCCTGCGGGCGACGGCCAGCGACACCCCCAGCAGACCCGCGCACACGACCAGCAGCGCGGCCACGCCACCCCCATCGTCCTGCACGACCCCCGCCAGCACCAGGGTGGACGCGATGCTGCCCACGTAGCGACTGGCCGACAGGAGGCCCGACGCCGAGCCGACCCGGGAGTCGGGTGCAGCCTCGATGCCGGCGGTCATCACGCTGGGCGACGCCACGCCCAGCCCCAGCCCGAAGACCAACAGGGTGATGAGGAGCAGCCCGGAGGGGACATCGTCGCCCAGGATGGCCGAGCCCAGCACGGCCACCAGGGAGACAGCCAGACCGAGGACCACGGGCGTGCGCCTCCCCCGGGCGTCGCCGAGGCGCCCGCCGTAGGGGCCCATCACCACCATGCCGAGGGTGAGGAGTGATAGGCCGACGCCTATCGACGCCGCACTCCAGCCGCGGCTGTCGAGCACGATCGGCACGGTCAACAGCAGCGCGTACTGGGCGAACGTGGACAGCGCCTGCGTGGAGAAGGCCACACCGAAGACCCCGTTGAGCAGGCGACCCGGCGAACCGGCCGCCGGATCCGCGAGGAGGTGGACCGGAGACTCCCCCGGGGGCGGAACGCGGCGCAACAGCACGTACAGCACCATGACTACGACGGGCAGGTTCACCGCGAAGATCGACCGCCACCCGAAGGCGGCGGTGGCCAGGCCGCCGATGACGGGCCCGAGGCCGGCGCCCACCCCCAGCACCGAGCCCTGCACCCCGAACGCCCGGCCCCGCTCTCGACCGGGGACCACCTCCTTCAACATGGCCTGTACGCCGGGCACCAACGCTGCCGCGAAGGCGGCCTGCAGAGCGCGCAGCAGCACCAGCAGCCAGAACGAGCCGGCGAACATGGCGGCGGCCGAGAAGGCGCCGAACCCCGAGACGGCGATGATCGCCAGGCGCCGCCCGCCGAGGGCGTCGCACACCCTGCCGGCCAACGGCTGCCCCACCAGCATCGCCACGAGGTACACGGTGATCAGCACGCTCGCGCCGCCCTTGGAGATGTCGAAGGCCCGGGCGATCTGCGGCAGCGCCACCGCGATCATCGTGGAGTTCAGTGGGACGAGCACCGACGCGAGGGCGATCCCTGCGATGGTGATGGCAGGGACGACCTCGTCGCCCTCGTCGGTCATTCGAGGATCGTCACCTGGCCGGTCGTGCCGTCGACGCGCACCCGCTTGGCCGACGCCCGCCGCTGCGTGCCGTCCGCCGTCCCCACCACCGCCGGGATCCCCATCTCACGAGACACGATCGCCGCGTGGGACGCGAAGCTGCCGTGATCGGTGACGATCGCGCTCACCAGGTGCAGCATCGAGTTGAACGCCTCACCGGTGGTGGGGGTCACGAGCACCTCGCCGGCCTCGAGGTCGAAAAGGTCGTCGATGGACCGCACCAACCGCACCGGACCCTCCACCACCCCCTGCGCGCCAGGGATGCCGATGATGACGCCGGCGTCGCCCTCGGGCTCCTCCTTCTGGCCGAGGATCCCGTCGATGATGAAGCCGACCGCCGACATCACCCGGGCCAGCGGAGGCGGGAGCGCGTCGGCGGGAGGCGGCGGGGGCGGGGGCGGTCCCAGGAACCGCGGGCACCCGGCCTCGGTGCGGCGCACACGCTCCTTCCCCCGCTCGTGGACCTCGTCGGCCGTGGGCGCCTCCCCAGCGAGGAGGCCGGCGATCTCGTGGGGCCCGACCTCGAGGGCATCCTGCGCGGCCCTCAGCCGCCCCCGCTGCTCCAGCCGGCGCCCGAGCGCGAGCAGGGCCAGGCGCAGGAGACCGATAGCCGGGATCTCGCTGTAGATGCCCCGCTCGTCGCGCAAGCGGTACACCAGTCGGGCCTCGGCGAGCAGGTCGTCGAACGCGGCCTGGTGCTCGGGCGGCACGTCCGCTCGAATCTGGGCCGCAGCAGCGCTAGATCGCTGCAGGGCGTCGTCCGAGTCGACGTCGAGGGCGACCTGCAAGCGGCCGACGAGGCCCTCCGGCCGCTCACCGATCGTGGGGCTGGTGATGTCGAACCCGTCGAGCACGCGGAAGTGCACGGCATCGATGTAGTCGCCCACCTGGGGCACCCGGGCGCGCAGGCGGGCCAGCACGTCGGCCGGGTCGCCGCCGCTAAACAGGATCTCGCGTGCCTCGTCGTCCTCGCCGAGCGCGTCGAGGGCCGGGACCATCTCGGGCGCCACCACGTTCGACACCGGCGAGTAGCCGTCGAGGACCGACAGCAGGCTAGTCGGCGGTCGTCCGGTCCACGCGGCTGCCTGCAGCAGGAAGTCGCCCACGGGCACGAGGGCATGCATGTTGTGCCGGTGGTGCTGGTACACCATGTCGCTGACGTGGCCCGTGCACGCCTCGATGTGGGCCTCCAACGCCGCGTCGTCGAGCGCCTCGAGGTCGACGTCGAGGGCCTGGTGGCGGGCGATCGAAGCCGGCTTGAGCTCCTCGTCCCAACGGCGCAGGCCCTCTCGCCAGACCTGCTTCTCGAACGCCTCAGCGGCGACACCGACGCGACGACCGAACTCGGCGCCCACCCACTCGGGATCCTTCGGGCCGTCCGGACCCGGCAGGTCGAACGGCTGCGGCTGGTGGTAGATGAACCCGTTGACCCCCCCCATCGCTAGGCGATCGAGGAGCACGCCATACGCCGAGAAGGCCTCCTCGAAACCGCGGCCGAAGCCCGAGGGATAGACCGCCTGGAGCATGTGCGTCTGCGCCACCGGGTTGTGGGCGCTGTCCTGCTGCCACGGCCCAGGCCCGGGCGGCGCCCAGTCGAGTGTGGTGTCCATGTCGGCCCCCTCCCCCCTGACCGCCATGTGCGGCAGGTCAGCAACGGAGATAGACGATAGATGAACGCCGGGCGTCCGGCGGCTGAAGTCGCTGGTCGCCACGCGGCGATGAAGGCGAGGGGCACAGCGAAGGCACGAGATGGGTCCTCACCGCCGTGCGGACGCTCGACGTCAACGGCAGGATCATCCTCGACGTCGAATGGGTCCCCATGCCCGGCGGGGAAGCCGCCACCGCCATGAGTTGCTTCGAACGCCTCGCACCGCTGATGCCCGGCGCCCAAGGCGTCATCTACGACACCGCCCTGCGAGGCACCCACCACCAGCGACTCCTACGCGACCTCGGACTCCTCCCCCGGTCACCGCCGCCAAAGCCGGCGCCAAGACCCCCAGCCGATCGAACCAGCGCGTCCAGAAGTCCACCCACGTCGAGGACCGCACCTTCACCCTCCCCGACGGCACCACCAAGACCATCGCCATCTTTGCCAACGGCGGGGCCATCGGCATCGGACAGCTCGCCGACAGCGGCAAGCAGCTCTTCACCCCCCTGCGCCGCGTCCGCACACACCGCAGAGCCGACAGGGCCGGCACCTACCGCTGGTACAAACGAGTACGCCCTCCCCCTGCACCTCGGCGGCGGACCATCACCATGCGGTTCCACGGCGACGACGAAGACGCCAGGCGGAAGTTCAACCGCACCGGGGGAACATCCGGCCCATCCCACCCGGCGATCCCGACTTCACCCGACTCTTTGGACGCCGTAACGACGCGAGAGCATCAACCACCTCGACGACACCTTCTGGCTCCGCCGCGCCCACTCGCTCGGTCACGCCCGCCAGCCTCAACCTCATCATCACGCTGCCGGCATCAACGCTCTCGCCGTCCACCTCCACGCTCAGGCAACAAGCGACCCGACCAGCAGCCGTCGCGTCTAGGTCAGACACCGCACCAGTCACACGCGGCAGTGCGGCTTCGTCGCGCCTCGACCCGGGTTGAGCGCCCGAGCGCGCCGACGAGCTCACACCCGGGCGCGGTGGCGTTAACGCCGTGCGTCGACGCGCCACCACCGCCACGCGAATGGGATGAGCACGCTCAGAACGACGCGTCGGGCAAGCCAGATCACGGGCAGACTCGAGCGGAGCCATGCTCAGATCGAGGCTCAGAAGATGATGATGAGCACGATCGGTTAGCAGGCGCGGTCGTCGGGAAGGCACACCGCATGTCAACCGACGCACGCATCACCAAGGACCTCATCCAGACGCTCGAGGACGGCAAGGACGGCTTCGCCAAGGGAGCCCAAAAGCTCGAAGACGATGACTCGGCGCAGATCGCCCGCACGTTCCGCGAGCTGAGCGCCCAGCGCTCCAAGTTCTCTGACGAGCTCCAAGAGCTCGCCAAGGACTACGGCGATCACATCGAGGAGTCCGGCACCGTGGCCGCTGCGATCCATCGCGGCTGGATGACCCTCAAAGACGTCGTGACAGGTTCCAACCCCAAGGGCGTCCTGGACGTCGCCGAACAGGGTGAGGACCACGCCGTGAAGGAGTACGAGAAGGCTCTCGAGGCGGACATCTCTGCCGGCCTCCGGACCGTCGTCGCGCGGCAGCTCGTCGAGGTGCGAGCGGCCCATAACCAGGTCCGAGACCTCCGCAACGCCCACGCCTGATCCACCAGTGGTCGACGATCCTGGTTGGAACGACGGGAGCGGAAAGGAGCACGTCGATTGATTGGCGGCATTCGAGGGGTAGGGCGACGTACTCTCACAGCGCTGCAAGAGGAGCGCCATGTCTGACGCCGCACGTAAAGCTGCCGTCGAAACTCTCGGCACGTTCCTTCTCGTGTTCATGGCCGTGGGCGCCGCAGTGTTCGGCTTCGAGGAAGTGGGGGTGCTCGGCGTTGCGCTCGCCTTCGGGCTGGTGCTCCTCGCTCTTGCGTATGCCATTGGATCGGTCTCTGGTTGCCACGTGAACCCAGCGGTGACGCTCGGCGTGCTGCTGCGTGGTGGAATCACTATCGGCGAGGCGGTCATTTATTGGGTCGCTCAGCTGGTCGGAGGGCTCTTGGGCGGTGCGGCCCTCAAGTTGATGACATCCGACTTCGGCGACGTCGTGGACCAGACGGGCGCGCTTGGGAGCAATGGCTGGGGCGACACGATCAACGGAAGCGGCGCGTTCGTGCTCGAGGTAGTGCTGACCTTCTTGCTCGTGTTTGTGGTGCTGCTCGTGACGGGGCGGGATGCCGCGCCCGGCTTCGCTGGGCTCGCCATCGGTCTCGTGCTCACCGTCGTCCACCTCGTCGGCATCCCGTTGACCGGCACATCCGTCAACCCAGCTCGCTCTCTCGGACCCGCCGTCTTCGCTGGCACGGACGCGTTGGAGCACGTCTGGCTGTTCGTTGTGGCTCCCCTGGTAGGTGCCGCCCTCGCAGCGGCCGCGAGCGCCTTGCTCGAATCGCCAACGCGCGATCTTTCTCATGAGGACGCGGGGGGCGATCCCACCGACGCCGCCGTGCCGCGCTGACGAACGCCGTGTCGCCCGGCCGGTCCGGGTCAGTCGGCGAATACGTCGCGACTGAGCTGACGGCAGCACGTGTGGTCGTGGCCCTTGCGCAGGTTCGTGAGCTCACCCCCTTGTAGTGGTCCAGGCGGTGTGCGAGTCCGAAGCCCCAAGATTGAGGTGAGGAGGACAGCATGATGAAGCGTCGGCGGCCTACGCCGGAGCAGGTCATCGCCAGCTCGCCGACGGCAACAGGTTGCTCGCCGGCGGCGCTGAGCTCGACGGTGTGCCGGCGTCTTCAGGTCGCCGAGTCAACCTGGCATCGCTGCTCGCCCAGCACAGCGGGCTGAAGGCGGACGATGCGAAGCGGCTCACGGAGCTCGAGAGCGAGAACGCTCGGCTGAAGAAGCTGGTGGCCGAACGCCGCCCAGAGGACCTCCACCACTTCGGGCTCGAGTGCGCGCCTGATGACGAGGACCTCCACTCGGTCGTCGGACGTTGGGTCGCACCCGGCAAAACCGGGCCATCACGACGACCGGTGGATGGTCCTGTCTTCAGCGCCTATCCGCAGTCCATAGAGGCCGTTTACTCCGTGGCGTTGACCGCGCGATTCCACCAGCGCAGGTCTCGGCAGGCGGCGAGGAACTTGACGGCGGTCGCCTTCGTCGTGAGCGCGTGGTAGCCGTCGTCCATTGAGTCCACGGTCCCCGCGGCTGCCAGAAGCGCGGCCGCCTCGGGGGTGTGGGCGATGAACTTGCAGTGGTTGTGAGCGTCCGTAAGGAACTGCTTCGCCGGCGCAAGGGTGGCGAGCCGGGCGGCACCCTCGTCGGAGACCACGACGGCGACGGCGTCGTAGAGCACCGACGGACCACCGCCAACCATCTGCTGGGCGGGCAAGATCCCTCCGTCGTCGAGGGTCGCTCCAGCGATGGCTGGTGCGACGACCTCGACCGTCGCACGTTCGGCTTTGGCGGCGGCAACCAAGGCCTTGACCACCTTGGCCGAGGCGCCATCGGTGACCAGTACTCCCAGCTTCCGCCCGGCGAAGCTCGCAGGTGGGTTGCCCAAGATGCTGAGAGCGGGCGAGGTGCTGAGTGTCAGGTCGGGGATGACAGCCGGTGTGGAGGCGGCCGGAATCGAGGGCATGCCGAGTGCCGTGGCTACGGCCCCTGCGAGGTCGGCATCGACGTTGCGGAGGTTGGCGACCATGCGCTCCCGGATGGCCGGGTTCCCGACCTTGGAGAGCTCGAAGGTGAACGAGTCGGCGATGTGCTGTTGCTCGATCGGAAGCTGGCTACGGTAGAAAAGCGAAGCCTGGCTGTAGTGGTCGGCGAAGGACTCGGGTCGTAACCTACGCTTCACTCCGGCCTCCTCGGCCGGATACGTCGCGAACCCGGCCGGGTGTTCGCGGGGACCGCGTTCGTCGCCGGTGGCGGAGTTGGGTTCGTAGTTGATCCGGCCCACCGGGTTGCGCATGGCCATGTGACCATCCTGCTGGAAGGTCGCCACCGGACACTTCGGTGCGTTCACCGGAATATGGGTGAAGTTGGGTCCACCGAGGCGCTTGATCTGGGTGTCGAGGTAAGAGAAGTTCCGGCCCTGCAACAGCGGGTCGTTGGTGAAGTCGACCCCAGGCACGATGTTCTGGGTGCAGAAGGCGACCTGCTCGGTCTCGGCGAAAAAATTGTCCACGGTGCGGTCCAGGACAAGCCGGCCGACCGCTTCGATGGGAACGATCTCTTCGGGGATCAGCTTCGTCGGGTCGAGGACGTCGAAGCCAAAGGAATCGGCGAAGGCATCATCGAACCGCTGGATGCACAACTCCCACTCGGGAAAGTCACCGGACTCGATCGCATCCCACAGGTCGCGGCGGTGAAAGTCCGGATCGGCACCGTTGATCTTGACCGCCTCATCCCACAGCACCGACTGCATACCGAGCTTGGGCTTCCAGTGGAACTTTACAAAGGTAAACGCCCCTCGCTTGTTGACGAGGCGGAAGGTGTGGACCCCGAAGCCCTCCATGAACCGGAACGATCGGGGTATGGCCCGGTCCGACATCACCCATAGGAGCATGTGCGTGGACTCCGGCATCAACGAGACGAAGTCCCAGAAGTTGTCGTGGGCGGACTGGGCCTGGGGGAAGCCACGATCCGGTTCTGGCTTCACCGCGTGGATGATGTCCGGGAACTTGATGGGGTCCTGGATGAAGAAGACCGGGATGTTGTTCCCGACCAGATCCCAGTTGCCCTCCTGGGTGTACAGCTTGACGGCGAAGCCGCGCACGTCGCGGGCTAGGAGACTGCTGAGCAATCGGCGGTGAGCGGTTCGATTCGCGAAGTGGGCGTGGATCGAAGAGCATGGCTGGATGCAGGGTTCGTCTCGTCCTGACCGTGAGCTGCTCGACGCCGCTGCGCTGTGTGCGCATCTCGTGC
>JAUXRW010000062.1 GCA_030681555.1 Acidimicrobiales bacterium
GCACGAGATGCGCACACAGCGCAGCGGCGTCGAGCAGCTCACGGTCAGGACGAGACGAACCCTGCATCCAGCCATGCTCTTCGATCCACGCCCACTTCGCGAATCGAACCGCTCACCGCCGATTGCTCAGCAGTCTCCTAGACGAGGCCGACGGCCGAGTGGCACGTGAGTTTGCAGCGTTCAGCGACTGTGATTGGCTCGCGCCCGCCGAAGCGCCACTGGGCCGGGTGCCGGCCCGCATGAGCGTGAACCACTTCTTGTTCGATTCATGGGTGCACGAACGCGATCTCCAGCTCCCCGCCGGGGAGGTGCCGCTGACCGGCCCCGTCGAAACTGCGGCCGTGTTGTCGTATGTGGCGGCGATCGCCGGCGCGGCTCGGTTCGACGCTGACGATCGCGAACGACCAGCGATCTCCTTCGACATCACAGCGACTGACACCGACTTGTGCGTGCACGTCGAGAAGGATGCGGTCGCGACTGTGGTCACGATCGAGGCAGCTCCCACTGAAGGGATTCGTTTGGCGGGAATCGTCGGCGACGTTGTGGATTACGCCACCGGACGCAACTCGGGCGACCGGCTCGAGGGTGATCCAGCCATCCTTGGCTTCCTGCGCAACCTCGCAGTCGTCATGGGCTGACGGCGAGCGGTCCCCACCCATCCCAGGACGCCGGGAGTGGACGCTGCGCTCTCGATGGGGTGGTTCCGACTCCCGGCGTGACGAACCGGCAGTGCCGGGTGGTGCAAGCAGCACCGCTGAGCAGGCGCTGGCGAACTGGGCACTGCACAGGCAGACTCTGACGCATGACCACCTTCGGACTCGTCCACGGGGCCTGGCACGGCGCGTGGTGCTGGGAGAGCGTCGCTCCTGAGCTGGTCAGGCGAGGTCACGAGGTTGTCGCAGTGGAGCTGCCGAGCGACGATGCCGCGGCGACGTTCTCGACGTACTCGGATGTCATCGTCGATGCGATGGAGGCGGCTCCTGCGGGGGCGGTCCTGGTCGCACATTCGATGGCGGGCCTGTCCGCCCCGATCGCAGCGTCGCGCCTACCCGTGCGGGCGGTGGTCTTCGTGTGCGGTTTGGTCGCCGTGCCCGGACGCAGCCTCATCGACCAGTTCATCGACCAGCCGCACATGCTCGTCGCGGGTTATGACGCCGGGCTCGGGGAGCCTGACTCCCAAGGACGAAGTCGATGGGTGGACCGCGAGCTGGCCCGAGCGACGCTCTACGGCGACTGCGACGAAGCGACGGCTGCCACGGCGTTCGATCGTCTACGACCGCAGGGTCAGGTCACCTTCGCCGAGCCGTGCCCACTCGCAGAGCTACCGGACGTGGAGTACGCCTACGTGCTGGGCGCCGAGGATCGCCTCGTGAGCCCCGAATGGTCTCGCGAGGCGGCCGCAGCGCGCCTCGGTGTCACCCCGATCGAGGTACCGGGAAGCCACTCGCCGTTCTTGGCTCGACCTGGTGTGCTCGCAGATGTGCTTTCCCGCTACGCCTGATCGACCGATCCCGACATCCACCGTCGAGCGCAGGCCACACCGCGTCCCATAACGCCGGGTCCCCGGCGATGTCGATGGGGCGGTCGGGGACGACAATCTGGGGCACCCGGGCCGGGCGACATCGGCCGGCACCTTGAGGGGAATGCCCCACGCAGATAATCGGCGCGCGATAGGTGGCGGTGACCGCCCGCACCAAGTCAGGCAGCGAACGCGTCGGCCGTCACCTCGTCCGGGTTCACCACGATGACAGCCCGGAACGGTGCGTGGCCGGTGTCGAGTACGACGACCTTCGACGGGTGCGGGGTCGCTTGGGGGCTGGCGGCACATGGGCGGCGCCCGGGGCCGGAACCCTACGATGAGGAGGTGAGCCAGGAGCGGGGGGGCACGCAGACCGCGACGGTGCTGTTCAGCGACCTGGTCGGCTCGACGGCGCTGCGGCAGGCGCTGGGCGACGACGCTGCCGACGAGGTTCGGCGCCGGCACGATGCCCTCCTCCGTGACGCCGTGACCGAGCGTGCCGGGACGGTCGTGAAGGGCACCGGTGACGGGGTGATGGCGGTCTTCGGATCGGCGGCCGATGGCGCTGCCGCCGCCGTGGCGATGCAGCAGGCGTTCGTCCGGTTCAACCGGAGGTCGTCGGTGCCGCTCGCCATCCGGGTCGGCCTGAGCGTCGGCGACGTGGCGTGGGAGGACGGCGACTGCTTCGGCACACCCGTGGTCGAGGCGAGCCGTCTGTGCGACGCCGCCGCCGGTGGGCAGATCCTCGTCAGCGACGTCGTCCGCCTCCTGTCGGGTTCGCGAGGTGGGCTCCGCTTCGAGCCTGTCGGGCCGCTGACGCTCAAGGGCCTGACGGAGCCGCTGGTGGCCGCCGAGGTGGCGTGGGCGCCGCTCGAACCCGCCGGTGCGCCGCTCCCGGGCGGGCTCGCGCCCGCCGACGCCCTGCCCTTCGTCGGCCGGGACGAGGAGCGGGCCCGGCTGGAGCGGGCGTGGAAGGACGCCCAGGCCGGGGCCCGGCAGACGGTCCTGCTGTCGGGCGAGCCCGGCGTCGGGAAGACGCGGCTGGCGGCCGAGGTCGCCCGAGACGCCCAGGCCGACGGCGCGGTCGTGCTCTTCGGCCGCTGCGACGAGGACCTGGCGGTGCCCTACCAGCCCTTCGTGGAGGCGCTTGCCGGCTACGTCGATGCCCTTCCCGCCGAGGAGCTGCTGGGGCTGACGGCGGGGATCTCGGGGGAGCTCGGGCGCCTCCTGCCCCGGCTGGCCGACAAGGTGTCCGATCTCCCCCAGCCGCTGTGGGGCGATCCGGAGACCGAGCGTTACCAGCAGTTCGAGGCGGTGCGGTGCTTCGTCGACGCCGTGGCGGCGATCACGCCGGTGGTGCTGGTGCTCGACGACCTCCACTGGGCGGCCAAGCCGACCCTCCTGCTGCTGCGTCACCTCCTGCGGGGCGAGGGCGCCGTCCCCGTGCTCGTGATCGGCACCTACCGCGACACCGACCTCGGCCGCGGCCACCCCCTGGCCGAGCTCCTGGCCGACCTGCGGCGCCAGCCTCGTGTCGAGCGTGTCGACCTGCGCGGCCTGCCCGCCGACGGTGTCGCCGAGCTCATCGGAGCCGCCGCCGGGCAGGACCTCGACGCCGAGATCGCCTCCCTCGCCGAGGAGGTGTGGGGCGAGACGGAGGGCAAC
>JAUXRW010000063.1 GCA_030681555.1 Acidimicrobiales bacterium
CCACGACGGGTTGCGGTGGTCTGTGGGGTGCTAGCTGTCAGCCGTCGTCGTCGACGCGCACGTCGGCGACCTCGACGTCCGGATCGCCCTCGACGGGGCCGGGCACCACGCCGGTGGCGGACGGGCGGACCCCGTCGGGCACGTCGGGCGGCACCCCTACGACAGCGGGGTCCTCGGAGGTCGGATCGGAGTCGCTCATGCCAGTGACGTACCCGCAGGTGACGGAGACAAGCCCTGCGTTCACGCTCCGACATGCAGGTCGGGGGGACGTTGGCCGCCGGGTTCGAGGCCGTCCAGCACGAGCTCGAGCGGAACTTCCCCTGGGGACGCCGTCCCGCTCGCTGGGGCTAGGTGGCGCCGGGCCGAGCGTCCAGGTCGAACGAGAAGGTGTCACCGCGCTCGAGGCTGTGGATAGCGGTGCGCAGCCTGCGCTTGGCCACCGCTCGATCGAAGTCGGACAGCGGCGACCGCATCACCGTGTACTCCTCGTAGTGGATCGGGATGGCTGCGTCGGGGTCGACGATCTCGAGCGCCTCGGCTCCCTGGTCGCCGTCCATGGGGAGCAGCACGCCGAGGACGCGGGTGCCGGCGAGGTGGACGAGGGCCAGGTCGATGCCGGGGTAGCGCTGGGGGATCTCGCGCAGACGGTCGTGAAGCAGGGTGTCGCCGGTGACGTAGATCCGGAAGCGGCGGCCGCGGTCGGACAGGTCGAGCATCGAGCCCATGACGGGCGGCATCACCGCCTGCAGCGGCTGCGGTGCGTGCTTCCCCGGCAGGGAGGTGACGAGGAGCGCCGATGACCCGCGGACGACGCGCAGGTCCTGCCAGGTGTCGAGCACGAAGGTGCGGTCGAAGCCGGCCTTGGACAGCTTGCGGGCGGCGTGGCGCGTCGTGCGATGGGGACATCCTTCGGCATGTCGCGGTCGGCGATCTCGTCCCAGTGGTCGCCGTGGTGGTGGGAGAGCACGACGAGGTCGAGCGGCAGCAGGGCGGGGAGCTCGTGCGCCGGGTCGTGCAGCCGACGTGACCGAAGGCCCCCGCCGAGCTTGGCGTGGTCGCCCTGGTGCAGGAAGTTCGGGTCGGTGAGGATCCGGAAGCCCGCCGCTTCGATCAGGACGGTCGCGTTGCCCACCCGGGTGATCCGCCCGCCACCGCTGGTCGAGTGCGGGTGGTCGTCGAGCCGGAGGCGTGGGTGGGCATGGCCCTGCGTACACGCCGCGACGCGATGGCGAACCGCCGGCGCGGCCGGAGAAGCGGGTCGAGCCGCCTCACAGGCTGTCTGGTCCGGGCCCCAGGCGGGAAGGGGTGTCGCCGTGGCCCTGCTGACCCTGCCCGGCGTGTTCTCGCCGATCTCCGACTCCTGGATGTTGGCCGCGGCGCTGCAGCGTGAGCCGATCGGGCCGGGCGCCCGGGTACTCGACGTGTGCACGGGCAGCGGGGTGCTGGCCCTGGACGCTGCGCAGACGGGTGCCCACGTCACCGCCGTGGACGTGTCGCGTCGGGCCGTGTGGACCGTCTGCTTGAACGCCCGCCGCCACCGGCTGCCGGTGCGAGCTCGGCGGGGGCGCTGCTTCGAGGCCGTCGCCGAGGAGCGGTTCGACCTGATCGTGAGCAACCCGCCGTACGTGCCGTCCCCGAACCCCGACCTGCCGACGAGGGGCCCGTCTCGGGCGTGGGCCGCCGGGCGCGACGGGCGGGTGGTGCTGGACCAGCTCTGCGACGAGGCCCCGTACCACCTCCGTCCGGGGGGCGCGATCCTGATCGTCCACTCCTCGCTGATCGGTGAGGATGCGACCGTCGAGCGGCTCCGCGGCGCCGGGCTGATCGACGTCCGCGTCGTCGAGCGGCACACCGGCCCCCTCGGCCCGCTGATGCGCGAACAGCAGGAGGCGGGGACGGTGCCGTCCGACGTGGACGAAGAGGACGTCGTCATCGTCCGTGGCGCCGCACCTCGTCTGTGAGCCGCCAGGGCGCCCGTGCCGCGATCACGGCGCTCGACCCACGGGCGGAGGCTGGGGTGGCTTCGTCGTCGCCCTCACGGGGCCCGACTCCACGGTGGGCCGCACGGCGCGCTCGTCCGACGGCGCAAGGGTAGTGGTGGGGGTCGGAGCTCGCGGCGGGGGCATACATCGGCGACGTTGCGCCGGAGGACGCTGCGGCTGCCCTTCGAGCGGCGCGCACCGCGTGAGCGCCGTCGGTAGCAGCGTGCTCAGAGCGCGACGACCGCTGCTGAGCCGAGGCGCCCGGCCCCCGGCGCGTCTTGCCCCGTGCCGGTTGGGGAAGAGGGCGGGGGCATGCAGGGACCGTTCGCCTCAGGCTTCGTCGCCGGTGTCCTTGTCGCCGTCGCCTCCGGCGTCGCGATCGTCGTCAGCTTCCGTCGGCTCGTCACCCGTGTCGGCGTTGCCGTGCCCGCCGGTGTCCTTGTCCTCGTCGCCTTCGACGGGTTCGCTCGTGATGTCGTCGTCGCTGAAGTCGCTCATGGCCTCTCCATGCCCTTCCGGGCACCCGCGGATACCCGGGCGCGCCTCCATGGACGCTGACGTCGCGTTGCTGCAGGAGCTGGTCGGCAACGTCGACGAGTTCAGCGAGCGCCATTGGGGTCAGCGCTCGCTCCACCGGTCCACCGGCCGCGGCTTCACCGAGCTGCTGACCGTCGATGAGGTCGAGCGCCTGCTGCTCACGGCCGCTCGACGTCCGACGTTCCGGCTCGTGCGCGACGGCGTCCGCATTCCGCCCGAGCGCTCCACCATGACCTTGCGGCTCGGCGGGCAGTCGCTCGACGACGTGGCCGACCTCGGCCGCATCGCCGCCGCCGTGGACGAGGGCGCGACGCTCGTGCTGCAGGGCCTGCAGCGCACGTCCCTGCCCGTTGCCCGGTTCTGCCGGAGCCTGGAGCAGGCCACATCGCACCCGGTGCAGGCGAACGCCTACCTCACCCCGGGCGGGGCCACCGGGCTCGCCGCCCACTCCGACGAGCACGACGTCTTGGTGCTGCAGGTGACGGGAGTCAAAGAGTGGAAGGTCGACGACCTGGGTGCCGTGCGCACGGAGCCGGGCGGCCTGCTCTACATCCCTGCCGGCGTCCGCCATGCCGCTGAGGCGCAGGACGGGGCGAGCCTGCACCTGACCGTGGGCCTCCTGCGGGTCACCCGGGCCGACGCCGTGCGCCGAGCCCTCGACGGCCTGGCAGGGGACGCGCTCGATCGTCCGTTGCCGCTGGGCTACGCCCGGCCGGAGCGGGCCGCCGCCCTGGAGGAGGATCTGCAGGCCGCCCTGTCCGCCGTGGTCGAAGCCGCCGTGGCGGCCGAGCTCCCGGCCTGGGCGGACTCCGAGCGCACCCGAGCCCGCCGTCGTCGCCGGCCGCTCCCCACAGGTCAGCTGCGATCGGTGCTCGCCCTGGACGCGCTGGAGCTCACAAGCCGCGTGGCCCGCCGCAGCGACCACGCGGCGAGCCTGGCGCCCGAGCCCGGCGCGGACGGGCGCATCGTGCTGGAGCTCCTCGACCGCCGGCTGCGCCTGCCGCAGGCGATGGCGCCGGCTGTGCGGCTGCTCCTCGCGGAGCCGGAGGTGGCCGTCGGCGACCTGCCCGGCCTGGACGACGGCAGCAAGCTGGTGCTGGCCCGCCGCCTGGTCCGCGAGGCTCTCCTCACCGTCTCCCCGCCCCCGACCTGACCAGCGCCCCCGACCCGACCCCACACCCCTCGGCCTGACCCCACACCCCTCGACCGCAGGTCGGAGGGGTGGGCGGTCAGGGGGCGCTGAGATGGAAGTCGGCGAGGAGCGCGGCGTGGTCGGACGGCCGCTCCGCGCCGCGCTCGGTGTGGTCGATCCATGTCGTGTCGAGCCGCCTCGCCAGCTCGGCGTCCGCCGCGATCACGTCGAGGCGCATCCCGAGGTTCCGGGAGTAGCCGATGCCATGGTTCCACCAGGTGAAGCGCCGCGCTCGTTCGCCCCATCGGAGTACGTCGACATCCACCAGCCCAGCAGCGAGGAGCCGGGCCAGCGCCTTCCGCTCCGATGCCGTGACGTGCGTGGAGCCGACGAAGGCGTCCGGGTGGAAGACGTCGCTGTCGGTGGCGGCCACGTTGAGGTCGCCCGCGACGACGAGTCGCTGCCCGTCCCGCAGCCAGTCGCGCACGCGACCGGCGAGCGCCTCCAGGAAGGCCAGCTTGTACTCGTAGTGCCAGTGGTCGACGGTGCGCCCATGGGGGACGTAGACGGACACCGCCCGCACGGGTGTGGGGCCGGCGACGGTGCAGGTGATGAGGCGGGGCTCTCGGTCGAGGTGCTCGTCGTCGAGGTCGCCGGACGCCCGTACGTCGGCGATCGGGTGCCGCGCGGCTACGGCGACGCCGTTGTACGCGCCATGGCCAGCGTGGGCCACGTGGTACCCCTGTCGCTCGAACATCTCGAGTGCAATCGCAGGCACTTCAGGGGCCTTGGTCTCTTGGAGGCAGAGGAGGTCGGGCCGGGCGAGCTCGAGGAAGCGCTCCACCGCGTGGAGTCGAGCGCGCAGCGAGTTCAGGTTCCAGGAGGCGACGCGAAACCGGGCCGGGGCGGGCCCGCTCGGCGACAGCGACGGTCGCAGGGCGAGCGCCGCCTGGCGGCGCTCGAGCCGAGCGGCCTGCTTCGCCGCTGTCGCCCCGGGCCGGTCGCCCTCGGGCACGAGCTAGACGGAGGTGAACGTGCCGATGCCGTGGGCCACGGCCGTGCCCTCGTCGTCGGTGACGTCGACCTCGGCGATGATGATCCGCTGGCCTCGGCGCTTGACCGTCGCAGTGGCGCGAAGGCGGCCAGGTCGGGCCGGCTCCAGGTAGGTGACCTTCATCTCGATGGTGACGGGTGCGTCGTCCTCGGTGTCCTCGCGGAACACGGCGGAGCCCATGGCGGTGTCGACGAGCGTCGCGATGGCCCCGCCGTGGACGGTGCCGTGCTCGTTGAGGTGGCGATCGTCGGCGACCATCTCCACCTCGGCGGCGTCAGCCTCGAGCCGCACCACATCCAAGCCGAGTACCTCGCGCAGTCCGGTCATGGGACGCCCCTACCCAGCGGGCGCGATCACGTACCGCAGAACGTCTGGTACCCCACGAACGTGTCCGGAGCCGGCGCTGCGTAGCGCTCTAGCCCCGGCCGGATCTCGAATGGGCGGGTGACGGCGTCGAGCAGCCGGCTGAACGGGCCGAGGTCGCCGGCGGTGGCTGCGGCCAGCGCCTCCTCGACGAGGTGGTTGCGGGGGATGTAGGCCGGGTTCACCGCATCCATGCCCGCCGCGACCGTCGCGACGTCGGCTGACGTGGTGGCGACGCGCTGCTGCCACCGATCCGCCCATGCGTCGAAGTCCGCCGACCCGGCGAAGAGGGCTTGGGCCTGGCCGCCGTCGCCGAGGAGCACCGCTGACAGGGACCGGAAGGCTGACGTGAGGTCGACCCGGTGCGCCTGGAGCAGGGACAGCAGGTCGTCGACGAGGACGCTGTCGTCGTCGTGCGCGGCGCCCAGGCCGAGCTTGGCCCGCATGCCGGCGGCCCAGGCGGCGCGGTAGCGGTCGGGGAAAGCTCGGAGGATGTCGGTCGCCACCTCCGCGGCGGCGTCGGTGTCGTCGTCGATGAGCGGGAGCAGCGCCTCCGCGAGTCGGGCGAGGTTCCACTGGGCGACCGGCGGCTGGTTGCCGTAGGCGTAGCGCCCGCCGTGGTCGATGGAGCTGAACACCGTGGCGGGGTCGAAGGCGTCCATGAAGGCGCAGGGGCCGTAGTCGATGGTCTCGCCGGAGATCGTCATGTTGTCCGTGTTCATCACGCCGTGGATGAACCCCACGAGCATCCACCGCGCCACGAGCGAGGCCTGGGCGTCGACGACCCCGTCGAGGAGCGCCAGGTAGCGGCTCGGCGCGTCTGCCGCAGCGGGGTGGTGCCGGGCGATGGCGTGGTCGGCCAGCCGCCGGAGCAGGTCTGCGTCGCCGCGGGCGGCGGCGTACTGGAACGTGCCGACGCGCAGGTGGCTGGACGCGACGCGGGCGAGCACTGCCCCGGGAAGGAGCGTGTCCCGGGCGATCTGCTCGCCTGTGGCGATGACGGCCAGCGCACGGGTGGTCGGGATGCCCAGCGCGTGCATCGCCTCGCCCATCAGGTGCTCCCGCAGCATCGGGCCGACCGCCGCCTTGCCGTCGCCCCCGCGCGCGAACGGCGTGCGGCCCGAGCCCTTCAGGTGGAGGTCGAGGCGCCGACCCTGGGCGTCGATCAGCTCGCCGAGGAGCAGCGCCCGGCCGTCGCCAAGGCGAGGGGAGTAGCCCCCGAACTGGTGACCCGCGTAGGCCTGGGCGACGGGCGTGGAGCCCTCGGGGACGGCATTGCCCGCGAGGACGGCCACGCCTTCGGGCCCTCGCAGGGCGTCGACGTCGAGGCCGAGCTCGCCGGCCACCTGCTCGTTGAGGACGAGGAGCTGTGGCGCGGGCACGGACGCCGGGGCCCACCGCTCGTACAGACCCCCGAGCTCGCGGACGTAGGTGTCCTCGAAGGTGAACAGCGTCCCTGCGGTGCCCGTCATCGGGTCAAGGCTAACGACGCGCCGCGCCCATGCGACCTCGCCGCTACCCTGCCCTCATGAAGTGCCCGATCGACGACTCGCCCCTTTCCGTGTCCTCCCGCGACGGGGTGGAGATCGACTTCTGTCCGCAGTGCCGCGGGGTGTGGCTCGATCGCGGAGAGCTCGACAAGATCATCGACCGCGCCTCTGTGGCCATCGCCGGGGCCCCCGCTCCCGCCGCACAGCCGTACAGTGCGCCGGTCTCAGATCCCCGGGACGACCGCCGCTACGACGACCGTCGCCACGACGATCGGGACGACTATCGGCGCGATCCCAAGCGGAAGCGTCGCAGCTTCCTCGACGACATGTTCGACTTCGGCTGACCACCCGCCTCCGGCGAGGCGGTCTGGCGGAGGGCTCAGCCCGCCGCGGCGACCGCTGACTGGAGCGCCCCGAGCTCGTCCACCAGCTGGTCGAGCTCGGCCCGCAGGACGTCGAGCTCGGCCGCCGAGGACGACACGGACGACGTCAGGGTGAGCTCGGCCGCCCGCGCCACTGCGGTGCCCAGTCGGGCCTCGAGCACGGGGATGCGCCGGCGCATCTCCACGAGCGCGGTGAGCAGGCGCAGCAGGGAGGCGAACCGAGCCGTCCGGGCGTCAC
>JAUXRW010000064.1 GCA_030681555.1 Acidimicrobiales bacterium
CCGACGATCATCCCCTCGTAGACGGGCACGCCCGGACCCACGAACATGACGCCACGGTCTTGGAGCGCCATCAGGGCGAACCCCGTGGTGGGCCCGGTGCGGTCGGCTACCAGCGAACCGTTGGGCCGTCCCTTGATCTCCCCGGCCCACGGCTCCATGCGCTCGAAGACGTGGTGCAGGAGGCCGGTGCCTCGGGTCTCGGTGATGAACTCCGTGCGGAACCCGATGAGCCCTCTCGCGGGCACCAAGTACTCCATCCGGACCCATCCGGTGCCGTGGTTGATGATCTGCTCCATGCGGCCCTTGCGGAGCGCCAGCAGCTGGGTGACGACGCCGAGGTAGTCCTCCGGCACGTCGATCGTGAGCCGGTCGACGGGCTCGTGCACCTTGCCGTCGATCTCCTTGGTGAGCACCTGCGGCTTGCCGACGGTGAGCTCGAACCCTTCCCGCCGCATCATCTCGACGAGCACGGCCAGCTGGAGCTCGCCGCGTCCCTGCACCTCCCAGGTGTCGGGGCGCTCCGTAGGCAGGACGTGGATGCTCACGTTGCCGACCAGCTCGCGGTCGAGGCGGCCCTTCACCAGGCGCGCCGTGAGGGCCGTGCCCTCCTTGCCCGCCAGGGGCGAGGTGTTGATCCCGATCGTCATCGAGAGGCTGGGCTCGTCGATGTGGATGACCGGGAGCGGCCGGGGGTCGTCGACGGCGGTGAGTGTCTCGCCGATGGTGATCTCCGGGATGCCGGCGATGGCGATGATCTCCCCTGGGCCGACCTCGTCGGCCGGCACGCGATCGAGCTCCTCGGTGACGAAGAGCTCGGTGATCTTGGCCTTCTCGACGGAGCCGTCGGCCCGACACCAGGCGACCGTCTCGCCCTTGCGGATGTGGCCGTTCACCACCCGGCAGAGGGCGACCCGGCCGAGGTACGGCGACGAGTCGAGGTTCGTGACGAGCGCCTGGAGCGGCGCTTCGGGGTCAAAGGACGGCGGAGGGATGCGCTCGATCAGCAGGTCGAGCAGCGGCTTCAACGTGGCGCCGTCGGGGAGGCCGGCGCCGTCCTCCGGTCGATCGGTGGACGCCTTGCCCTCGCGCGACACGCAGTAGACGATGGGGAAGTCGAGCTGGTCGAGCTCCGCCTCGAGGTCGAGGAAGAGCTCCTCCACCTCGTGGACCACCTCGGCGATGCGGGCGTCGGCCCGGTCGACCTTGTTCACCACGAGGACCACGGGCAGCTTCGCCTCCAGCGCCTTGCGGAGGACGAAGCGGGTCTGGGGCAGGGGCCCCTCCGACGCGTCGACGAGGAGCAGCACGCCGTCCACCATCGAGAGCCCGCGCTCCACCTCGCCCCCGAAGTCGGCGTGCCCCGGTGTGTCGATGATGTTGATCTTCACGTCGCCGTAGGCGACCGACGTGTTCTTGGCGAGGATGGTGATCCCCTTCTCCCGCTCGAGGTCCATGGAATCCATGACCCGCTCGTTCACGTCCTGGTTGACCCGGAACGCGCCGGACTGCCAGAGCATCTTGTCGACCAGCGTGGTCTTGCCGTGGTCGACGTGGGCCACGATGGCCACGTTGCGCAGGTCTGAGCGGAGCTCCACCGGTAGTTCCTTCTTCCGAACGGGGGCGGGCCAGCCTACGGGGACGCGGTGCACGGCCCCCCATCCCTGCCCCAGCGATGTACGTCTTGTCTTCGCAGTGTGAGTGCAGATACCAATCGCCCAGGTCACGTTCACCGGGGCCGAGCTGCTGCTCGACCCTGGGTCGCCGAGCCGCTCATCGAGGCCGGCATGCGCTCGGGCCCGGCATCTGATCCGGTCCGGCGTGCCCGAGTCGGTCGCAACGCCACCCGGACGTCTGCGACGCAATCGAGGCTCTTCGGCCGCGAGGGGCCTGCCGGAGTTCAAGGAGCGCGACGACGCCGTCACGGCCGAGGCCGACCGCATCGAGCCGGTCGTGGAGGAGGCCATGGCCCGCCAGGTGCGCAACGCCCCCGAGCTTCCCGCCGACCACTCCTCCCCCGCCATCCCGCGCCGGATGGTGGATGCGAGCGGGAACGAGCAGGGGCAGAAGTGGCTGGAGCGCCTCGCCGAGGAGACCGCTTCCGGCGAGGTCGCCAGCTCGTTCGACGTTGTCGGCTGAGAGATCGCCCCGGCGCCGCCTAGGATCGCCAGCCGATGCTGAAGCGCGGATCCGACCCCGAAGCCAAGATCCGTCGTCGCTTCGGCGCCGAGGATCCCTTCTCTGCCCACCCGACGGCGACTGTCGGCCCGCCCCCTGTGCTGGGTGGCTGGTCGGCGATGGCCTCCTACTTCGACCTCGAACCCGCGCTCGTGGCCGAGATGGCCCGGGCTGCGATGTCCTCCGGTCGGGTGGTGGCCCTCCGCAGCGGCGAGGTGGGCGTCGGCGCCATGCTGGCCAGCCTGGCCGTGCGCGGCGAAGACGTCCTGCTCGACAACCTGCTGCCGCTCGGCGATGCCGAGATCCGGGTCCACCGCTACACCGTGGGGAAGCTGGAGCCGATCGCGGTCCATCCGGTGGACGGCGTCGCCCCACTCCTGCGGGCCCTCGCGCTGTGCGCCGCGTCTGCCACCCACGAGAGCTGGGAGGCGGTGGCCCATGACGGGCGCAACCCGCCGGTCGCCATCGGCTCCGCGCAGAAGCGCGAGCTGCGGTGGCTCCAACCGCCCGCGCCCGATTCTCCTGACAGACCGCCGTGGATGACGCCGACCACCCAGGATCCACCCCCCGGCACGAGCGTGGCCGCGTGGCAGGACGAGCTGCGGCGCGGCGCTGCGGCCCCCATCGTCGCCGCGCCGGCGGCGGCGCCGTCGACGGTCGCCCCGCCCCGTCCTGCGGCCCCCGCGGACGCCCGCCTCCCCGACCCCGATGCGCCCATCGGCCCCGCCGTGCGCCCCGGGCCTACGCCGGAGCCTGCGGCGGACCCGGCGCCGATGGCTACCCGCACCGTCGCTGCGAACGCGCCGGAGGCCGCCGACGAAGTCTCGCAGCGCATCATCGACGCCGTCACCAGTGCGCTGGACCATGCCCTGTCGAACGCGCTCGTCGAGCTGCAGCTCGATCCCACGACGCTCGCCCAGCTGCGGGACGATCGCATCCCAGAGCAGATCGCGCAGAGCGTGTCCCGCCTCGAGGCGCAGATGGTGCAGGTCGAGGTCGTGAGCCGCCAGGTGCAGGACCTGACCGCAGCGGTGGACAGCCTGGCCGAGTCGGCCCGCTCCCTGATGCGGCACCAGTGGGACAACGCCCCGCCGCCCAACTTCTGGGTGAAGGTGCAACGAGCCGACGACGAGGTGCGTCGGGCCGTCGACGAGCTCACCAGCGAGATCCGGACCCGCCTGGCCCGTCCCGTCCGCTAGCTACTCCACCGTTGTGGTGGTGTCGGGCGGCTGCGTGGTCGGTGTCGGCTGTGTGGTCGACGGCGCCTGCGTGGTGGGCACCGGGCGCGTGGGACGCGGCTGCGTCATCGGCGGGAGAAGCGGCGGATTGACCGCCTGGGTGGTCGTCGTCGGCGGCCGCGGCGCCGGCGTGGCGATCCGTCGCGTCGTCGTGGTCGTGGTCGGGGTCGCCCGCCGCGTGGTCGGCGGTGTCGTCTGGGCCACCGCCGGGGCGGTGGTGTCCGTCGAGGGCGGTGCGGTGATCTCCGGCTCGGGAAGCACGTCCGGGACGCTGAACTCCGGCGCCGTGGTGGTGGACTCACGCGACTCGAGGGCGGGCAGCTCGCCGCTGTCGGGGTCGTCGGAACGGGGGATGAGCCAGAGGGCAGCGCCGGCTGCCAGGATCACCACGCCCGCCCAGCTGAGCAGCCGGCCGTTGCGGCGTCGGGCTCGGGCGTCGTCCTCGACCGCATCGGTGTCGGCGGCGCCGGCCATGGGCGGAGGGCTCGCGTCATCCATCATGCGGGCCTGCCAGAGCAGCGAGCCGGCCGCCACCACGGCGGCGTCGTCCTCGTCCCCGGTCGTGCCGTACGACGGCCCCTCGGGCCGGGGCGGCAGCTCGACGCGCAGCTCCGAGACCTCGCCCTCCTCGGAGGGGGCGACGATCGGCACGGCGGGGATGGGCACGGCGGTCAGGGGAGGCTTGCGGGCGGCCTCCGGGTCGGTCGCGCCCTCGGGTTCGGACCCGTCGGGCGGCTCGCCGAGGACGGGGGCCTCGACCGGGGGCTCGGGGGCAGCTTCCGCGGGCCGACCGGCGAGCAGCTGCTCCCAGCGAGCTACGTCACCGAGAGTGGCCTCGAGGTGCCCGATGGCATCCCGGACCTCGGGCGGTACCCCCTCCTGCGTCGACCGCGTCCGGGCGCGCAGGCGCGTGGACGGGCTGTTCTCGTCAGGACGCGCCTGGGTCGGAGGTGGTTCCACGGGCGAGCTTCCTTGGGATGGCCGGGTCGGAGGACCCGACCGGGGCCGAACCGGGCTGGTTCGTCCGCTTCGACAGTATTGCGCGGCGGTCGCGCGGAGCGGCATCGTCTCTCGTGACCGTGTGCGCAGGGCCCGGGCCCGGGTGCCCCACCGGCCCGCCCCGGCGACGTAGCGTGAAGAACCCGGATGCCTCGAGAGCAAGGACGTGCGGATGCGGTTCGACAGCCAAGCACCCTCCGGAGACGAGCCCTCCGCCCCGACCGACGGGCCCGACGACCCCGCTGAGCGGCGGCGCCGGCGCACCACCCGCGCCTGGTCCGCACCGTTGCCGCCTTCGGACCGCCTCGCAGCGGATCCCCGTGCCGCGGACCCGGCATGGGGTCGGTCGCGCCAGGCCGGAGCCCCGGGTGGTCCACCGCCCGCGCCGCCCCGACCGGGGCCCACGGATCCCGGCACCCGCCTCCGCGAGGCCGCCGGGCGGTCGCGGCGCACGCCCGTGATCCCGCCGCTCGATCCGCCCGCCATCCCGCCGCCTCCTGCCGGTCCCGTCCCCGCGCTCCTCACCGAGGTGCGGGCCGAGCTGGCCCAGCTCCGGAAGCTCGTAGGCGGGCAGGGCGACGCTCCGGGGTCGCCTGCCATCACCGGCCCGGAGCTCGCGGCCACCATCGAGGCGCTGGGCACCACGTTGGGCACGGGCATGGCGAGCCTCCTCAGTGACCACCGGGCGTTGCTCGCCCGCGATGTCGAGGCGGCCGCCGATCGCATCCTCGAGGAGGTCGGTCAGCGGCTACGCACGACGGGCACCCAGACGGTCGACGCCGTCGAGGAGCGGATCCGCCACGTCTCCACGAAGGCCATGACCGACCTCAGCGAGCAGCTGGAGCTGCGCCTCGACCAGATCCAAGCCGAGGTCACGGGACTCCGGGCCGTCATGCTCGAGATCCCCGACCAGACCGTGGTGAGCGCCCGCCTCGATCAGCTGGCCGAGGCGATCACCAGTGCCCGCGCGCGCGAGGCACGCGTGTCGCCGGCCGTCACGGCCGCCATCGGCAAGGCCCTGGCGGGACCCATCGCCCAGCTCGAGACCGCGATCTCGGCGGTCGGCGATGCCGTGCACGAGCTCCTCGACGAGCGGCTGCCGGAGGACCTGCCCGATGCGGCGGCCCTCGACGCGCTCACGACCGAGATGACGGCCCTTCGCCGTCGGATCACGCTGCGCACCGACGAGGGCACGGCGGTGATCGACGACGAGCACGGCGACGTGGGCGAGGACGAGCCGGACTGGGCGGACGACGACGGCTGGATCGAGGCCACGCCCCTCACCGCCCCGCGCAAGCCGGCCGCCCGCAAGGCGCCGGCCGTGCGTAAGGCTCCGACCAAGGCGGGAGCGGTGCGGGGCACCCGGGCGGCGGCGGCCGGTTCGTCGACCAAGGCCACCAAGGCGGCGAAGGCCGGCAAGGCGACGACGACGGTCATGAGGGCCGTCCCCGTCAAGCGGACCCCGCGCGCCCGGTAGGGCTCAGCGCGGGGTCGCCTCCCAGCGGGCCAGCACCCACAAGAGCCCAGTGAGGGACAGGCCGTCGCCCACCTCGCCCCGAGCGATGAACGCGCGCACGTCCTGCAGCGAGCGCCACTCGATCCGCTCGCTCTCGGCGGCGTCGACCGGGTCACCTACGTGCGAGGCCGACCGGGCCCGATAGAGGTGGAACCGCTGGTCACAGCTCCCGTTCATCGGCGCGTAGGTGACGAGGTGCTCCAGGGGCCCGGGGCGCCATCCCGTCTCCTCCAGCGTCTCGCGCTCGGCAGCCGCGGCAGCCGTCTCGCCCCGGTCCAGTGCCCCCGCCGGGATCTCCCACCCCCACGTGTCCGTGATGAACCGGTGCCGCCACAGCAGCAGCACGCCCCGATCCGGGTCGGTCACGACCGTGCCCGCGGCATCGTTCGGGAAGCGGGCGACGTGGTGCTCGAACCGAGGCCCGCCCGGCACCTCGACGTCGACGAGGACGAGCCCCACCCACGGCGATTCGTAGATCGTCCGCTCTCCGTGGACGGTCCAGCGCACCGGGGCAGCGTAGGCGTCGGACGGCTTCCGGTTCGTCCCTTGTGTCCACAGCGGGAGGAACCCCACCTGACGCGTGGAACCTCTCCCCCATGACCACCGCACACGTCGCCGTCCGTCCCGGACCCCTCGCCCGCTTCCACGATGCCGTGGCCATCAAGGACGAGGACCTCGCCCGCCTCCGGTGGGTCGCCGTCGTCGCCCTCGTCGCCCTGAACATCGCCGATCTCGCCCTCACCCGCAAGCTCCTCGGGATGGGCGGCATGGAGGCCAACCCGATCATGGCGCCCTTCATCCACGGGTGGTCGGGCGTCGTCATCAAGCTCGTGCTGCCGGTGGCCATCGGGTACCGCCACCTCCGCGTCCCGGTCAACCGCGGCCTGGTCCTCGGTCTCTGCTGGATGTGCGTGCTGTACCTCGGCGTGGTGACCTGGAACAGCCACCTCCTGGCCAACCCGCAGCTGCTCGGCTGATCGCGGCTCGTCGGGTCGGGCACCATGACCGCATGCCCGATCGCACCGAGACCGACGATGGCAGGAGCTGCCGGACCTCTTCCTGTCCGGAGGGGCCGTCCACCTCGACACGGTCACGGGGCGCGCTGCCGGCAGGATCCGGCGCACGCTCCGCGCTGCGTCGCTAGCCTCCGGCCCATGTCGGTGGCGGCCTGCCCCTTCACCAACTGCCCCGGTCACATCGTGCTCGAGGGCCGCGACCCTGCGACCGACGAGCGCCTCGGGGTCTGCGATTCGTGCGGTGAGACCATGCGCCTGCGCAAGGGCCGCTGGATGAGTCGCGACGAGCCCTACCTCGACGCGTAGCCGGGCCGCCCGGGCGCGGCGCGCCAAGAACGGCGGATCGCCACCGCCGCCCGGGCGGCGGTGGCGTCAGCAGTGGCTACCGCCGGCGGCGACGGCCGGGGCCGGTGGCCAGCTGCATGCCTCGGCCGGTCACCACCATGCCCAGCCCCACCAGGCCCATGGCCACGCTCATCATCACGCGGGTGTTGGCCGCGCCGGTGTCGGCCAGCGGGGCGCTTCTCCGAGCGTTGGTCGGCGTGACCGCAGCGCGCGTGGTCGACGAGGGCGAGGGGTTGGAGCTGGACGTCGTGGCGTCTGCGGCGGTGCTCGAGGTGGTGGCCGCCGCCGTGGTCGATGTCGTCGGGTCGGGCGTGCTGCTCGACGTGGTCGCGGAGCTCGACGTGGTCACGGCCGCCGTGGTCGACGTTGTCGAAGCCGCGGTGGTCGACGTGGTCGTGGCCGCGGTCGTGCTGGTGGTGGTCGGGGGCGGCGGCACCTGGTTCACGAAGAACGCCAGGTTGGAGTAATAGCTGTTGCCGGGGATCTCGGCGGGGGCCTCGCCCTGGCCGCCGCGGATGATGACCACCCGACCCAGGTCACCGTCACCGGTGGTGTCGGGGGCGTCGGCGGCGTAGGTGAAGGCCAGGGCCGCTTCGCTGGGCGGTGCGATGGCCGAGCCGCAGGTCCACTCGTTGTTCCCGGGGATGGCCGGGTACACGCTGGGCGCCGGGTCGAAGGCCGGGGCCAGGGTGCACGGCGTGCCGCCGTAGGCCGCCTCCTCCACGTAGTCGGGGAGGGACAGGTACAGCGTGCCGAGGATGTCGTTCGGCAGACCCGTGCGGTTCGGGTTCGGGACGGCCAGGCCACCGGAGTTGCCGGTGACCTGGGTGCTCTCGACGACGAGGTCAGCGGTCTCCAGGACGCGGCCCGAGAGGACCTCGGCCAGGGAGCCGCCGAAGACGACCATCTCGGCCGTGACCGGGTTGGGAGCGTCCGGCTCGATCTCGACCGGGATCACCCGGACCACGGTCTCGTCTGCGCCCACCGCTCCGACGGGGCAGAGGACGACGGGGGTGTCCGGGTCGGTGGTGCCGTCGACCGAGATGGTGCAGCCGGCCGGCAGTCCCCGCTCCGAGTCGGGGGTGACGCCCGGTCCGAGGCGGGCGGCCAGCGTGATCGCCGGTCGGTCGACATCGGGCGTGTACTCGAGCGACAGGGCGTTCTCGGTGTTCGGCTGCAGGTCGTCTCCGCTGAGCGAGCCCGACGTGTCGAAGTCGATCGTGGCGACGCTGGCGGTGTTCGGGCCGCAGTGGACCTTGCCGACCTGCAGGTCGATCAGCGGATCGGCGCCGACCGCGCCGAGGACCCGCACATGGAGGGCCGTGACGTCGATCTCGCCGGGCTCGGTGGGGACCTGCTCGTTGGCGATGATCGACACGATCGGCGACAGGAAGGCCAGGCCCTCCGGCAGCACGTTCGAGTTGGGCGCAGGGACGGGGATCGCGATCGGGAACACCGTGGGCCCGAGCAGGCCGGCCATCTCAAGAGCGGCGTTGACGAGGTGGACCTCGCTGGTCAGGTTGCCGTTGGCATCAGCCGTGCACTCTGCGTACACCGCGTCCGCCCGGAGGCGCAGCAGGCCCTGGGGGAGGAGGTCGATGACCAGGCCGTTCCCGCCGGGCGGGTCGTCCACCAGGCAGACCTCCGGGTCGACCGTGACGGTGATCTGACCGCCCGGACCGACGAGCCCGGCGCAGGCGGCGGATCGGCCGTCGTCGCTCACGGCTGCGTCCTGGGCGATGACGCCGACGGACAAGATGTCGACGAGCTCGAGGTCGACGATGTCCCCGATGGTGGGTCCGGTGACCTGCGGGTCCATCGTCGTGTCAGCGACGCGGGGTTCCGGCGCGAGCAGGTCGCCGCCCGCCAGCTGCAGCTGCAGCCCCTGAGCCGTGGCCCGAGCGCTGTACACCGTCTCGGTGGCGCTCGAGGCCGGGCTGGGGGTCAGGCCCAGGACCAAGGATAAGGCCACGAGGGTGGCACCGGCGATCGTCATCAGTCGCGACCAGCTGGACTTCGTCAATGCCACTCCTTGGGTCACCCATCGGGTCCTCGCAGGCCCGCCGGGAGGCGGACCGCTTGCTGCCTAGCAGAGGTGGCGCAAACCGTACCATTTGCGCGTTTCCCAATACACCACCCTCGTGAGGGGCACCTATCGCGGTGTCCTACCCCCGACCGCGGACGATGAAGGGCAGCGTCCAGTCGGCGTCGGTCTCGCCGTTCACCGTGAGGCGCCACTCGTACGATCCCGGCGCCAGCGGGAGGGCGGCGATCCCGGCGGCGATGGGCGCGGAGAGCGAGGCGCCCTGGGGGTGCCCCGGGGGCCGGCCCACCTCGAGCTGGCCCTCGACCCGCAGCTCGGCGCCGTCCGGCAGGACGGTGGCCTGCCCGTCGCTGTCGAGCAGCTGCAGCATGAACTCCAGCGGTCGGTTGGCGAGGTCCCACGGGACCTCGAAGATCATCCCGATGGCGCTGGCCGCCGGATCGGGGCCGGTGAAGCGCCACCCCGCGCCGAGGACGTGGAGCTTCCCCTCGGAGACCTGGGCGGCGTCGGCCAGCAGCATCGTCACCTTCATCTGGGCGACGCTACCCGCACCGCGCGCAACGGCCCCCGCCCGGGGGGCCGTTGCGTGCAAGGGTGCGGTCGAGAGGACTTGAACCTCCACGGGGTTACCCCCACAGCGACCTCAACGCTGCGCGTCTGCCAGTTCCGCCACGACCGCTCGTGGAACGGTCGATCGTAGTCAGGGTCGGTCGCTCACGGCGATCTGGCCACCCGCACCCTGCTCCAGTCCACGGAGCCGTCCACCGCGTGCACGAGGCCCTCCACCCGGGGGGCCACGACGACCTGCGTCCGGAACTGCGCGATCGGCACCACGACGGCCGCTTCCAGGATCCGCTGCTCCACCGCCGTCCAGGCGGCCATCGCGTCAGGCCCGGATGCGGCCGCCTCCGCAGCCGCGACGAGCCGGTCGACCTCGGCGTCCTGGAGCCCCGTGAGGTTCTCGGGCGACCCCGACCGGAAGAGGGGCGCCAGATAGGCACCGGGCGCCGCGTAGCCGCCCACCCACCCGAACGTGAACAGCTCCTGGGCGCCGGAAACGACGAACCGCTCGTGCTCCTCGAGCGGCCGTGCCCGCACCTCGCTGGGGATGCCGACCTCGGCCAGCGCCTCGGCGACGATCGCCGCCAGGGCCTCCTGGGCCGGCGCCGCCTCGACGTCGATGGCCACCATCGGCACCGTGCCGTCGGGGAAGGCGGTGGCGAGCAGCGTGCGAGCGCGGGCGACGTCGGGCCGACAGGCCACGCAGGACGCGCTGACGTGACCCCCCACCCCCGTCGGCACGACCCCCGGCAGGGGGTTGGCCAGGTCCGGGTACACGGCCCGCACGATGGCCTCGCGATCGATGGCGGCGGCGACGGCCTGCCGCAGCTCGACCCGCCCGAGCGACCCGGACAGGCGCAGGCCGAGGAGCAGCTCCGCCTGGAACGGCGCGAACGCCTCCCGGCCGTGCGCCTCGACGGCCGCGCCGAACTCCTCGACGGGCACCGGGGCCCAGTCCACGTCACCGGCCTCGAAGGCCGCATAGGCGGCCCGGCTGTCGGCGAACGTGCGCAGCTCGATGGTGTCGATGGGCGCCGGCGCCTCCGGGCGTCGGGCCAGCGTCAGGCCCCCCTGGCGCGCGGCGGTCACGCGCCAGGCGCCGGTGAGGTCGAGTTCGACGACGGGCTGCCGCAGCGCTGCGGGGTCGACGACGCCGTAGGCCGGGGCGGCCAGCACCTCGGGCAGGGCCGAGAGCGGGCGGTCGAGGGTGATCTCCACGGTGCGCGCATCGACGGCGCGCAGCCCCTCGACGTGGGGGGCGGCGCCGTCGACGAACGGCCGGAACCCCGTGACGGCCTCCAGCTGGATGGCAGCGATCGAGGCGTCGCCGGCGGCTGCGACCCGTTCCAGCGAGATCACCACGTCTGCCGCGCTGACGGCCCGCCCGCTGGTGAACGCAGCGGCGGGGTCGAGGACGAAGGTCCAGGTGCGGAACGTGCCGTCGTTCGTCCAGCTGGCCGCCAGGGCCGGCGCCGCGCTGCCGTCGGGCTCGTGGCGGGTGAGCCCGTCGTGGAGGAGGTCGAGCACCATGAGGTCGCTCGGTGAGGCGGGCGAGGCGGCGGTCGGGTCGGCCACCAGCGCGCCGGGCAGGCCGAGGCGGACCGAGCCGGCCCCGGGGCGCGCACCAACGCGCCCGTCGTCGTCGCTGTCGTCGTCCGACGACGTGCAGGCGCCGAGGAGGGCGGTGAGGAGGAGGGCGGCGACCGCGACGGCGCCCGTCGCGACCGTCCGCGACGACCGATGGGGCGCTTGCGGGAGGGCCGTCAATCCAGGAGGAAGGCCAGGCCCGTGGTGGTGAAGACGAAGGTGAGGGCCACGACGACGGTGATGCGGTCGAGGTTGCGCTCCGCCGCCGCCGAGCCGAGGGCCGTGGCGCCCACGCTGCCGCCGAACATGTCGGACAGGCCGCCGCCCTTGCCGCTGTGGAGCAGGACGAGACCGATCAAGATCGCCGAGACAGCGAGGTGGATCCCGAGCACGACGTTGGTGAGCACGGCGCGGGAGGTTAGACGACGTCGCGGACGGCGGCGAAGTGGCAGGCGGCGGGGTGCCCGACGGCGGTGGCCTCGAGAGGCGGCTCCATCTCGACGACGCAGGGCGTGGTGTCGGCCCCCTGCGCCTCGAGCTCGGCCTTGCGCCAGCACCGCGTCCGGAACCTGCAGCCCGTCGGGGAGTTGGCCGGCGTAGGCGGGTCGCCCTGCAGGAGGATCCGCTGTCGGGACTGCTCCCGGCGCGTGCAGCGGGGGTCATCCATACACCCAGGCCCTCCGGTCCCCGGCCCTGTTCACGCGTTCGCCACACGCCTCGGGCTAGAGGCGGTACTGCACGATCCGGGCGAAGTCGTCCGCATCCAGGCTGGCGCCGCCCACCAGGGCGCCGTCGATGTCGGGTTGCGCCATGAGCTCGGCGGCGTTCGTGGGCTTCACGGATCCGCCGTACTGGATGCGCACGGCGGCGGCGGCGTCGGCGCCCGACCGGTCGGCCACCACGGACCGCACGAGGGCGCACACGGCCTGGGCGTCGTCGCTACTGGCGGTGCGGCCCGTGCCGATGGCCCAGATGGGCTCGTAGGCGATGACCATGCCTCCCACCTGCTCCGGCGAGAGGCCCGCCAGCCCGGCCTCGACCTGGCTGCGCACCTTCGCCTCCGTAGCGCCCGCCTCCCGCTCGTCGAGGGTCTCCCCACAGCAGAGGATCGGCGTCATGCCGGCCGTGTAGATGGCCGCCGCCTTCCGGTTCACCTGCTCGTCGGTCTCCCCGAACAGCTCGCGCCGCTCGGAGTGACCGGCGATGACGTAGGCCACGTCGAGCTTGGCCAGCATGGCGGGCGCCACCTCGCCGGTGAAGGCGCCCTTCTCCTCCCAGTGGCAGTGCTGCGCGCCCAGGGCGATCGGGATCTGCTCCTTCTCGCTCATGAAATACGTCTGCACCGTGCGGAGGTCGGTGAAGGGCGGGTGCACCGAGACGTCGACGGCCGCGTGGTCCTCGGCGGTCAGCAGGTAGGCCAGCTTCTGCACCATCTGCAGGGCCTCGAAATGGTTGTGGTGCATCTTCCAGTTGCCGCTGATCAGCGGCTTGCGTGTGGGGGTGCTCATCCGGGTCCCTCTCGTAGCGCCTGCAGGCCCGGGAGGTCGCCCTGCTCCAGGAGCTCGAGCGACGCACCTCCGCCCGTGCTGATGTGGTCGATGCGGTCGGCCACGCCGAACTGTGCCACTGCCGCAGCGGAGTCCCCACCGCCGACGACGGTGAAGGCCGTCGAGTCGGCCACGGCCTCGGCCACGGTGCGCGTGCCGGCCTCGAACCGGGGATCCTCGAAGACGCCCATCGGGCCGTTCCAGAACACGGTGCGGGCATCGAGGATGGTGTCGCCGAAGTCCGCGGCGGAGCCAGGGCCGATGTCGAGCCCCATCCAGCCATCGGGGAGCGAGGTGCCCATCTGGCGCACGTCTCCCCCGGCGCTGGGATCGCCGATCTTGCCGCCCGGGCCGAGGGCCGTGACGTCCGACGGCAGGCGGATCGCCGCCCCGCTGACCAAGAGGGCCCGACAGGTGTCGACCTGATCGTCCTCGCAGAGGGAGCCACCCACCGGGTGTCCCTGGGCCTTGAGGAAGGTGAAGCACATGCCGCCGCCGATCAGGACCTCGTCGGCGACCTCGAGGAGGGCCTCGATCACCGTGAGCTTGTCGCTGACCTTCGAGCCGCCGAGGACGGCCACGAACGGACGGTTTGGGCTCGTGCGCATGCTGCCGAGGACCTCGACCTCCCGCGCCAGGAGGCGGCCGGCCGCGCTCGGCAGGTGCCGTGGCGGCCCGACGACGGAGGCGTGGGCCCGGTGCGACGCGCCGAAGGCGTCGTTCACGTAGGCGTCGAAGCCCTCGATCAGCTTCGCGACGAAGGCGGGGTCGTTGCCCGTCTCCCCCGGGTCGAACCGGAGGTTCTCGAGGAGCTCGACCCCGGGGGCCAGGTCGGCGAGCCGGGCCCGGATGGGGTCGACCGACAAGGCGGGGTCGGGCGCGCCCTTGGGACGGCCGAAGTGGGTGCACGCGACGACCGTCGCCCCGTGCTGCTGCAGCCAGGTGATCGTCGGGAGGGCCGCCCGGATGCGGAGGTCGTCGGTGATCTGCCCGTCCTGGACGGGCACGTTGAAGTCCGCCCGGAGGAGCACCCGCTTGCCCTCGAGCGGCAGCAGGTCCTCCAGGACCGGGACCGAGGTCACTGGTTGGCGGCGCCGACGATGAGGGCGAGGTCGACCAGGCGGTTCGAGTAGCCCCACTCGTTGTCGTACCAGCCGAGGACCTTCACCATCGAGCCCATGGCCATGGTGAGCGGGGCGTCGAACGTGCAGCTCGCCGGCGAGCCGACGATGTCGCTGCTCACGATGGGGTCCTCGTTGTAGACGAGCACCTTCGCCATCGGGCCCGACGTGGCGGCCGCCCGGAAGGCCTCGTTGATCTCCTCCACCGTCACCTCGCGGCCGAGGAGGCCGGTGAAGTCCGTGATCGAGCCGTCCTGCACCGGCACCCGCAGGGCGGTTCCGTCGAGGCGACCCTTCATCGACTCCATGACGAGGCTGGTGGCCCGGGCTGCGCCCGTGGACGCAGGGACGATGTTGACCGCAGCGGCCCGGGCCCGGCGCAGGTCGCCGTGCACGAGGTCGAGCAGGTTCTGGTCGTTCGTGTAGCCGTGGACGGTGGTCATCAGGCCCTTCTCGACGCCGAACGCATCGTCGAGCACCTTGATCATCGGCACGAAGCAGTTGGTGGTGCAGCTGGCGTTCGAGACGATCGTGTGCCGCGCCGGGTCGAAGATGTCGTCGTTCACGCCGACGACGAACGTGCCGTCGACGCCGTTGGCCGGGGCCGAGATGATCACGCGGGGGGCGCCGCCCTCGATGTGGGCGGCCGCCTGGTCGCGGTCGGTGAAGATGCCCGTGGACTCGATCACGACGTCGACGCCGAGGTCGCCCCACGGCAGGGCCTTCGGGTCGCGCTCGGCGAACACCTTGAAGCTGTCGCCGCCGGCGGTGATGCCCTCGTCGGTCGCCCGCACCTCGTCGGAGAGCCGCCCGTGGGTGCTGTCATACTTGAGGAGGTGGGCGTTGGTCGCCGGCGCGGCGAGGTCGTTCACCGCCACGAGGTCGATGTCGGCACCGGCCGCCTGGGCCGCTCGGTAGAAGTTCCGGCCGATGCGGCCGAAGCCGTTGATGCCGACGCGGATGCTCATCGCGGGGTGCTCCTGAGGGTCGAGGGCGAGGTCGGGCCAATCCGATCAGATCGGGCTGCGCCGTTCCAGTCCGGCGAGGACGGCGCCGAGCAGTACCGGTTCGTGGAACAGGCCGTCGGGGCCGGCCACGTCGGCCTCCACGACGTCGATGCCCGGATCGGCCAGGGGCAGCCCGCCGCGCGGGGCGACGGCGAGGTCGGGCCGGATGCCGTGGCGCTCGAGGGCGCGGACGTGGTCGGCAAGGTCGTACCCGCGCGTCTCGGCGCTGTCGGCCCGGAGGTTCCCGACGTACACGGTCCGCCCCGGCGCGGCGCTCAGGGCCTGGCGCAGGTCGCCCACGACCGCAGCGGCCAGGACGCTCGTGTAGAGCGACCCGGGACCGAGCACCACGAGGTCGGCGCGGCTGATCGCCTCGAGGGCGATCGGCGATGCGGCCGTGCACCCGGGGTCCACCCACACCTGGTCGATGCCGTCGGTGGCAGCGACGGCGACCTGCCCCACGACCTCCGTGCCGTCGACGGTCCGGCCGCCGAGCACGACGGCGTCGTCGGTCACCGGGACGACCCGAGCCCGGTGCAGATCCACGCCCGAGGTGCGGGCCACCTCGTCGCAGGCCAACTGCAGGTCGCCCAGCTCCTCGACGAGGGCCAGGAGCACGAGGTTTCCCAAGGGGTGGCCCTTCAGCTCGCCGGCGTCGAAGCGGCGCTCCAGCAGCCGGGCCCACACACCACGGGCGTCGGCCAGCGCAGCGATGCAGCGGCGGACGTCGCCGAGGGCCGGCACGTCCCACGACTCACGCAGCCGACCGGTCGATCCGCCGTCGTCTGCGGTGGAGACGATGGCCGTGACGTGCCCCGCCCAAGGCACCACGGACCGCAGGGTCACCGCCTGCCCGTGGCCCCCTCCGACGACCACGATCCGGGGACCGCCCTCCCCCGCACGCTCCCCCACTGGCCCGCCTGCCGGGCTCACTTGGTGATGTCCCGGTGGATGACGGTCGGACCGAAGCCGCGCGCCCGCAGCTGGTCGGCCACGACCTCCGCGATGGCGACCGATCGGTGGCGACCGCCGGTGCAGCCGAGGGCCAGCGAGAGGTACGACTTGCCCTCGGCGACGTAGGCGGGGAGCAGGAGGCCGAGGAGGCCGTCCAGCCGCTCGAGGAATTCGGCCGCCGCGGGCTGCTCGAGCACGTAGCGCCGCACGTCGTCGTGCAGACCTGTCTGGGGTCGCAGCTTCTCCACCCAATGAGGGTTCGGGAGGAAACGGCAATCGATGACGAGGTCGACGTCGAGGGGGAGCCCGTGCTTGTAGCCGAACGACATGACGCGGGTCTGCATGCCGATCGACGGGTCGTCCTCCCCGAAGAGGTCGGCGACCCGGGCGCGGAGCTCGTGCACGTTCAGCGACGTCGTGTCGACGACGACGTCGGCCTCGGCCTTCACGGGCTCGAGCAGGGCCCGCTCGCGCTCGATGGCGTCGGCCAGGCCCTCGCCGGCCGAGAGGAGCGGGTGGCGCCGGCGCGAGCTCTCGTAGCGGCGGACGAGCACCGCCGTTTCGGCGTCGAGGAACAGCTGCCGCACGCGACCGCCGGACGTCCGCAGTTCGGCCAGGCCCACGAGCAGCGACGACTCGTAGGCACCGGCGCCGACGACGAGGGCGACCCGCGGGGTCGTGGTGCCCGGCTGGAGCACCAGCTCCACCACCTTCGGCATCAGCTCGGACGGGAGGTTGTCGATGACGAACCAGCCGAGGTCCTCGAGGTCCTTCGCCGCCGTCGAGCGCCCGGCACCGGACATGCCCGTGATCACGACGAACTCAGTCATCTCCGGCGAACTTAGCGCCGTGGCGTCACTGCTTCTCCAGGCGCAGGAAGAGGAGCCTTGGGATGGTGGCGGCGGCGGCGTACTCGGCGGCCCGGGCCAGGAAGCCAGGTGGGGGCGCCGGCTCCTCCATCCGCCGGAGAACCAGGCCCTGGTCAGCCAGCGCGTTGACGTAGCGGGACAGCGGCCGGTGGATGAACGGGATGAACACGTCCTTCTCCACCTCCTCCACGGTCTCGTCCTCGATCAGGTACGGGCCGATCCGCCAGTACTGCTCCGGCGGGTCGAGCACCTGGTCGTCGATCCAGCCGCTGTTGGGGGTCTGCAGGAGCGGGTGGTTCAGGAGGAACAGGAAGCGACCGCCGGGACGAAGCACCCGAGCCACCTCGGCGATGGCGTCGTCCACGTCCCGGATGTGCTCGAAGACGAGGCACGCGACGGCGGCGTCGAACGAGCGGTCCGGGAACGGGATCGCCCCGGCGCCTGCCCGCCCGTAGTGCGCGCCGCCCCCTCGCTCGGTGGCCACGGCGACCTGCGCCCACGTCGGGTCGATCCCCACCGCCAGCTCCGCACCCCCAACGACCGCCAGCCGGGCGACCTGCCCCTCCCCGCACCCGACGTCGAGCACCCGGGAGGCGCCTCGCAGGTGCTCCGCCACGAGCGGCAGGATCTGCTCCTCGTACTCCGGGTCGGCGCCCCCCGTGAACCCGTCCTGCCACCACCCCGAGTGGCTCTCCCACGGGTCCGCGGGGTCGACGACGGGCGGATCGGCCATGCCGCCACCGTAGAACGACGCCGTCAGGGGGCCGGCGGGTCGTCGTTCGGGCGCTTGTCGAGCTTGCGGGCGGCCTCGTTGATCTTCTGCAGGTTCGCCGAGTGCTTGCCCTTGGTCCGCTTGTCCACGGCGTCCGTGGCCTTGTCCACCGCACCGGCGATCTTGTCGCCGTGCTGCTCGGCTACACCCTTCGCCCGCTTCGCGAGCTTCCCGAAGTCCACCACCGCAGCTCCTCTCGTCGGCCCGCGCCGTCAGCTCCACGTCTAGCGCGAACTGGTGGACATTTCTGTGCACGTCTGCAGTGCTTTGTCCACCGGTTCGTAGGTATCGATGCGGGAACGCCTGTGAGACAGGCTCTTGCGCTAGCGGGTGACCTTGTGGATCTTGTCGTGGACGGCCCGCGCGACGGCGTCGGGGAGCCAGGGCAGGGCCTGGAGGTCCTCGAGCGGCGCCTGCTTTACGGCATTCACCCCGCCGAGCTCGGTGACGAGCCGCTTGCGGCGCACGTCGCCCAGGCCGGGGATGCCGTCGAGGACGCTGGTCGTCATGCGCTTCCCGCGGAGCTGTCGGTGGTACGTGATCGCGAAGCGGTGGGCCTCGTCGCGTACCCGCTGGAGGAGGTACAGCGCCTCGGACTGCCGGGGCAGCCGCACGGGCTCGGACTGGCCGGGCACGTAGACCTCCTCGAAGCGCTTGGCCAGCGAGGCGACCGGGATCTCGTCGGTGAGGCCCAGCTCGTCGAGCACCCGCACGGCCACGCTGAGCTGCCCGAGCCCACCGTCCACGAGGAGCAGCTGGGGCGGGTACGCGAATTTCCCGGGTCTCTCCCCCGCCGGGCGTCGTCGGTCGGCCAGGTACGCGGTGAGGCGGCGGGTGAGCACCTCCTCCATCGCGGCGAAGTCGTCGTTGCCCGGCACGCCCTTGATCTTGAAGCGGCGGTACTCCGACTTCTTCGCGAGCCCATCCTCCATCACCACCATGGAGCCGACGTAGTCGCTGCCCTGGATGTGGCTCATGTCGTAGCACTCGATACGCAGGGGGGCCTCGGGCAGCCCGAGCTGCTCCTGCAGCTCGTTGAGCGCCCGGGCCCGGCTGTTGTGGTCGGCCGCGCGCCGGAGCCGATGACGGACGAACTCCTCGTTGGCGTTGCGGGTGACCGTCTCCTGCAGCTCCCGCTTGCCCCCCCGGGCCGGCACGCGGATCGTCACCCTCGACTCCCGGAGTGAGCCCAGCCACTCCTCGTAGAGCGGGGTGTCCTCCACCTCGACCGGCACGAGAACGGTCTTCGGGATCCCGAGGGGCGGGTCGTCGTAGAGGCCCTCGAGCACGGTGCCGATGAGCTCGCCGGGGGTGACCTCCTCCACCTTGTCGACGATGAAGCCCTTGCGGCCCACCACCCGGCCCTTGCGGACGAAGAACACCTGGATGGCGGCCTCGAGCTCGTCCTCGGCGATGCCGATCACGTCGAGGTCCTCGGAGCGCTCGGCCACCATCTGCTGCTTCTCGATGGCCTTCTGCACACTCGTCAGCCGGTCGCGCAGCCGCGCCGCCTGCTCGAACTCCAGGCGCTCGGCGCAGTCGTGCATGTCGGCCCGCAGCCGCTTCACGACGTCGTCGGTGTTGCCGTCGAGGAAGTCGAGGAGCTCGTCGGTGAGTCGGGCGTACTCCTCCTTCGTCACCTCGCCCACGCACGGGCCGCTGCACTTCTCGATGTGGAACAGCAGGCACGGCCGGCCGAGGCGCTGGTGGTGGCCGAACTTGTTCTCGGAGCACGTGCGCAGCGGGAACGTGCGCAGCAGGAGGTCGAGCGTCTCCCGGATGGCGTAGGCGTGGGCGTAGGGGCCGAAGTAGCGGACGCCCTTGCGCTTGCGCCCCCGCATCACCATGGGCCGGGGCCACTCGTCGTCGAGCGTCACGGCGAGGAACGGGTAGCTCTTGTCGTCCCGCAGCCGGATGTTGAACCGGGGCTGGTGCTGCTTGATGAGGCTGTACTCGAGCATGAGCGCCTCGACGTCGTTCCGCACCTGGATCCACTCGACCGTCTCCGCCGCCGCGACCATCCGGGCTGTGCGGGGGGCGAGGTTGGCGGGGTTCTGGAAGTAGTTCGACAGGCGGGAGCGCAGCGACCGGGCCTTGCCGACGTAGATGACGCGGCCGTCCCGGTCCTTGAACTGGTAGGACCCGGGTGCGTCGGGGATCGTGCCGGCCGGCGGTCGCTGCACCATCCTGCCGAGGATACGGGGGCCCTGCGACGGTCCACGGCTCGGCCTTCGGCCGGGAACATGTCGCAACGGTCGACGGTTGGACCGGGGGCAGCGGCTACGCTGCAACCACGCCGGCCCGGTCTCCGGCGACATATCGGTTCCGAGGACGACATCCCCGCGGGAGAGGCGACCGGGCTGTCCCCGCCGTCCGCACATCGGAACCTCGCACTGCGGAGGAACCCCACAACATGCTGCGACTGCAGGAGCCGCTCCCCCAGGAGCTCACGTCTGCCTCACCGGAGGACCTCGATCGGCGGATCGGGGTGGCCAAGGCCGCGCTCGGCGACCGCGTCTTCATCCTCGGGCACCACTACCAGCGCGACGAGGTCATCCGCTGGGCCGACGCCCGCGGCGACAGCTACCGCCTGTCGGTGCTCGCCCAGCAGCAGGACCAGGCCGAGTACATCGTCTTCTGCGGCGTGCACTTCATGGCCGAGTCGGCCGACATCCTCACCGCCGACCACCAGCAGGTGATCCTCCCGGACCTCAACGCCGGCTGCTCGATGGCCGACATGGCCGACCTCGACGAGGTCGAGGAGGCCTGGGAGGCGCTGGCGGCGGTCACCGACATCGAGCGCGTGGTTCCGATCACCTACATGAACTCGTCGGCCGCGCTGAAGGCGTTCGTCGGGCGCAAGGGTGGTGCCGTCTGCACCTCCACCAACGCGAGGGCGATCCTCGACTGGGCCCTGGGCCAGGGCGAGCGGGCCGGGCGTGAGGTCGTCGGGGCCAGGGGCGCCGGCGACAAGGTGCTCTTCTTCCCCGACCAGCACCTCGGGCGTAACACCGGCATCGCCATGGGCTACCAGCTGAGCGATATGTCGGTGTGGAACCCACGCTTCGAGCGAGGCGGGCTCACCGAGGCGGAGTGCAAGGAGTCCACCCTCCTGCTGTGGAAGGGGCATTGCTCGGTGCACCAGCGCTTCCGCCCCGAGCACGTCGCCGCTTTCCGGGCCGAGCACCCCGACGGGATCGTCGTCGTCCATCCCGAGTGCAGCCACGACCTCTGCGCCGTCGCTGATCAAGTCGGCTCCACCGACTTCATCATCCGGGCCGTGGCGAAGGCCCCCGCCGGCTCGGTGATCGGCGTGGGCACCGAGATCCACCTCGTGAACCGCCTCGACGCCGAGAACCCCGACAAGACCGTCGTGTCGCTCGACCCGCTGATCTGCCCCTGCTCCACGATGTTCCGCATCGACGGCCCGCACCTCTGCTGGGTGCTCGAGGAGTTGGTGGCGGGCCGAGTGCCCAACCGGATCACCGTCGACCCCGACACCACCGAGTGGGCCAGGGTCGCCCTACAGCGCATGCTCGAGATCATCTAGGCACGCACGGAGCGCATGGCCGGCTCACCTGATGCGCGCGCGGCGACGCAGGGGGCGGTCGCATCCACGGTACTGATGGCGGCGTCGCGCTCGCTCGCCTTCCTGCTCATCGTTGTCGCCACCCGCAACATCGAGACCGAGGGCGTGGCCCGGTACTCGGTCGTACTGGCGGCCGCCACGATGTGCGGGATCCTGGCCGACGCCGGCACGTCCACCGCGATCACCCGGCTCGTGAGCCGAGCTCCCGATCGGGCGCCCGCCGTCCTCGGGGGCACCCTCCTCGCCAGCGGCTTGGCCGGGCTCGTCATGTACGGCCTGGGGTTCGCCTACTTCGCCGGCACGAACACGATCACGACGCCCGGGGATTGGGCAGTAGGTGGCTTGCAGGTAGTCGGGGCCGCGGTGCTGTCCTCTTTGACAGCGGCACTGGCCGGGCATGGCGAGCTCGTCCGCCGCGCGTGGGTGCAGTTCACCGCGCAGGCAGTCTCGTTCGGGGGTGGCGCCGTGGTGCTCGCGGCGGGGGGGACGGTGCGCTGGGCGCTCGCCGCCCTCGCCGCCGGGCCTGTCTTCGGCATCGTTGCGTCCATTCCTGGGATCTTCGCCGTGGGCGCCTGGCCGGCTCGCCTGACGATCGATCGTGGCGAGGTCCGGGACCTAGTGCACCACTCCCTCCCCTTCGCCGCATTGGCCGGCATGGCGGTGATCGTCTCTCGGGCCGACCTGCTGCTCCTCGCCGTGCTGAGCGACGCGGCCGAGACGACGCGCTACGAGCTGGCCGTCCGGGCCATCGACAGCACCTCGTTCGTGACGCTGGCCCTGGCGACGCCGGCGGTGTTCCTGCTCAGCCGGCGTCTGGCGGTCGGCGACGTCGAGGCGGCGCAACGGGCGTTCGACGTGCTGACGCACACGATGTTCGTGCTCGGCGTCGGCCTCTCCGCGCTGGTGGCGCCCCTGGCCACCCAGCTCTCCCGCGTCGCCTACGGGTCGGCCTACGGATCCTCGGGTCGACCACTGGCCGTGCTCGGGTCCGTCGCCTGGGCGACCCTCCTCGTGGCGGCGCTGGGCGGCCTGCTGACCAGCTCGGAGTCGCCCCGCAAGGTCGTGCCCCTCGGCGTGCTGATGCTGGTAATCAACGGCGTCCTGGTGGCGGCGCTGCTCCCACCCTTCGAGGCCGTCGGGGCGGCCGTCGCGACCGCGATCACGCAGGTCCTGGCGGTCGGGATCTACGCCCGGGTGGCGCTGCAGCTCACCGGGGTGCGCATGCGACCGCCGGCTCTGCGCGTCGTCGCCAGCGGGCTGGTCGCCGCCGCGGCGGCCTGGGTCACCCGGGATCTCCCGCTCTTCCTACCGATGGCACTGGCTCTGGGGCTGTACGCATCGGGGCTGCTGGCCACCGGTGCCGTCGACCGGCACGACGTTGGCCGGGTCCGGCAGCTGCTGGCCCGCTGACGTAGCGGCCGTCTGGGCCCTCGCGGGCGCGTGCCAGACTTCGGAAATGGCCGTCCCTGCCGACCTGCACTATCTGCGATCGGTCATGGACCACGTTGGACCCACGGTCCTCGAGGTCGGTAGCCACAACTGGCAAGGGATCGGCGGCAACATGCACGGCACCGTCACCGGCTCAGGGCGAGCCTGGGAGGGTTGCGACGTCGAGGCCGGCCCGGGGGTCGACTTCACGGTCGACATCCTCGACGATGAGCAGATCCGGGCCATCGGGCGGACGTGGTCCACGGTCCTGCTCTTTAACCTCCTCGAGCACGTGTACGACCCGACGGCTGCGCTGCGAAACGCGCTCCGGCTGGTGGAGCCGGGGGGCACCTGCGTCGTGTGCGGCCCTGCGATCTGGGAGCTGCACGACTTCCCCGCGGACTACTGGCGACCGCTCCCCGACTTCTACCTGGAGTTCGCACGTCGCGAGGGCTGCACCATCGAGCCGGGGACCCTGGTGTGGGTGCTCAACGAGTTCCGGTACCGGCCGCGGCAGCCACCGCGCAGCAGGCTCGTCCCGGTGGAGGCGCTTACCACCGACGGACAGAAGCAGGTGCCCTCGCGGCTGACGGCGATGCAGGTCTACGGTCGACCGCGGACGATCGCTTCAGTCGCCATCCAGCGCGTGCTCAACCTCAACGGGCGGGTGACCCGGTTCCCCAACGTTGGCCTCGGCGCGGTGCTCAGACGGGCCTGAGGCAGCGGCGCAGCGCATCGACCTGATCGTGATCCTAGCTGCGCACCAGAGCCGGCAGCGCGCCCCCGGCGAAGGCCATCGCCGGCACCGGCGTGAGCAGAGCGGCCGTCAGCCGCACGCCGAGCCCGGCCGTCCCTGGCCGGCGGGCGTCGGCTGCGAGCAGGACGGCGCAGGCGAGCAGCGCTCCCGCCCCGGCCAGACCGGGGTGCCAGACCCCAAGGCCGACGGCGGCGAGCAAGCCGAGCCACGGGCCGGCCAGACCCACGAGCTGGCGGGGAGCCGGACGGAAGCCGTCGCGCTGCCAGTAGCGCACCTTGGCGCTGCCGAAGGCGGCGTACTGCGCCCAGAGGTCTCGCACCCTGACGCGGGACTCGTAGTCGACGTCGAGCCTGGCCTCGAGCCACACCCGCTGCCCAGCGGCCAGGTAGCGCTGGCAGAGCTCGAAGTCCTCGTTGGAGGCCAGGTCGTCGGCCCAACCGCCGACGGCCACCAGCTCCGCGGTGCGGAAAGCCCCGAGGTACACGGTGTCCACATCGCCCGATGACGAGCGCCTCCGGTAGGCGGCCCCGCCAGCCACGACCGGATCGGCCAGCACGCGGGCGATTGACCGGGCCACCACACGCCCCTCACCGGGCACCGGCACCTGGTGCCCGCCGACCACGCCGATCGTCGGATCCGCGGTCAGCCGCGACACGCAGCGGGCGACGTGATCGGCACCAGGCCTAGACCGGGCGTCGACGCGGCACACCAGCTCGGTGGAGAGGCCCCGGAGGGCGAGGTTCAGACCCACGCTCCGGTGCCCGGTCGGGTTGGCCATCACGACGACCGATCGGATCGCGCCCTCGGGACGGATGGCGCTCCGGATGCGGGCATGGTCTTCGACGGGGGCGGCCACGCGCACCACGAGCTCGGCCCGGACCTGCAGGGCCAGCGCCTCGCCCAAGCGCTCGAGCCGCTCCTGCGGCTCACCGGCCACGACGGCCACGACGCCCACGGCCCCGGCCATCAGAGCAGGCCTCGGACCGCGCGGGCGAAGTCCGCGTGCCGGTCCCAGGCGGTCGCCTGGCCCTTGGCTGCCATTGCCGTGGCCTCTGGCCCGTCGAGCCGGCGCAGGGCTTCAGCCAGCTCGTCGGCCCCTGCGCCCTGCGGGAGGAGAAGACCGGTCACACCGTCCTCGATCTGCTCGGGCAGGCCCCCGACCCGAGTGGCGATGGGCACCGACCCAAGGGCCTGGGCCAGCACGATGACACCGCTCTGCGACGCGAACCGATACGGCAGCAGCGTCGAGGTCGAGGCCTCCACCACCGCGACCAGCTCGCCCGCCGCGAGGAACCGGTTGTGCGAGATGGCCCCTGCCGGTGACGGCGCGCCAACGCCCGCGAACGCCAGCTGCCATCCCGCCACACCCCGCTCGGCCAGCTCGACCACGACATCCGTGCCCTTGTTGTCCGCCCGGGTGAGCACCCCGAGGTGCACGGCGACCCGCGGACCATCCTTCGGCGGCGCGGCGGGCGGGGCTCGGGGACGAGTCCGAGCGGCACGGGGAGCGGGAAGACCTGCACCGGCCGGTCGAGGTCCTGCCCGATGGAGCGGCGCACGAAATCCGTGTGGGCCACCACGACGTCAGCGCGCCGCAGCTGGTGCGCTAAGCCGGCGCGCATCCCGCTCGTCCGGGTGTGGTGCTGGTGGTCGTGGACGACCTGGATCAGTCGGGCCCCGACCGACCGGGCTGCCCGATGCACGGGCTCCTCCAACGGCGCTATCAGGAAGTTTTGCAGGACGATGCTCGAGGGCCGGAGCTCGTGGATGGCCTCCACCACGGTGCGGACGAGCCGGCGGTGCCCGCCCACCCGCGTACGGGCGGGGGGCGACACGCGCACGGGCACCGTGGCCTCCGCCAACTCTCGCTCTCCGCGCGTCACGACCACGACCTCGGCGCCGGCCCGCGCCACCTCGATGGCCCACGACTCCGTGTCTTGGGCGATGCCGCCCCGTCCGAGCCAGTCGACGAGGAGGACGGTCATCGTGCCACCACGTCGCCCAGCCCCCGAAGGGCGGCTCGGAAGCCCGCCCGCCGAGCCCGGACCCGCCCGTGCGCCATCGCCGATGGCCGCCACCGCGCTCGCAGCCCGTCGACGACCATTAGCCGGGCGGACCAGAGCAGCACGACCGGCCAGGCCAGCAGGGCGGCGCGGCGACCCTGGGTGCGCCGGATGTAGCGGATGGCGTTGCCGGCCAGCAGCGCCGACTTCTCGCCCCGGACGTCGTTGCGGCCGCCGTCGTGCACGACCGATGACGCCGGCTCGTACCAGACGGACACCCCGGCGTCGCGCAGGAGCCAGAACCACTCCTGCTCCTCCCAGTAGAGGAAGTAGCACTCGGGGAGGGGGAACGAGTGCAAGAGATCGGCGCGTGCCGCCACCACCGCAGCCATGGCCGCAGGCACCTTCTCGAGCTCGGCGGGACGGCGCCACTTGGCCGCCAATGACCGTGGGAGCCAGCGGACGGGGGCGTCCGGGAGCAGGGCCCACTCGAGGAGGAGGCGACCGGGCGTCGCCAGCGCAGCGATCGTCGGTTCGACGGCACCGGCCCGATCGATCATCTGCGGGACGACGACGTCGCCGGTGCGGTGGACCACGTCGACGAGGGCGTCCAGGGCTCCGGCCTCGAACCGCAGGTCGTCGTTCGAGAACACGAGCACGGACCCGGTTGCCGCCCGGACCCCGGCGTTGACCGCGGCGGCGTACCCGGGGTTGCCCGGGAGCGAAACCGCCCGCGCCCCGTGCCGGACCGCAACCGCCCGCACGACGGGGTCGCCGTCGACCACGACGACCACGACCTCGGCCGAGAACCCGGCGACCGACTCCAGGAGTCGGTCGAGGGCTTCCGGGCGGTGAAAGGCCACCACCACGAGCGAGACCGCCGTCACCGTCCCGTGCCCTCGCTGCCGAGGACGCTGCGGACGGTGCGGCCCACGATCTTGGCGTCGGTGCGCAGGCTCTGGTGGCGGAGGTACCAGAACTCGTACTGGAGCTTCTCGAGGGCGTCGCTCTCGTTGCCGGCGTAGCCGTACTTCACCTGGGCCCAGCCGGTGAGGCCCGGACGGACCACGTGGCGCAACCCGTAGAACGGGAGCTTGTCGGTCAGCTCGTCGACGTAGTGGGGCTGCTCCGGGCGAGGACCGACGACGCCGAGGTCGCCCCGAAGGATGTTGACCATCTGCGGGAGCTCGTCGAGATGGGTCTTGCGCAGCACCCTGCCCACCGGGGTGATGCGCGGATCGTCCTCGGTGGTCCAGTTGCCGACACCGCCGACGGGTCCCGACGGCGTCATGGTGCGGAACTTGAGCAGGGTGAACGTGCCGCCGCCCTTGCCCACCCTGATCTGGCGGTAGAGCAGTGGGCCACGGTTGCCGCCGAGGTTGGCCACCCACACCAGTGGCGCCACCATGGCGAGGGCCACCATGCCGCCGAGGGCGACAGGGACGTCGAGGACTCGCTTGGCCCGGCCGTACCCCGCCCGGTGCAGCTCACCGATGTCGAAGAAGAGCGAGGCTCGCTCGAGCTCGGACAGCGGGAGCTTGCCGAGCCAGTCCTCGTAGAACGCGCTCAGGGTGCGGATCCGCACCCCCCGTTCGTGGAGCACACCCGCCTGCGCAACCACGCCGTCGTGCTGCTGGGCCGCCAGGTCGAGCACGAGGACGGTGGGGTGGAGCTGGTCCAGGAGCAGCTGGAGTGGACGGGTGCCGTCGGGCTGCACCGCGGCGGCCTCGGGCGTGAGATGGCCGATAACTGCGGCCGGGCGCTCGGGCTGGCCCTGCAGCTCCAGCTCGAGGGCGGCCACCTCGTCCGGCCGGCCCACGACGACGACGCGGGCCCGGGCCTCGGCCCGGAGCCGGCCGCCGGCGGACAGCCGGATGCAGAGGCGGTACCAGTCGGGCAGCAGCAGGGCGGAGCCGAAGACGACCGAGCGGGGGAGCAGGGCATCGCCGACGAACAGCTGCACGATCGACATGGCCACCGCGCCGGTGAACGCCGCGCCCACCGAGCCGCCCACGGCGGCGGCCCTCGTGCGCGGCACATCCGGGAGTCCGAAGCCGTAGGCCGTCACACACATGATCCCGGCGAAGAGCGCCGTCCACGCGAAGCGCGCGGACCCGGTGAGGTCGTAGTGGCCCACCCAGGTGGCGTGGGCCTTCGCAATGCCGGCGACGATGGCCAGCACGCCCACGTACAGCAGGGGCCGCGCCACGCGCCTCATCTGACGGTCTCCCAGCACATGCCCCCAGCATCGGGGCAGGGGCCCGGGGCCTCAATGGCCCATATGGACTATTTCGCGGGTGGTTCGCCCGATAACAGCGGGGCCAGGAACCGGCCCGTCCAGCTCTTCTCCACGGCTGCCACGTGCTCCGGGGTGCCCTGGCAGACCAGCGTGCCGCCGCCGTCCCCGCCCTCGGGTCCGAGGTCGATCACCCAGTCCGCCGTCTTGATGACGTCGAGGTTGTGCTCGATGACGAGGACCGTGTTGCCCTGGTCGACCAGGCGGGACAGGACCGTGAGCAGCTTGCGGATGTCCTCGAAGTGGAGGCCGGTGGTGGGCTCGTCGAGGATGTAGATCGTGTGGCCCGTGGAGCGCTTGGCCAGCTCACTGGACAGCTTCACCCGCTGCGCCTCGCCACCCGAGAGGGTGGTAGCCGGCTGCCCGAGCCGCACGTAGCCCAGCCCGACGTCGACCAGCGTCTGCATGTGGCGGGCGATGACGGGCTGGTTGGCGAAGAACTCGAGCGCCTCCTCGCAGGACAACTCGAGCACGTCGGACACGTTCTTGTCCTTGAACGTGATGTCCAGCGTGTCCCGGTTGTACCGCTTGCCCTTGCAGATCTCGCACGGGACGTAGACGTCCGGGAGGAAATGCATCTCGATCTTGATCGTGCCGTCACCCGAGCAGGCCTCGCAGCGCCCGCCGGCCACGTTGAAGCTGAAGCGCCCGGGCAGGTAGCCCCGCACCTTGGCCTCCTGGGTGGCGGCGAACAGCTTGCGCACGTGGTCCCACACGCCGGTGTACGTGGCGGGGTTGGAGCGCGGGGTGCGGCCGATGGGACTCTGGTCGATGTTGATGACCTTGTCGAGGTGCTCGAGGCCCTTGACCGCCTTGTGGAGGCCCGGCGGCGTCTTCGAGTGGTAGATCCGCTGCATCAGCGACCGGTAGAGGATGTCGTTGACGAGGGTGGACTTCCCCGACCCCGACACGCCGGTGACGGCGGCGAAGACGCCGAGCGGGAACGCCACCGTGAGGTTCTTGAGGTTGTGCTCCCGGGCTCCCTCGACGACGAGCGCCTTGCCGTTGGGCGGGCGGCGCTGCTCGGGCACGGGGATCGACCGCTTGCCGGCCAGGTACTGGCCGGTGATCGACGCCTTGTTGCGGAGCAGCCCCTTGACGGTGCCCGAGTGGATGACCTCGCCGCCGTGCTCCCCCGCCCCCGGACCGATGTCGATCACGTGGTCGGCCACCGAGATCGTGTCCTCATCGTGCTCGACCACGATGACGGTGTTGCCGAGGTCGCGCAGGCGGATCAGGGTGTCGATCAGACGCCGGTTGTCGCGCTGGTGCAGGCCGATCGAGGGCTCGTCCAGGACGTAGAGCACCCCCACGAGGCCCGAGCCGATCTGGGACGCCAGCCGGATGCGCTGCGCCTCGCCGCCGGCGAGGGTGGCCGCGGATCGCGACAGGGAGAGGTAGTCGAGGCCGACGTCGAGGAGGAAGCCCATGCGGGCGTTGACCTCCTTCACCACCCGCTCGGCGATCAGGCGGTCGCGCTCGGAGAGCGTGAGGCCGGCGAGGGTCTTCGCCGCGGCGCCGATCGACATGTCGCAGATCTCGGAGATGGAGTGCCCGTCGATCGTCACCGCCAGCGACAGCGGCTTGAGGCGGGCGCCCTGGCAGACGGGGCAGGGCACCTCCCGCATGTAGCCCTCGATCTGCTCGCGCTGGCTGTCGGACTCCGACTCGCTGTGGCGGCGCTGCAGGTACGGGACGATGCCCTCGAAGTTGGCGGTGTAGGACCGCACGCGCCCGTAGCGGTTCTTGTAGCGGACCTGCACCTTGCCCACCCCGGTGCCCCGCAGGAACGCCACCTGGTGCTTCTTCGGCAGCTTCGACCACGGCACATCCGGGTTGGCACCGAGCGTGTCGGCCACGGACTCGAGGAGCCGCTTGAAGTACTGGCTGTTGCCGCCCGCCCACGGGGCGATCGCACCCTCGTTGATCGAGACGTCGCCGTTGGGGACGATCAGCTCGGGGTCGACCTCGAACCGGGTGCCCAGCCCGTCGCACGTGTCGCAGGCGCCGTAGGGGGAGTTGAAGGAGAAGTTGCGGGGAGCGAGCTCCTCGAACGACCCGTGGCCGTTGGGGCAGGCGAGGTGCTGGGAGAAGGTGAGCGTGTCGTCCGCCTCGCCGTCCTCCGCTCCCCCCACCCCCTCGCCTTCGCGGGTGACGAGCTGCACCTCCGCCACGCCGTCGGCCAGCTTGAGCGCGGTCTCCAGGGAGTCGGTGAGCCGCCGTTCGAGGCCCGGGCGGACGATGAGCCGGTCGACCACGACCTCGATCGTGTGCTGCTCGTAGCGGGCGAGGTCGACCTTCTCCGTGAGCTCGTGCACCTCGCCGTCGACGCGGGCCCGCGCGAAGCCCTGGGAGGCCAGGTCGGTGAGGAGGGTCTCGTAGGTGCCCTTCCGCCCCCGGACCACCGGCGCCAGCACCTGGAAACGCGTGCCCTCCGGCAGCTCGAGGATGCGGTCGACGATCTGCTGCGGCGTTTGCCGGGTGATCTGGGCGCCGCACTCCGGGCAGTGCGGGACGCCGATGCGGGCATACAGCAGCCGGAGGTAGTCGTAGACCTCGGTGATCGTGCCGACGGTGGAGCGCGGGTTGCGCGACGCCGACTTCTGGTCGATCGAGATGGCCGGCGACAGGCCTTCGATGAAGTCCACGTCCGGCTTGTCCATCTGGCCCAGGAACTGCCGGGCGTAGGACGACAGCGACTCGACGTAGCGACGCTGGCCCTCGGCGTAGATCGTGTCGAAGGCCAGGGACGACTTGCCCGACCCCGAGAGGCCCGTGAACACGATGAGCTTGTCGCGCGGGAGCTCGATCCCGACGTTCTTCAGGTTGTGCTCGCGGGCCCCGCGGACGACCAGTGCATCAGACACCGCCACAGGCTACCGGTCCGCGACAACCTGCGAACGCACGTTCGGTCAGGGGATCGCCTCCACCACCGCGATGCCACCGAGCTTCGGCGCCCCGGGCACCCGGCGCAGCCCACCGAGCTGCGCCAGCGCCCCCTCGACATCCCTGCTCACGACCACGAACCGGTCGACGCCGGCGGCGAGGAGGTCGGGCACGACTGCGGGGTCGGCGGGATCGACCAGGAGCCAGCGCTGCTCCGGGAACGTCCGCCAGGCGGTGCGCGGCACGGCCCCCTCGGTCGCCAGGATGACCGGGACGGGCAGCCCTGCCACGGCCTGCTCGATCGCGTCCACGGCCCGCTCGGACCGCTCGCGGCCGCCGCGGACCTCCCGCATCGCCAGCAGGCTGAGGGCGGCGGTGGCTGCGAGCAGGCTGCCGCCCAGGACGCGGCGGCTGCGGGCGTCGATCCGGGCGGCCCGCTCCGCCAGCCCGGCCACAGCCAGGGGCGTGACCAGGGGCAGCAAGACGGCGAAGTAGCGGCCGCCCCATTCGGCGGTGCCGCCGGCGCGGTACTGCGTAGCCAGGATCCCGAGCGCCGCCACCCCGCTCACCCCGGCCAGCCCCACAGCGACGTTCCGGCCGCTCCGGTCGGTCACCAGGCCCCGAGGGGCCAGGGCGATCCCGACCCACAGGAGCGGGAAGGCGACCAGCAGGCCCGGCACCGCGTCGGCAGGCAGCAGGAGGGCTCGCACGACCACCAGCGCAGCCGCGACGACAGCGAAGCGCCGGACCAGCACGCGCTCGTGCTCGCCGCGCGCGACCTTCCAGGTGACGAACCCGAAGAGGGCCAGCGCCGCCAGCAGCAGCGCCGCCCCGGTCCCACCGCCCGGGCGGAGCCACGTCTGCACGAAGCCGGCCCAGCGATCCCCCACCAGCGACCCGTCCCCGGCGGCGCTCGGTGACCGGGGCGCGGGTCGGCTCTCGCCGAGGATGGCCGAGTGCGCTCGCCCCTCCGCCCAGCGGGTGACGAGGACCGCGGCCACCGCTGCGCCGGCGGTCCACGCCCACGCTCCACCACGGCCCCGCAGGGCCTGGACCAGCGCGACCAAGACGAGCGCGCCGGCCACGACGACCGCTTCCGTGCGCAGGGCGAGGGCGACGCCGAGCAGGCCGGCCGCCACCAGGCTCCACCGGGGATCGGCGCGCTCCCCCGCCCGGAGCGCAGCCACCAACGCGGCGCCGACGGCCGCGGCACCCAGGTTGTGGGCGATCACCCAGGTCGAGCCGAACAGCAGCGGGCTGGCCAGCCCCACCACCCACAGCGTCGGCTGCTCGATGCCCGCCCGGAGGCGGCGGCCGAGCGCGGCTGCGACCATTGCAGCCGCGGCGGTGCCGAGGGCCGACAGCGCCACCATCGCGCGCACCCCACCGACCCGGTCGGCGACGGCGAGCAGCACGGGGTAGAGCGGGTGCTTCGCGTAGGGGGCCGTGCCGCGCTCGCCCCACTCTGAGAGCTCGAGCGGGTAACGGGCACCGGTCGGGTCGGCGTCGGGCAGCGGGTGCTCGACGATCCAACCCTCGCCCTCGGCCAGCGAGCGGGCCTCGATGATGGCTGCGCCTTCGTCGGCCGAGTAGGTGCCCGGGCCCAGCAGCTGGCCCACGACGAGCAGCACGCCGGCGAGCGCCAAGGCGTGGGCCCACAGGGGCGCGCCGCCGAGACGTCGCGCCCAGCGGGCGCGACCGGCCAGGGCCGGATCGTGCGTGTCCAACATCCCCGCCACCTTCGCAAGGTCCGGGCGTGACCGGTATGGGCCGTTCGAACCAGTCTCAGGACGGCGGCTCGACGACCGCCACCTCCCACCCGCGCTGCTCGCGGCGGCTGACCAGCCGAGCCTCGCCGAGCAGTGGCCGGTCGCGGTCGAGGTCCCGGGTGACGAACGTGAAGCGGTCGACGCCGGCGTCGAAGAGCGCCTCGACCCGAGGGTCGGGGCCGTCCACGACGATCGGGCCGTCGCCCCGGATGCGCAGCCACCGGGCACGGTCGTACTGCGGCCACACCAGCTGAGGGATCAGGAAGTCGGCGCCCACGATGATCGGGCGACCGTCCCGGTCTCCGCCGCCGAGCCGACTGTCCGGCGCCACCGCGATCAGCTCGGAGCCGAAGGAGCGGTTGAACCCGCCCAGCCGTTGCTGGCTGGCGATCGCGACGCCGCCGAGGGCGAGGGTGGTCACGGCCAGCCCGACCGCCACCGCTCGCCCGACCCGCCGGTCGTCGATCGCATCCCAGGCCCGGGCCAACCCGAGCACGGCGACGGGAACGACCAGCGGTAGGGCCAGCGCCACGTATCGAGCGCCCCACTCGAAGCCGCCCCCTTGGCGGTACTGGGTGGCCGCCACGGCTCCCGCGAAGACCGCACCGACGGCCACCAGGGCGCGGGCCGCTGGCTCCCGGCCCCAGCGCCCGAGCGCGAGCCCGACCCAGAGCACCGGGAAGGCCAGGAGGAGGCCGGGCACTGGCCCGGGCCGACCGGACACCGCCCAGAGGACGACGAGTGCCGCGGAGACGGCGGCGGCCCCGCCGGCCATCCGCTCGTCCGAGCCGCCCCGGCGCAGGGCCAGCACCACGATGGCGAGCAGCGCCACCCCGCCGATCAGCAGCAGGTGCCGATCGTCGGCGGCGTAGCTCGGCCGGACGGTGGTCGTGACGAGCCCGGCGATGCGGCCTTCGAGCAGCGAGTCATCGGCCGCCGTGCCCCCGGGAAGCCCGATGGACGCGCCAAGGATGCTCGAGCTCCAGCGGCGGTCGGCCAGCAGCGAGACCCCGCCGAGGACGGCGACGCTCAGCGCCGCGCTCCCCCAGGCGGCGTGGCGCCGTGCAACGGCAACTCCGCCGGTGACGGCCGCCACCGCACCGGCGAGGAGGATCCCCTCACCGCGCAGGAGGACGACGGCCGCCACGCAGGGCGCCACGACGGCCAGCCAACGGCTGACGGCGCGGCCCTCATCGAGGTGGCGGACCACGGCGACGGCACCGAGCCCTGCGGCGGCAGCGCCGAGCGTGTGGGCCAGCACGATGCCGGAGTCGAACAGCAAGGGGCTCGCCACCCCGGTGACCCAGAGGGAGGGCGCCGCGAGCCGTCGATCGAGGCGCCCGGCCAGCCACCCGGCGGCCATCGCCGCAACGACGGCTCCCGCTATCGACAGGCCCACCATGGCGGCCACGCCGCCCACGTCGTCCGTCCACGCCAGCAGGCGCGGGTAGAGCGGGTGCTTGGCGAACGGGACGTAGCCGTCCTCCGTGCGGCTCGTGCTTCGCAGGGGAAAGGCGGAGCCGGCCGGGTCCACGGCCTCCAGCGGGTGGTCGAGCGTCCAGGCGCCGTCGTCGGCGAGGGCCTGCGCCTGCAGCACGGCCACGCCCTCGTCGATGCCCACCTCGCCCGGCGCACCCACCCAGCGGGCGGCCCACACGAGCACCACCGCCAGCAGCGCGCCGTGCAGGAGCAGGGTGCGGAGGGCCGGCGGAGACGCGGTCAGCCCACGTCCCGGAGCTCGCGCTTCAGGTCCTTGATCTCGTCGCGCAAGCGCGCCGCGTACTCGAACCGCAGCCCGGCCGAAGCGTCGTGCATCTCCTCCTCGAGGGTGAGGATCAGGCGACGCAGTTCGTCCCCGGGCAGGACGGCGAGGTCGACCCGCGCCCGATCGTGGACCCGGGAGCGCCGATCCTTGTTGGGCGTCGGCGCCTCCTCCGTCGGTCGGAGCATGGCCAGGATGTCGGTCACCGCCTTGCGGATCGTCTGCGGGTCGATCCCGTGCTCCTCGTTGTACGCCAGCTGGACCTGGCGGCGGCGCTGGGTCTCGGAGATGGCCCGTCGCATGGAGTCGGTGACGGTGTCGGCGTACATGATCACCTGGCCGTCGACGTTCCGGGCCGCTCGACCCATCGTCTGGATGAGCGACGTCTCGGAGCGCAGGAAGCCCTCCTTGTCCGCGTCGAGGATGGCCACCAGCGACACCTCCGGCAGGTCGAGGCCCTCCCGGAGGAGGTTGATGCCGACGAGCACGTCGTACTCCCCGAGCCGCAGGTCCCGGAGGATCTCGATCCGCTGGATGGTGTCGATGTTGGAGTGGAGGTAGCGGACGCGCAGGCCCTGCTCGAGCAGGTAGTCGCTGAGGTCCTCCGCCATCTTCTTGGTGAGAGTGGTGACGAGCACCCGCGCGTCCTCGGCCACCCGCTTGTTGATCTGCTCGATCAGGTCATCGATCTGACCCTTCGTGGGCTTCACCACCACCTCGGGGTCGACGAGGCCCGTCGGCCGGACGATCTGCTCGGCCACCTGCGTGGACACCCCGAGCTCGAACGCGCCCGGCGTGGCTGACAGGAAGACCACCTGGTTCACCCGCTCCAAAACCTCTTCGAACTGCAGCGGTCGGTTGTCGGCGGCCGACGGGAGCCGGAAGCCGTGCTCGATGAGCTCCTCCTTGCGGGATCGGTCGCCCGCGTACTGGCCGTGCAGCTGCGGCACCGCCACGTGGCTCTCGTCGATGACCACGAGGAAGTCGTCGGGGAAGAAGTCGAGCAGGGTGCTCGGGGCCTCGCCTGGGCCGCGCCCGTCGATCGGCGCCGAGTAGTTCTCGATGCCGTTGCAATATCCCACCTCCTGCATCATCTCGAGGTCGTACTGGGTGCGCATGCGGAGCCGCTGGGCCTCGAGCAGCTTGCCCTCCCGCTCGAACCAGGCGAGCCGCTCCTGCAGCTCCTTCTCGATCCGCTCGATGGCCCTCCGCATGCGGTCCTCACCGGCCACGTAGTGGGTGGCCGGGTAGAGCACGAGCTCGTCGAGCACGGTGACCTGCTCCCCGGTGAGCGGGTCGAGCACCTGGATGCGCTCGATCTCGTCGCCGAAGAGCTCGATGCGCACGGCCGTCTCGTCGTAGGCCGGGTGCACCTCGATCGTGTCGCCCCGCACGCGGAACTAGCCCCGCACGACGTAGAGGTCGTTGCGCTCGTAGCGCATGTCGACCAGCTTGCGGAGCACGCCCCGTTGGTCGATCTCCTGGCCGACCCGCAGGTGGAGCATGTTCTCCCGGTACTCGGCGGGCGAGCCGAGGCCGTAGATGCAGGAGACCGACGCCACCACGATGACGTCCCGCCGCGTGAGCAGGGCCGAGGTGGCGGCGTGGCGCAGGCGGTCGATCTCGTCGTTCACCGACGAGTCCTTCTCGATGTAGGTGTCGCTCGCGGCCATGTAGGCCTCGGGCTGGTAGTAGTCGTAGTACGAGACGAAGTACTCGACGCGGTTGTCGGGGAAGAACTCGCGGAACTCGTTGGCCAGCTGGGCGGCGAGCGACTTGTTCGGGGCCAGCACCAAGGTGGGCCGCTGTACCTGCTCGATCGTCCACGCGATGGTGGCGCTCTTGCCCGACCCCGTGATCCCGAGGAGCGTCTGGAAGCGGTCGCCCCGCTCGACCCCGGCCGCCAGCGTGGCGACGGCTGCCGGTTGGTCGCCGGCGGGCTCGAAGTCGGACACCACGCGGAAGGGAGGCACCCGGTCGATGCTACCGACCGACCCTGACAGCGCCTGTCAGGGTCGGGCCCCGTCAGGGCCGGCAGGGCTCCGGTTCGGCGAGGTCCACCGGGGTGAACGGCAGGAGCTTCTCCTGGGCCAGCGGGAGGGGCGCGACGAGCTCGGGCTCGTCGGAGGCGCGCGCGAGGGCGACGAGCTTCGACCCTCGCCGGTACGTGATGGCGACGCCCGGGCGGTCGTGGAGGTGGGCCCGCAGGCGGTCCCAGGTGAGGGCGAGGTCGCTGGCGCGGTACAGCGCCAGCATCGGGTCGTTGGTGTCGAGGATCTCGACGAGGTCTGCCTGCTCCTCCGACACCGGGAGCGTGCGGGGCAGGACGAGGTGGTTCGTGTCGCCGTCCACCGTCCGCAGGTTCGAGTACGTCGTCCAGGTGTCCCCGGTCTTCAGCTCGACGTACGGCGCCACGCCGTTCGCGACCACGAGCAGCGGCACGAGCGCGTAGAGGGCGTGGTAGGGCAGGAGGCGCACGGCGCTGGGACCGGGCGACTGGCGTAGGTGGCGCGCCGCCGACGTCAGCGCCACGAGGGCGAACACCTGCCACGACCACCAGCCCAGGTCGAAGGCCAGCTCGTCGTCCACCGCGTCCACGGCCACGAGGAGCCCGACGAGCGTCGGGACCATGACGGCGGCCAACCGCACCCGACCCGGCAGCGCCTCGTCCCGCAGCGCCAGGCGCGCACCCACCGACCCCACCCGCTCGGCGGTCCACTGCCCGGACGAGGGCGGAAGGAGCAGCACGAGCAGGGCGAACAGGACGGCGGAGCTCTCGACGTGCGACGCCGTCCGGTCGAGGGCGACGACGAGGTGGAAGCCCATGGCCAGGACGACGCCGAGCGAGCGGGTGCGGCGGACGAGCAGGAGGAGCGGCACGGCGAGCTGGATGCCGGCCACGGCCAGGATCACGGCCCGTTCGAGCCAAGCCGTCCCGCCGAGCTGCAGGCCCTCCAGCCCGATCGAGCCGGTCGTCTGCCGGTACAGGAAGACGGCACAGCTGGCGCCACGATCGAAGAAGGCCGAGTTCAGCTTGGCGAAGGCGGCGAAGCCGTAGGCCCCCAGCAGGCAGAGCCGTGCCGCCGGGAACAGGCGCTCGGCCAGGTCGGTGCGGTCGCCGAGCCGTCGGCGGAGCACGGCCACCCCGATGCACAGCAGGATCGCCACGTTGACCAAGCTGGCCAGGAGCCAGTGATCGCCGAGCGCCGGGGCCTCCTCCCAGGCCACGGCCACCCCGGCGGCCGCGAGCAGGCCCAGCGGCACGACGGCCCCCGGGCGCCAGAGCACCAGGCCGAGGGCGAGGGCCAGGGCGGCCTGGGCCCATGCAGGCGCACCGCCGGGATCTCCGAGCAGGTGCCAGAGGCTCGCCAGCGCCCACATGACGGCGAACAGGCGGAGCCGATCGGGGCCCGTGGCCCGACCGACGGCGCGTTCCTGTTGGCGGCGGGTGGTGTCCACCTAGCCCGCGTCGGTCTCGGCAGACGCGTCCAGCGACTGGATCTCCGCCCACCGCGCGTCGATCTGCGCGGCCAGGTCGGCCACCGTGCCCGAGTTGTCGAGGACGACGTCGGCCCGGGCCAGGCGGTCCTGCCGTGAGGCCTGACGGGCCATGCGGGCCCGGGCGTCCGCCTCCTGCATGCCGCGCTGCTCGACGAGGCGGCGCACGGCCACCTCCGGATCGACGTCGACCACCACGAGCCCGGCCATGTCGTCCCGCCCCGACTCGACGAGCAGGGGGACGTCCAGCACGACGAGGTGATCCGTGCCCGCCTCCTCCGCGAGGCGTCGGGCGATCTCGGCGCCGACGGACGGGTGCACGATCTTCCCCAGGTCGGCCAGCGCCTCGGGGTCGGTGAAGACGATGTCGGCCACGGCCTGCCGGTCGAGCGTGCCGTCGGCCGCGACGATGCCGGCCCCGAAGCGCTCGACCATCGCCTCGAACACGGGCGCGCCCGGCTGCTGCAGCTCCCGCGTGATGGCGTCGGCGTCGATCACGACGGCGCCCCGCTCCGCCAGGAGGGCGGAGACGGTCGACTTGCCGGATCCGATGCCCCCGGTGAGGCCGATGCAGCGCACGCGGCGACGGTAGCCGCCCCTGTCCGATGTGCCGGCACCGCCGTGATCGCTCGGAACTAGTCACCCGGGACCATGACCAATGGCCCGTCCGGGGGATGTTCTCGAAGTCGGCAGATGCCGACAATCACCCCAAGCCCGCACAGCACGTGCTCGCCCTCCGGTGAGTGGGTGTGTGGGTCACCACACCGGATGCGCCACGCGGCGCGACAACCCATGGAGGCCTCGTGCGCCGTCGTTCCAACCTGCTGGTGCTGCTGGGGATCGCGTTCTTCCTCGTCGGCGGCATCATCGTCTACGCCCTCACCAACGACGACGACGACGGGGGCAGCGACATCGGCGGTCCCGTCACGGCCGTCATCAGCAACTCGGACATCCCCGCCGGCAGCCTCGCCGACGACCTCATCGAGGAAGGCCGGCTCGAAGAGACCAAGGTCCCGCCGGGCGAGCTCCCCGCCGGCGCCGTCCAGAGCCTGAACCAGCTCGAGGGCGCCACCTTCGTCCAGGGGTTCGCGGAGGGCCAGCCCATCACCTCCTCCGGGCTCCAGCTCGTGAACCGGGGCTACGAGGTGCCCGAGGGCTTCGAGGCGATGGCCGTCCAGGTCGACTTCGTCGCCGGTGTCGCCGGCTACGTGAACGCCGGCGACCGGCTCAACCTCTACGCCGTCTTCCCCGGTGGCTCGCCCATCAGCGCCCCGAGCCCCCGTGCCGAGCTGCTGCTCACCAACGTCGAGGTGCTCGACGTGAGCCTCACGGTCCCGGCCCGCCGGGGTCAGGTGGAGACCGAGGCACCCCGGGCCAGCGGCGACAGCGTCACCTACCTCCTCGCCGTCCGAACGGCCGACGCGGAGAAGCTCGTCTACACGACCGAGTTCCAGTCCCTGTACGCCACGCTCACCGCCGATGACGCCCCGCCCGCCGGCCCCACGCCGGGCCGTGACGGAGGCAACATCCTGTCGGTCGAGCCCAACGCCGCTGCGGCCTGAGGCCACCATGACCACCCCCAAGATCCTCGTCCTCGACCGCAGCGACCTCCTCGCCGACCAGATCCGGGGGGCGGTGGCGGACACGCTGCCGACCCCCGACGTCGTCGCCTGCACCCGCCTCGGGTCCGCCGGTGACGTCCTCGAGGCCGACGGCCCGTTCGACGTCCTCGTCGCCGGCCCGAGCCTCGGCACCCGGTCCGGCCTGGCCCGCCTCCGCCTCATCCGGGAGGACCTCCCGGCCATGAGCCTCGTGCTCGCCTTCAGCCGTCGCCCCGACGCCAGCCTGCGGGACATCGTGTCCACCGGCGCCATCGACCTGCTCCAGCTGCCGCTCGAGGACAAGGAGCTGGCGGAGGCGGTCGAGCGGGGCATCGAGCTGGCCGCCGCCGCCCCTGTCGTCCAGACCGCGATCACGCCCCACCCGGCGAGCGCGACATCGGACGGCGGCCCCGGCACGGTCTTCACGATCTCATCCGCCACGGGCGGCTGCGGAAAGACCTTCTACGCCACCAACCTCGGCTTCTTCCTCACCCACTTCACCGACAAGCGGGTGTGCATCGTCGATCTCGACCTGCAATTCGGCGAGGTCTCGACCGCCCTGCGCCTGCGCCCGAAGTACACGATCTTCGACGCCCTGCAGCGCGCTGACGCCGACGACGTGAGCCTCGTGGACCACATCGAGGACTACACGGTGGTGCACGAGACCGGTGTCCACGTGCTCGCCGCCCCGCGGGACCCGTCGGAGGCTGATCGGATCAGCCCGCCGGACATCACCAGGGTGCTCGAAGCCGTCCGTCAGCGCTTCGACTACGTGATCATCGACACCCCGCCGGCCCTCGCCGAGACGGTCCTGGTCGCCTTCGACATGTCCGACATGCTCTACGTGATGGCGACGCTCGACCTGCCGAGCGTGCGGAACATGAGCGTCTTCCTGAGCACGCTCGAGCGGCTCAAGGTCCCGACGGACCGCGTCCGACTCATCCTGAACAAGGCGGAGACGGACGTGGGGATCGAGGTCGAGCAGGTCACGAAGCTCTTCCCGCAGGGCTTCGAGTCGATCCTCCCGTACGCCAAGGAGGTGAGCCGGTCCATCAACCTCGGCATGCCCGTGATGGCTGCCTCGCCCACCGCCGAGATCAGCAGCCTGATGGCCGGGGGCATGAAGCTCGTCCTCCCGGAGGAGGCCCAGGCGCAGATCGTCGCCGAGACGACCCACAAGAAGCCGAGCCTGCTGCGACGCCTGACGTCGAGACGCTGAACCACCCGAGCCCACCCGAGCCACCTGCCCCTGGAGGCAACCCATGAAGCTGTCCGAGAAGCTGGCTGCCCTCGAGGACGAGGAAGCCCGCACCACCCCCCTGAAGGCCGCAACGGCCTCCTCCACCGCGATCGCGAAGCGGACCCGACCCGTCAAGACCCGCGGTGCGACGACGTGGGACGCGACCAAGAAGAAGGTGCGGGAGCTCGTCATGGACGAGGTAGCCCCGAAGATGGGCGGGCTGGTCGGCGACGAGCTGGCCCACGAGGTGAAGAGCGCCCTCGACCGGATCCTCCTCCGCGAGGACGTGGTCGTCACCCCGCTCGAGCGGCGCCGCTTCGTGCAGGAGGTGATGTCGGACACGCTCGGCTACGGCCCGCTCGATCCGATGCTCGCCGATGAGACGGTCACCGAGGTCATGTGCAACTCCTACGACGACATCTGGGTGGAGCGGGAGGGCCGCCTGGAGCGCACCGACCTGTCGTTCACCGATGACGTCCAGTACCGCTCGGTGATCGACAAGATCGTCGCGGCGGTCGGCCGGCGAGTCGACGAGGCCTCGCCCATGGTCGATGCCCGTCTCCCCGACGGCTCCCGCGTGAACGCCATCATCCCCCCGCTCGCACTCAACGGCTCGGTGCTCACCATCCGGAAGTTCGCCAAGGACCCGTTCACGGCGAAGGACCTCATCAACTTCGGCACCTGGACCCTCGATCTGATGACGGTGATGGAGGCCTGCGTCCGCGGCAAGCTCAACATCCTGGTCTCGGGCGGCACGGGTACCGGCAAGACGACGAACCTCAACGTGCTCTCCGCCTTCATCCCCGAAGGCGAGCGCATCATCACGATCGAGGACTCCGCCGAGCTCCAGCTGCAGCAGCCCCACGTCGTGAACCTGGAGACCCGGCCCCTCTCCGCAGAGGGCACCGGCCAGGTGTCGATCCGCGACCTCGTCAAGAACGCCCTCCGGATGCGTCCGGACCGCATCATCGTCGGCGAGTGCCGTGCCGCGGAGGCACTCGACATGCTGCAGGCGATGAACACGGGCCACGAGGGCTCGATGACCACGGTGCACGCCAACACCCCGCGCGACGCCATCAGCCGCATCGAGACGATGGTACTCATGGCCGGGTTCGAGCTGCCGGTCCGGGCCATCCGCGAGCAGATCGCAGCGGCCCTCGACCTCGTCGTGCAGGTTTCCCGCATGCCCGACGGGCGCCGCGTCATCACCGACGTGTCGGAGATCCAGGGCATGGAGGGCGACGTGATCCTCCTGCAGGACATCTTCAAGTTCCGAACGGTCCCTGGTGCCCCGGGCGCCGGGGCGCTCGCCCCGACGGGCCTGCGCCCGAAGTTCATGGACCGGCTGGGCGAGCTCGGGGTCGAGATCCCGGCGGCCGCCTTCAAGTCCGCCGCTTCGCCCTCCGATCGCCTCGCCGCCGCCGGCGTGCGGGGACGCAAGGTGCGGGTACCCAGCCAGCGCGAGCTGGCCGATCGTGAGGTGCTGCGATGAGCACGTCCCAGCTTGCGGCGATGCTGTTCGTGGGCGGCGGCCTGGCCCTGCTCATCGTCGGCATCATCAGCCGGGTCTACGCCCGTGAAGAGGAGCTGGCCGACATCCTCGACCTCCCGTGGGGTGAGAAGGACGTCGACCTCGACGCCGCCGTCGACCAGCACTCCTCCCTGGTGGAGAACACGATCGGCGTGGCCGGTCGGATCATCGACCAGATGGACGAGAAGGGGAAGTTCCTCACGCTCCTCGAGCGGTCCCGCCTGCCTGTCCGGCCCGGCGAGTTCGCCCTCTTCGCGCTGGCCGGCGCGGCGATCCTCGGATCCCTCGTCACGCTCATCACGACGAGCGTGTGGTTCGGGCTGGCCGCAGCGGTGGCGACGCCGTTCCTTGCGGTGGCCTACCTGAAGCGACGCGCGGACACCCGCACGAAGAAGTTCGAGGAGCAGTTCCCCGACGCGCTGACGCTGATCGCCTCGTCGCTCTCGGCCGGCCACACGTTCCTGCGGTCGATCCAGATGATGTGCGAGGAGGCCCCGGCGCCCCTCGCCGAGGAGTTCGCCCGGGTCGTGCACGAGACCCGTCTCGGTGACCCGCTGGTCGATTCGCTGGCCCGCATGGCGGAGCGCCTCGAGATCCGGGACGTCGACTGGGTCGTCCAGGCCATCCGGATCCAGCAGACCGTCGGCGGGAAGCTCGCCGACCTCCTCCACACGCTGGCCGACTTCATCCGGGCCCGGGAGGAGATCCGTCGGGAGGTCGACGTGCTGACCGCTGAAGGGCGGGTCTCGGCCTACGTCCTCGCCGCCCTCCCCGTCGGCCTCGGGTTCTTCATCCAGACGACGAACCCGAGCTACCTCGAGCCGATGTTCGAGGGCTGGGGGATCTTCATGATGTGCGCTGCGGCCGCGTCCGTGGTCACCGGCCTGCTCGTGATCCTCCGAATGGTGAAGGTGGACGTCTGATGGAAACCCTGCTCGGTGCCCTGTTCCTCGCCGCCGGCGTGGCCGTGGTCCTGTTCGGCCTCAGCCAGCGGAGCCTGAGCCCCGCGACCGAGGGGGCCGACGAGTACCTCCGCAGCCTGGACGAGGTGGACGAGGAGACCGACGAGTTCTCCCTCCTCCTGGCCCAGCCGTTCCTCGCCCGCGTGGTGCGGCCGATGGCCGGCAACATCCTGTCGACCATCGGCAGCCTGCTGCCGCACAACATGCGGGACCAGGTGCACCACCAGCTGATCCGGGCCGGCCTGACCGGCCAGTTCCGGGCGGAGGAGATCATCAGCCTCCAGGTGCTCGGCGGCATCGTCGGCGTCCTGCTCGGCATCTACATCGTGGTCGGCGGCGTCATCGGCGGCGGCCTCGGCCTCCTCGCCGGGATCCTGGCCCCCGTGGCCCTCATCCAGGTGCCGCGTTCGTGGCTGGACCGCAAGGTCAAGGAGCGGATGGAGGCGATCCGGCGCGACCTGCCCGACATGCTCGACCTCCTGGCCATCTCCGTGGAGGCCGGCGTGGGCTTCGAAGGTGCCCTGGCGGTGGTGTGCGACAGCTTCTCGTCCCCCCTCGCCGACGAGTTCGCCCGTACCCTGCGGGAGATGGAGCTCGGGCTCTCTCGCCGAGAGGCCCTCCAGAACCTCAAGAAGCGCACGGAGGTGCCGGAGCTATCCAACTTCGTCCTCACGCTCACCCAGGCCGACGCGCTCGGGATGCCGGTGGGCCGCGTGCTGAAGACCGCGGCCGACGAGATGCGCAGCAAGCGCCGTCAGTGGGCTCGGGAGAAGGCAGCCAAGCTGCCCGTCAAGATCCTGTTCCCGCTGGTGCTCTTCATCTTCCCGCCGATCTTCATCATCCTGCTCGGCCCGGCGACGTCGCAGATCGTCGAGTCGTTCGACTCCGGGGCCTTCGGCTGATCGTGGGGGGCGGCGTCCAGGCGCCGCCCGCCACCTCATCGACGTGAAGGATCCGCCGCCCCAAGGCGACAGCCTCGCCTCCTTCGGTCAGGCGATCCTCGCCCTGCGGTGGAGCACCACTGCCATCTGCCTGGCGTTGGCCAGCTCGGACATCCAGGACGGCGACGTCGCGACCGCGGGGGCGACCCTCGTCGTCGTCGTCTACACCGTCCTCCGCACGATCCGGCCCATCCGGTTCCGCGCCGAGCTCGCCGGCTCCCTGGCGGTGGTCGCCGAAGCCGCCATCGCCGTCGGCGCAGTGACCACGACAGGATATTGGGAGTCCCCGCTCGTCTTCTCCCTCTTGACCGCGGTCGCGGTGGCCGGCTTCGCCCGGGGCTACCGCTTCGGTGCACTGGTGGCTGCGGCGTCGCTCGTGGCGGTCAGCGCGCCCTGGACGTTCGAGGGCGCGTACGAGACCGACGATCTCCGGACCTCCGCCGAGTGGTCCGGTGAGGTGCTCCTCGTCGCGTTGGTGGCGGGCTACGCCCGGCGCATCTCGGGCGAGGCGGACGAGCGGCGCGTCCAGGCGATGGACCGGCTCGGGCGCCTCTCCGACGCCAACGTATTGCTCTTCCAGCTCCACCAGGTCACGCAGTCCCTCCCGGCCTCGGCCGACCTCACGGAGGTGCTCGACGCCTCGATGACCCAGCTGCGCGAGCTGTTCGACGCCGATGTCGTGGCCATCGCGCTCGTCGAGGAGGCCGACGGGGCCTGGCACCTCGCCCGGCGCCACGGCACCGCGGTCGGGCCCGACCTCTCCGCCACCGCCCTGCCACCGCCGCTCGGCCGGGCGGTAGCACTGCGCAGCACCACGGGCGAGCCCGACCTCACCGGGGCCAACGGGCCCGGCCTCGACGCCAGGTCCGGGGCAGGCCTCTACGGCGTGCTCACGGCGCGCGAGGCCACGATCGGCCTCATCGTGCTCGAGCACTCGGACCGCGACCACTTCACCGACCGCTCCCTCGAGCTGCTCACCGGGTTCGTCGAGCCCGCCGCACTGGCGATCGACAACGCCCGCTTGTTCGGCCGGCTCCGGTCGCTGGGCGCCGACGAGGAGCGCAGTCGGATCGCACGCGACCTGCACGACCGCACCGGCCAGTCGCTGGCCTACCTGGCATTCGAGCTCGACCGCATCACGAAGCGCTCGCGCGAAGGTGCCCCGATCACGGACGCGCTCGACGCGCTCCGCGGGGACGTGCGCACGGTGATCGGCGAGGTCCGGGACACGCTGTACGACCTGCGCACCGACGTCACCGAGGGCGACGGCCTGGCCAGCACGCTCCGCTCCTTCCTGGACCGCGTGCGCGAGCGGAGCAACCTGGAGATCGACGTGCACACCGAGGAGCCGGAGCGCCTGCCCCTGCGCCGCGAGCGCGAGCTCTGGCACATCGCCCGGGAGGCGGTCACCTCCGTCGAGCGAAAGGCCGAGGCGAAGCGGCTGGAGGTCCGCTGGCGCTGCGACGGCCAGTCCGCGGAGCTCGAGGTGGTGGACGACGGACGGGTCGACGCCGACGGGGCCGGCGGGCTCAGCTCGCAGAGCGTCGCGTCGCTGCGCGAGCGGGCCGCGAGCATCGGCGCCACGTTGGCGGTGGTCGCCCAACCTGGTGAGGGCACCCGGGTACGCTGCTCGCTGGTCGAGCGCTGACCGGTCATCTGGGAAGGGGGGCTGACGTGGCGATCCGCGTGCTGCTGGCAGACGATCACCGGATGCTGCGCGAAGGGCTCCGCCGCTCGCTGTCCGAGGAGGGCTTCGATGTGGTGGGGGAGGCCGACAACGGCGAGCAGGCCGTCCGGCTGGCCGCAGAGCTCACCCCCGACGTCGTGCTGATGGACGTCACCATGCCCGAGATGGACGGCGTCGAGGCCACCCGGATCATCCGTGGCTCGAGCACCCGCACGCGGATCCTCATGCTCACCATGCACGCCGACAAGGACGTGCTCGCCGAGGCCATCCGGGCCGGCGCGTCCGGCTACCTGGTGAAGGACTGCTCCACCGAGGAGGTCGCCGAGGCCGTGCGCATGGCGGCCAGCGGCGACACCGACCTCTCCCCCCACCTCGCCGCCTCGATGCTCGACGAGGTGCGCCGCCTCGAGCGGCCCGACCCGACCGAGGAAGACCGCGTCATCACCAAGCGGGAGGAGGAGGTGCTGCAGCGCATCGCCGACGGCTGCTCCACCTCCGAGGTCGCCAGCCAGCTGTACATAAGCCAGAAGACGGTGAAGAACCACCTGGCCTCGATCTACCAGAAGCTCGACGCACGAGATCGCACCCAAGCGGTGCTGCAGGCCGTGCGCATGGGCATCGTGCACCTCAGCTGAGTCCAAATGGCGGGCGCCCTATTTGCCGCAAATAGGACAGGCATCGAATGAGCCTCATGGCCTATTCACGACAGCCGCTGCTCCATCGATACTCCTAGAAGTCAACCAACCGCACCCGGGTCCCCGGGTCACCCCACCTAGGAGATCCCATCATGATCAGCACCTACGAGTTCCTCGCCACCTGGCTCCGGGCCCGCTTCTCCGACAGCGACCGCGGCGCCTCCCTCGTGGAGTACGCCCTCCTCGTCGCCCTCATCGCGGTCGCCTGCATCGTCGGCATCCGCTTCCTCGGCGAGGAGGCCAACGAAGGCTTCAGCAACGTCGGCAACTCCATCGGCGACGCCACCTGAGCCAGCCTCCAGCAGCACACGGGAGAGGGACGGGTTCGCCCGTCCCTCTCTCGCGCGTCCGGACCGGCGATCAGCAGACGGGCAGCTCAGGGCCGAGGGCGGCGCCCTCGCGGCAGAACAGCAGCCAGTCGGGCTCCCGACGGAGCACACGCCACGCGGGGGACGCGTCCAGGATCGTGGCCACGGAGGCGTTGCGGGGCCACAGCACCAGATCGAGGTCGAAGCGGTCGAGCACCTCCAGGCTGCCCGGTCGACCGGCCAGCAGGCGCACGACGTCGTCGGAGACGTCCTCCGGGTACATGTCGAAGCGGTCGTCGTAGAACACCTCCGCCCGCGGCCCGTCCCGCAGCTCGAGGAGGTTGCCCACCCGCTCGGGTGCGCCGAGGCGCACGTCGGTGAGGTCGACCCTGCGGTCCTCCAGGTAGTCGAGGGAGGCCACGGGGTAGCCCGAGAGCTCGAAGTGTCGACCTCCGAGCTGTCCGGCCAGGAGACCGACGAAGAGCGCCGCCGCCGCCACCCCGACGATCCGGCTGGCCGGGCTCCGGTCGTCGGACCGCAGGCTGCCGACCTCGGGCCAGGCCCGGGCCAGCACCGGCACAAACACCAGCGAGGCGACGGCGACGTTCCGGCTCCCGAGCAGTGCCGCCGCCAGGAACACCGCTACGACCAGCCCGTCGCGGTAGCGGGGCCGGCGCACCAGCGCGAGGAGGGCCACCATCACCTGGAGCAGGAAGAGACGGTCGCCGACGGAGCGGAAGGGCGGGGCCTGCCACTCCACGACGTGGCTGAGCAGGTCCTGGCGCTGGAGGAGCTCGAGCGGGAAGAGGAGGATGCGCGGGCCAAGCGGCCCGATGGCGCCCGCCGCCACACCTCCAGCCAGCCACGCCAGCGCCCGCACCTCGATCGCGGGGGCCTCCCCGTCGAGACGTCGCCCGACGATGACCACGACGAGGTACACGATCCCCAGCGGGAACGACCCGTGCGTGTTGACCCACAGCGATCCCACCGGGAGCAGCCACCTCGGACCCAGCCCGTCCTCGGCCGCCAGGACGGTGAGGCCCAGCGCGAGCAGGCCGAACAACAGCGGCCGCTCCGCCCAGTAGCCCCCCGCGGCCACGCCGAGGACCAGGGCGCCGATGGCGAGCCGCACGAGCAGGCCCTGGGCGGGACGGGAGAGCCGCCACACCACGGCGAAGACCGCCACGGTGAGGGCGGCCATCAAGGCACGCAGCCCGGCACCGCCGGCCAGGTCCTCGACCGCGCCATACGCGACGGACGCCAGCCAGCTCTGCACCACCCAGTCCGCCCCTGGCGCGGTGAAGGAGTAGGGGTCCGCCGTGGGGACGTCCCCCGCATCGAGGATCAGCCGACCCGTGGCCAGGTGGGTGAAGAACGAGTTGTCGTTGAGCCGCCCGAGGCCGATGCGCAGTGCCAGCACCGCGAGCGCGACGCCCGCAGCCGAGCCGAGGCTCGGGCGGGTCAACCCACGGAGCGAGAGGACTGCTCCTGCTCCTGCTCGGGCGCGGCCTCAGGAGCCGCTTCCGGAGCTGCTTCGGCAGCTGCTTCCGGAGCGGCCTCCAGGGCTGCGTGGGGAGTCGCCTCGGGGGCTGCCTCGGCCTCGACGTCGGCGTCGGCCGCCACGGGGGCAGCCTCGCCTGCCTCGGCCGGTGCCGACACCTCGGTGCCCGGCTCGACGAAGTACTCCGCCCACGCCTTCTCGGCCTCCTCGTCGTGTTCCAGCGCCGGGCCGATGTAGTTGCCCTCCGTGTCGTACTGGTGCTCGCCGAAGTGCTCCTGGTACTCGGCGGCCACGACGCCACCCTCCGCGGCCTGCTTGATCGAGAGCGAGATGCGGCGGCGCTGGAGATCGAGGTCGATGATCTTGACCCACAGCTCCTCGCCCGGCGTCACGACCTGCTCGGGCAGGTCGACGTGGTGCTGGCTCATCTCGGAGATGTGCACCAGACCCTCGATGCCCTCGCCCACCTGGACGAACGCGCCGAACGGCACCAGCTTGGTGACCCGGCCGTAGACCAGCTCGCCCACGCGGTGGGAGGTGGCGAACTCCTGCCAGGGATCCTGCTGGGTGGCCTTGAGCGACAGGCT
>JAUXRW010000071.1 GCA_030681555.1 Acidimicrobiales bacterium
CATCGCCTGCACGTTCCCGTTCTTGTCCGCCAACGTCTTCGTGATCGCCGCCGTCAACGTCGTCTTCCCATGATCGATGTGACCCATCGTCCCCACGTTCAGATGGGGCTTCGTACGCTCGAACTTCTCCTTGGCCATGACCGACTCCTGTGCTTCCTGTTGACTCGTGGGTGCCTTGGTGGCGGTGCGCTGGTGGCGGCGCCCGGACTCGAACCGGGGACAACTCGATTATGAGCCGAGTGCTCTAACCAACTGAGCTACGCCGCCTCGATCGCTGTGGGCCCACGGTGGCTTCGTGGGGGGTCCGAGCCCTCTGTGGGGATTGAACCCACGACCCCTTCCTTACCATGGAAGTGCTCTACCACTGAGCTAAGAGGGCCAGCCCCGCGTGCACTGGCTGCGGGGCGACCCGCAACCCTACTGCCCGCCCCCAGAGAGGCTCCAATGGCACCGGACGCGCGAGCCGAGACCGCCGGTGCTGGTACTCGAGGACGGCCACGCCGCAGGTCTTCGTACCCGCCGTGGATTGGCGGGGACGCTCGAGGAGGCGGACTACCGACGGCAGAGACGGCTGGCCCGGCCGGCGGTGCAGCCATCTCTCCTCGTGCCCTCGACGACCCCGCCCGGTCGCCGGCTCTATGTTCGCGCCATGCAACTGCGCCTTGCGACGCCGGAGGACGCCGAGGCCATCCGGCAGATCTACAACCTCGAGGTCACGACGTCGACGGCCACGTTCGACCTGGTTCCCCGTTCCCTTGAGGACCAGCAGGCCTGGCAGGCGGCGCGCGCCGGGGCGCACACCGTGCTCGTCGCAGTGGACAGCCTCGAGCTCGTGGGCTTCGGGTCGCTGTCCCCGTGGCGGGATCGGCCGGCGTACGCCACGAGCGTCGAGGACTCGGTGTACGTCCACCGCGCCCACCACGGTCGAGGGATCGGCAAGGCACTGCTCTCCGAGCTCGTGGTTACGGCGACGGCGCACGGGTTCCACGCGTGCATGGCGCGCATCGTCGGTGGCCACGAGGCCTCGATCGCCGTCCACGAGGCTTGTGGGTTCGAGGTGGTGGGCACCGAGCGGGAGGTGGGCCGGAAGTTCGGGCGTTGGCTGGACGTCGTGCTCATGGAGCGGTTGTTGAGCTGATGGACACGTTCCCGAGGCAGAACGCCCGTACGCAGGGGTTCACCCTGGGGGCGCCGCGGGACGTGACGGTGGCTCCGGACGGCGCTCGCGTCGAGTTCCTGCGGTCCGCGGGCCCCGAGGATCGAGTTACCAGCCTCTGGGTGCTCGACCTGCCCGACGGCGACGAGCGCTGCGTCGTCGACCCTCGGGCGCTCCTCGCCAGTGGGCTCGACGAGCTCCCAGCGGAGGAGCGGGCACGGCGAGAGCGGGCGCGTGAGGCCGCCGCCGGCCTCACCAGCTACGCCACGGACGCTGCACACGGGGTGGCGGCGGGAGCCCTGGCCGGCCAGCTCGTGGTCGCCGACCTCGCCGCCGGTACAGCCCGGCTCTTCCCCGTGCCGGGTCTCGTCATCGACCCGAGACCGGATCCCACCGGCCGACGCGTGGCCTGGGTGGACGGCCGCGGTCTCTGGGTGGCCGAGATCGACGACCCCAGTTCTGCGACGCAGCTCGCCGGCGAGGCCGACCCCGCGGTTCGCTGGGGCGTAGCGGAGTTCCTCGCCGCCGAGGAGATGGACCGCCACCGCGGCTACTGGTGGGCCCCCGACGGTGAAGCCCTGCTCGTCGCTCGCGTCGACGACACGGCCGTGCCCCGGTGGTGGATCTCCGACCCCGCCCGCCCTGATGAGGCGCCGACGCAGGTCGCCTACCCGGCCGCGGGCACCGCCAACGCCGACGTCTCGGCCTGGATCGTCGAGGTCAGCGGCAGTCGGCGAGAGGTGGCCTGGGACCGGGCGGGGTGGCCATACCTGGCCGCAGCGGGCTGGGACGAGCACGGGCCAATGGTCACCGTCCTCCCCCGCGACCAGCGGGCCCTCGAGGTCCGTGCCGTCGACGTCACCACCGGCCGGACCTCGGTGCTGTTCGCCGACGAAGACGACGCGTGGGTGGAGCGGATGCCCGGCACGCCAGCCCGGCTCGGCGACGGGCGGCTGGTAATCGGCACGGACCGCAACGGCACGCGCCAGCTGCTCGTGGGGGATGTCGTCGTGACTGCCGCCGACGTCTACGTCCGAGCGGTCGTTTACGTCGGCGCGGGCGAGGTGCTCTTCACCGCCAACCCGGTCGACGACGCGACCTCGACCCTCGTGTGGCGGTGGTCTGCGGGCGGCGTCCATCCCATCACCGTCGGCGAGGGCGTGCACACCGCCGTCGCCGGCGGCACGACGTTGGTCGTGCGCTCCGTCTCGCTCGACGCCGATGGCCCAAGGGTCTCGGTCCTCACCCGGCCGGCCGTCGGGCTGTCTGACGAGGGGTCGACCTCGCCGGTGGTGCGCCGACTCGAGTCGCTAGCTGACACGCCGGTGGTGCACCCCGTGGTCGCCATCCACCACGTCGGACCCCGGCGGCTCGCCACCGCCATCCTCCTTCCCACCGACCACCAGCCGGGCACCAAGCTGCCGGTCCTGCTCGATCCCTACGGCGGGCCGCACGCGCAGCGGGTAGTACGAGCCAGGGGCGCCTTCACCTCATCGCAGTGGTTCGCCGACCAGGGCTTCGCCGTGGTCGTCGCCGACGGGCGCGGCACCCCTGGCCGGGGTGCGGCGTGGGAGCGCGGCGTCCACCTCGACCTGGCGACACCCGTACTCGAGGATCAGATCGAGGCGCTGGCAGCGGCCGCCGAGCTGGAACCCGACCTCGATCTCGATCGCGTGGCGATGCGCGGTTGGAGCTTCGGCGGCTACCTCGCCGCGTTGGCGGTGCTCCGCCGACCCGACGCCGTCCACGCCGCGATCGCCGGGGCGCCGGTGACCGACTGGGCCCTCTACGACACCTTCTACACGGAACGGTACCTGGGCCACCCCGACGGAGAGCCGGAGGCCTACGCCAGGAGCTCCCTGCTCGCCGACGCCCCCGGGCTCAGTCGCCCGCTCCTGCTCGTCCACGGGCTCGCCGACGACAACGTCGTCAGCGCCCACACCCTTCGACTCTCCGCTGCCCTGCTGTCTGCAGGACGGGCCCATCAGGTCCTCCCGCTGACAGGGGTCACCCACATGGCCTCTCAGGAGGATGTCGCCGAGAACCTGCTCCTACTCCAGGTGGACTTCCTCCGAGATGCCCTGGCCGTCACCGTGGGCGCGACGCGACGGCGCTCCAGCGGCTGAGCTCGCCCAGCCAAGCCCAGAGCTGAGACGGCGAGTCGTAAGCGCCCCGGTGCAGGCCTCCACCGCTGGTTGCCGTCGGCCGCCGGCTCAGGCCTCGTGTTGGAGTTGGTCGTACACCCAGCGGTAGGTCGTCTCCATGCCGTCCTCGAGGGTGATGGACGGAGCCCAGCCGAGGAGCTTGTGGATGCGGGTGTTGTCGCTGTTGCGACCCCGGACGCCCTGGGGGGCGTCGAGGTTGTAGCGGCGCTCCAGCTTCACCCCGGCGATGTCCTCCGTGATGTCGACGAGCTCGTTGATCGTCACGAGCTGGTCGCTACCAAGGTTCAGGGGCTCGGCGATGTCGCTTCTGGTGATTCGCAGGATGCCCTCGAGGCAGTCATCGACGTAGGTGAAGCTGCGGGTCTGCTGCCCGTCGCCCCAGATCTCGATCGTGTGGTCTCCGGACAGAACCGCCTGCGCGACCTTGCGGGAGATGGCGGCGGGCGCCTTCTCGCGGCCCCCGTCGTAGGTGCCGACCGGTCCGTAGATGTTGTGGAAGCGGGCCACCCTGGCGGTGAAACCGAAATCCTCCTCGAAGTGGCGGCACATGCGTTCGCTGAAAAGCTTCTCCCAGCCGTAGCCGTCCTCCGGCATGGCTGGATACGCGTCCTCCTCCTTGAGCGGCACGACCTCAGGACTCGTCTGGTGCTCGGCGGCATAGACGCAGGCGGACGAGGAGTAGAAGTACCGGTCCACACCCGCCCGGTGGGCTTCGACAAGCACCTGCGTCGAGGTGAGCACCGACAGCATGCAGCGAGCCCTGTTGTTCTCGATGAAGCCCATGCCGCCCATGTCCGCAGCCAGGTTGAAGACGGTATCGACGCCATGTACTGCGTGCTCGGCGATCGGCTGTGCGGAGAGGTCGCCGACGATGTTCTCGGCCTTGTCGCTGACCTGGAACCACTCCTGGAGAGGCTTCACGTCGACGCCGCGGACATCGACGCCCTCCGACTCCAGCCGCTTGACCAGATGACCGCCGATGAACCCGCCGGCGCCCGTGACGAGTGCGCGACGCATCACGCGAGCCGCCGCCGTCCCGCGCGGTCCCGGGCGTCGTGGATTACCTGAACGAACCGGTCCGTGATCCTCTCGATGTCGAACGCCGACTCTGCGTGTGCTCGGGCGGACGTCCCCATGCGACCCCTCATCTGATCGTCCTCTCGAAACCTTCGTGCTGCCGCCAGAAACTCAACCGGTTCGCCAGGTGCGACCACGATCCCGGCTTCTGCGCCCTCGATGGTACGCGCCCCAAGGTTCGCCTTTGGAACCGCCCCTAGGATCGGTCGCCCGGCACACAAGCTGGTCAGGATCTTTGACGGGACCGAGAAGGCGCCCGCCTCGGGCTCGAGCAAGACGAGGAGCACGTCGGCAGCTGCGAGGACGTCGGGGAGTGCCTCCCACCGCTGGAAGGGCAGGAGGCGCAGATTCGGCACGTGCTGCTCCTGAAGGAGCGTGCGAAGACGGTCAGCGCCTAGGCCCTCCGACACCACCACCACCTCCGTGTCGGGTTCGGCCACGGCCAGGGCATGGAGTACGTCGGGATTGTGCTTGAGGCCTAAGGTGCCGGCGTACAGGAAGACGAAGCGGTCGCCGAGTCCGGCCTCCTCGCGCCATGCATTCTCTCGGGACCGGACCGACACTTCCTGCAGGGGCGCCCAGTTCTCGATCACCGTGCGCTTGTCGTTCGGAACCTTCCATCGGTCGAGCGTCTCGTCGAA
>JAUXRW010000074.1 GCA_030681555.1 Acidimicrobiales bacterium
GATCAGCAACGACCGCCGCGTCCGCGTCCTGCTCTCCCAGATGAAAGACATCGCCGCCAAGGCCACCGACCTCATCCTCAGAGACCAGCCCGACGGCTAGAGCCGAGGTTTAATCGCAAGCTCAGGCAGCATCAGCGAAACGATCATGTTCGCCAAGGACGACACGATCGGATCGAACTTCGAGGCGAGCGAACGCTTCATCACGCGCATCGCGCCGGACCACCGCACGAAGGGCGGGAAGCGTGGCAATCACCTCTTCCGCCAAGTCCCCGCCGAGGAGGTCACGGCCTTCCTGCGGTCGTTCCGCACCCACCCTGGTGCGAGCAAGGCTCAGTCCCAGATGCTGGTCTCCTACATCGACGGTCGGCTCAAGGCTGATCCTCCGGAGCTCACGGACTGGACCGTCGCTCTGATCTCCAACCCGGGTGCAAAGGTCGCGTTCGCCGGGCTCGACGTCGGGTTGACGAAGCGTTCTTCGCTGGTCGAGACGGACACGTACTACTCCATCCGGCGGCTGCTCAGCCCGCCTGACGAAGCGCTCGATCTGAGCCCCGAGGAGTACGACCAGGCGCTGGCGCGTACCCGCCAGCAGATTGCGGCCAACGACACGAAGGGCGAGCCATCAGCGCCGTCCGGGCAGCTGGTCCGGAGGGCTCGGCCGACCTCGCGCGGCTTTCTGATGATGTACCTGCTCGACCCGTCAGTCATCACGATGCCGGACGGAGACGACACCACCGCCGTGGTCGGCATCGGTCTCAGCTTTCCGTACACGGACAACAGCGCAGCGATCGAGTACACCGTGAACAACGTGTACTGGGACGAGATGCTGGACCTGTGAGCATCGACGACATCTGGCAGGAGCTCGAGGCTCTCCCGGGCGACTCCGGGTTCGTGCGGCGACGCATCGAACCCGAATCGAAGCAGGACCTCTTCCTTGCCGTGCGCAAGGACCAGGCACAACGGGTGCTCCTCCTCGAGGTCGGCCCCAAACGGGCAAAGTTGCCGGTCATCGACGGCGGGTCCGCCGTGGTGCTCGGCCAGGTGCACCTGTCAAAGCCCGACCGCTATGCCGTCGAGCTCGCGCTCACCTCGAACGCCTACGTCGACCTGTTCTCCGCTTTGGCGACGGACATCATCTCGGCGGTCGCACCAGCGAACGACGTCCAGACCGCCGTTGCGCACTTCGTCGGCCGGTTCGAGCGGTGGCAGGCGTTCCTGAGAGCGGCAGGCGAAGGGCTCACGCGCCACCGCCAACGGGGGCTCTTCGGGGAAGTGCTGGCCCTCCGAGACTGGCTCGCACCCGCGGCGGGAGCGACGGCCTCCGTCGCCGCCTGGACGGGCCCCGCGAATGCTCCCCAGGACTTCTCGTTCGGGCCAGTTGCGGTCGAGGTGAAGACCACAGCAGCGAACCTGCATCAGCATCTCGGGATCTCGAGCGAACGACAGCTCGACACGTCGCACCTCGATCGCCTCTTCCTTCTGCACGTCTCCGTCGACGAGCAGGACGGTGTTGGAGAGACCCTGCCTGAACTCGTCGGAGCCGTTCGAGATCTTCTCGCCGCCGACCCCCACGCGCAGGTCGAGTTCGAGGACAAGCTCCTCGCGGGCGGCTACCACGACATGCACGGTGACCGGTACACCACCGGCTACTCCCTGCGGGAGACGAACCTGTTCGAGGTCGCGGACGGCTTCCCCGCCATCACCGAAGGCCAACTGCCCGTCGGGGTCGGAGACGTCCACTACAGCGTCGCCGTGTCCGCCTGCACCCCATGGGCGACCCAGGCCTCGGTGCTGGCTGAGGCGCTGGGACAGCCGTAGTGGTCAGCAAGCTCCAAGCGTTCGGGCGGGACCTTCGCCAGGACGTGATCTCCGAAGCGAACCTCGAAGGCGCCGAGACCACCACCGTCGCCATGCTGACCCAACGGTTCATCCAGGACCTCACCGACGTCGCCGAGCTCGACGACGGCCAGGTCGCCTACGGCCGAGGTCGAGGCTGGGCGGTCAACGGCTACGCCGTCTCCGACGACGAGACGCGCCTCGACCTCTTCTACACGGTCTGGGCCCCGGAGCCGGCCGCCATCGTCGTGCGAGGAGATCTGGAGACCGGCTTCCGTCGGCTGAACATGTTCCTGCAAAAGGCACGCGGGCCCCTCTACAACGAACTCGAGGAGTCGACCGCTGAGTGGGACATGGCACTGACCATCCAACAGCTGACCGACCTCAGGCGCGTCCGGCTGTACATCTTCACCGACGGACGGACGACGCCCCTCGAACGGCCTCCCGTCGACCTGGACGGGGTGTCGGTCACGTACCACGTGTGGGATCTCCAACGTCTGCACCGTGCGGTCACCTCAGGTCAGCAACAGGAACCGATCGAGATCGACTTCGTCGAGCAGTTCGGCGAGGCGCCTCCCTGTCTTGTCGCCCCCGGAGACGCTGCCGACTACACCGCGCACCTGGCGATCATCCCGGGCGTCATGCTCAGCGCCATCTACGAGGAGTACGGCAACCGACTGCTGGAACGAAACGTGCGAGCCTTCCTTCAGACCCGGGGGAAGGTGAACAAGGGCATCCAGGAGACGATCTCCAACGAGCCGGAGAGGTTCCTGGCCTACAACAACGGGATCTCGGCGACCGCGTCAGAGATCGAGGTCATCGACCTGCCTGACGGCGGCCGTGGGATCAGGCGGGTCAAGGACTTCCAGGTGGTCAATGGAGGCCAGACAACCGCGTCGATCCACCATGCCCACGTGAAGGCGAAGATCGACATCTCGGACGTCCATGTCCAAGCGAAGCTGACCCGGGTTGAGCCTCAGGACCTGGCGGCGATCGTGCCGTTGATCTCGCGGTACGCGAACAGTCAGAACAAGGTCAACGAAGCCGACTTCGAGGCGAACGACCCCTTCCACGTGGCCGTTGAGAAGCAGTCGAGAGCGGTCTGGGCTCCCGCGCCGGAAGGAACGCAACAGCAGACGCGCTGGTTCTACGAGCGCGCCAGAGGGCAGTACCAGGACGAGTTGGGGAAGCAGCTGACACCGGCACGGAAGCGGCAGTTCAAGGTAATGCATCCCACCAGTCAGAAGTTCACCAAGACCGACCTCGCCAAGTTCGAGAACACCTGGGACCAGTTCCCACATCAGGTCTCGCTGGGAGCCGAGAAGAACTTCCGGCACTTCACCGTGCGGCTCCAGCACCGAGGGAAGGTCGTCGTCACGTCGCAGATGTTCGAGGAGATGATCGCCAAGGCGATCCTCTTCCGCAGGGCGGAACGGGCGGTCTCGCAGCTGAACTACGGCGCCTACCGCGCCAACATCGTGACCTACACCCTCGCCTACATCTCGCACGCCACAGGCCAGCAGATGGACCTCCCAGCCATCTGGCGGCGTCAGGACATCACGGAAGCCACCTGGGAAGCCATCCAGACAGTGAGCGGCCCCGTCCGTGACGTCATCCTCGATGCGCCCGGGAGCGGAAACATCACCGAGTGGTGCAAGAAGGCTGCGTGCTGGGACACGGTGCGAGCGCTACGCATCGGTGTCCCGTCCGCGCTCCGGAAAGAGCTTCGCTACGTCGAGCAGGAACGTCACCGCGTCGCCGAGCGCCTTGTGGAGGAGCTCCGTCGGTCGGCCAGATGGATGGGCAAGGCGGAACTGATCACGACCTCCCGCATCCCCGATGGGGAGTGGAACCCGTCGATTCGCCTGCTGCTGGAGCAGGGCCGCGTCGAGCGACGGGGTGATCGGCGCGGGGCGCAGTACAAGATCGTGACCGACTGACATGACAGCACGAAGGAGGAACGCGGCCAGCTCGCTTCCGGTTCCTCTGTCGCCGGCGGTATCCGCACAGATGCGGCGGATGCCGCGGGCATCCTCCAAGCCGGAGGTGCGCCTCCGACGGGAACTCCACGCTCGGGGACTCAGGTTCCGCATCCAAGGGCGGGGTCTTCCGGGTCGGCCTGACATCGTTCTGAGCAGGGCGCGGATCGCCGTGTTCGTCGAC
>JAUXRW010000077.1 GCA_030681555.1 Acidimicrobiales bacterium
CCCAGGTGGTCGATCGCCGTGCCCCGCACGTCCTCGACGAAGAACTGCTGCATCGTCGACGGGGCGAGGTAGCGGATCATGGCGCCGAAGCCCTCGACGGTGCCGATGCGCGTCAGCTGGACGATCATCGGCTCGCGGATGCCGTTGCGGAGCAGCAACTTGGCCTGAGCGACGTTCGGGTAGTTGCCGGGCCAGGTCTCCAGCGGCGCGGCCAGCACGGGGGTACCGGTCAGCTCCTCGTGCTGCCGCTGCCAGTTGCTGATCGCCTCGCTGCGGAACTTGGTGCGGGGCGAGACGTAGGTGCCGTCGGCGAGGTAGCCGCCGTGGCACCGCACACCGTTGAGCACGAGTGGCTCCTCGACGGCGTGGGTCGCGAGCAGCTCGTCCCAGGTGTACTCCAGCTGCAGGTTGCTCATGTCCGCTCCCCTTCAGGGACCGCCAGCGCGGCCCGTCCACGTGTTGCCCCACCGGGTTATACTTTCAAGGCAACCGTACGGCAGGGTGGTCCTCGAGCGCAATGGTGGTACCGAGGCACCGCTCGCCGCCACCGTCGAGGAGCGAACGTCGTGACCACCTGCCCCGCACACGCCGACGACGGTCGACGGTGACCGCGACGCGCCCGTTACTGCGGCGCGACCTGCGTCGGGCATCGATCCTCGACGGCGCGGCCACCGCCTTCGCCGACGCCGGCTTCGCCGCCACCTCAATGGAGTCGATCGCGGCGTCGGCCGGCGTGTCCAAGCTGATCGTGTACCGGCACTTCGACTCGAAGGAGGACCTGTACCGGTCGGTGATCGAACAGGTCGCGGGACGGTTGGCCGCGGTGTTCGCCGACGCCATCTCGCATGGCGATCCGTCCGAAGCGCCGGCTCGGGCCTTCCTCGCCGTCGCCCGCGAAGACCCCGAGGGCTTCGCCTTGCTGTGGCGGCACTCGGCCCGCGAGCCGCAGTTCGCCGAGCACGTCGAGCGCTTCCGCACCCTCGCGGTGTCCTACGCTCAGGCGCGGCTGGCACCGCTGCTACCCGACGAGTCGCTCCACACCTGGGCGGCCGAAACGATCGTGGACGTGCTGGTGGCCTCGGTCCTGCACTGGCTCGACCACGACGACGGGGGGCGCGACGACGCGTTCGTGGCCAGCGCCGGACGGTCGATGCGGGCACTGGTGGAGGCCTGGGCCGGCTGATGTCCGCTCACGGTGGCGCTCCGGGCACCGACACGACAGCGACGCCGAATCGTCGTGTGTCTCGCGGCGAGCCTACGCTGCCTCGGTGTTCGGTCGAACGGCCCCGCTCCCCCGTCGTGCTCTCCTTCGACGCACGTTGCGCATCGGCTCCGTGTCGGCCCGTCACGCAGCCCGGAGTGGCTGGCGCCGCCAGGACCGGCTGGACGGCCTACGCCAGGCCATCGAACAGCTGGGCCCGTCGTGGGTGAAGGTCGGCCAGCTCGTGGCCGCCAGCCCCGGCTCGTTCCCGCCGGCGGTCGTCGATGCCCTCAAGGGGCTCCACGACGGCGTGGCTCCCCAGTCGCCGGAGGCCACCACAGCCGTGCTGGACTCCGAGCTGGCGTCGTGGCGGACGGACTTCCTCGACTTCTCCCTGGTGCCGGTGGCGGCGGGGAGCGTGGCCCAGGTGCACGCCGCTTGCCTGGGCGACGGGCAGCGGGTGGCGGTGAAGATCCAGCGCGACCGCATCGTCGACAGCCTCGAGGCCGACCTCCGCCTGCTGCGGCGGGTCGCTGCCTCGGCGGTCCGCGTCCGTCCCCAGCTCGACGCCCTTCGCATCGTCGAGGCGATCGACGACCTCGCCATCGGTCTTGAGGAAGAGCTCGACTTCCGGCGGGAGCTCGACAACATGGCGCTGCTCACGCCCGTCATGACGTCGTGGGGCATCCGGGTGCCACGGACGATCGAGCGGCTCTCGGGTCCGCGGGTGCTCGTGATGGAGTGGGTCGACGCCGTGCCGGTGCGCGACCCGGCCGTCATCGCCGCCAAGGGCGGTCGGCCCGACGACATCCTCCGCCGGGTGCTGGGGAGCCTGCTCGAGTCGGCGTTCGTCCTCGGACGGTTCCACGCCGACGGTCACGGGGGCAACGTGATGGTCGGCGACGACGGCGGCCCGGTGCTCGTCGACTTCGGCATCGTCGGGCGCGTCACGCCCGACCAGCAGAAGGCGTGCGCGGTGATGCTCGACGGCATCTTCACTGGCCGCTTCGAGATGCTCGGCCTCGGCATGGCGATGCTGCCCGAGATGGCGCATGCCCCGCCCGAGGCGGGTGCGGCGCTCGCCGAGGTCGCCGGCCGGCACATCACCGGGTCGCTCAGCGACATGAAGATGGGGCCACTGCTGCGCGAGGCGTTGGAGACCGCCAACGCCCACGGGGTGCCGCTGCCGGCGTCGATGGTCCTGCTGTTCAAGCAGATCCTCTACTTCGACGGTCTGGCGGCGGTGTTGGCGCCCGACTTCGACCTCTTCGGCGACGGCTCGCGCTACTCGCCGATGCTCACCGCCGTCGCCGCCGGCGAGCCGGTGTCGGACCAGTCGTGGTCGGAGCTCGCCCTCGGCGCCTGAGCGGTCAGCTCGTGGCCCCGACGCGCTCGACCGCCTCCGCCCGGCAGCGCTTGTAGTCGACCTTCCCGTTGGGCGCCCGGCCCACGGTGTCGACCAACAGCACGTGCTTGGGCGCCTTGAACGCGGCGATGCGCCCCTTCACGTGCGCGATCAGCGCATCGCCGTCCGGTTCGTCACCGGGCGCCAGCTCCACCAGCGCGGTGATCGCCTCGCCCCACTTCTCGTCGGGCACACCGACGACCACCGCGTCGCGCACCGCCGGATGGGTCTTGAGCGCCTCCTCGACCTCCTCCGGGAACACCTTCTCGCCGCCCGTGTTGATGCACACCGAGCCGCGTCCGAGCAGTCGGATCGTGCCGTCCGCTTCGACCGTGGCGAAGTCGCCGGGGATCGAGTAGCGGACGCCGTCGATCACTTTGAAGGTGCGGGCGCTCTTCTCCTCGTCCTTGTAGTACCCGAGCGGCACGCGCCCGCCGACGCCGACCATGCCGATCTCGCTCGACCCGGGCTCGACGAAGGTGCCCGCATCGGTGATCACCCGGGCGTTGGGGCCGAGCTGGAACTTGGCGGTCTCCGCCGTGCTCCCCCCGCCGGAGACCGACGAGCCCATGCCGAGCGCCTCCGATGAGGAGAAGCCGTCCATCAGCATCATCGCCGGGTGGTGGCGGAGCAGT
>JAUXRW010000086.1 GCA_030681555.1 Acidimicrobiales bacterium
TTACGAGGCCCGCATCGCCGAGCTGGCGGCGTTGGTGGCGGCCCAGGCCGAGCTCATCGAGTCGTTGCGCGAGATGAACGAGCGCCTCGAGGCGCGGGTGGCCGAACTGGAGCGCCAGGCGGGCCAGAACTCGGGCAACTCCGGCAAGCCACCGTCGCGCGACACGGCGGCGGAGCGTCAGCGCCAAGCGGAGGAGCGCCGGAAGCGAGCGCAGACCGGCACGGGAGCGAAGCGCCCGAAGGGTAAGCAGCGCGGCGCCAAGGGCTCGGGGCTGGAGATGTCCGCCGACCCCGACACCGTCGTCGACCACCGGCCCCAGCACTGCGACGGTTGCGGGGCCACCCTGGGCGAGGATGCCAGCACCGGCTACGCCGCCCGCCAGGTCGTCGAGCTTCCCGAGGTGAAGCCGCTGGTGACCGAGCACCGGGCCCACACCAGCCGTTGCGGTTGCGGCCACGACAGCGTCGCCGCATTCCCCGACGGGGTGCGGGCCCCGGTGAGCTACGGGCCCCGGGTGCGAGCGACGGTCGCCTACCTGCTGGGCCGCCAACACCTTCCCACCCGCCGGGTGGCCGAGACCATGGCCGACCTGTTCGGCCTCGGCATCTCCACCGGGGCCGTCGACTCGATCTACGCCGAGACGTCCCGGCGCCTGCGCGGCTTCATCGCCGCCATGGTGGCGTTCATGCGCACGCTGCCGGTGCTGCACGCCGATGAGACCACCGACCGGGTGGGGACCAAGACGTGTTGGATGCACGTGGTCTCCACCGCGATGTTCACCCTCATCCATGCCTCGGTCACCCGGGGCGGCGACGCCATCGACGAGGCCGGGGTGCTGCGGGGCTATCGAGGGGTGGTCGTCCATGACCGCCTGGCCATGTACTGGAAGCTCAAGGCCCGTCACGGCCTGTGCGGGGCCCACCTGCTGCGTGATCTCGCCGACGTCGCCGGTGTCGCCACCCAGACGGCGTGGGCGACCGGCCTCGCCGCGCTGTTGGTGGAGATCAACACCGCATGCGACGACGCCCGCCGGCGCGGCCTGCGCCAGTTGGCGCCCGTCCACCAACGGGCCTTCGCCGCCCGCTACGACGCGCTCGTCGCCGAAGGGCTCGCCGCCAACCCCGACCCCGCCGGTGGCCGCAAGCGGGACTACTACCAGCGCCGCTCGCACAACCTCATCAGCGCCTTCCGTGACCACCGCCGCCACGTCCTTCGCTACATGTACGACCTCGACGTCGCCTTCACGAACAACCAGGCCGAACGTGATCTGCGGCCCACCAAGCTGCACCGCAAGATCTCCGGGTGCTTCCGCAGCCAGCACGGCGCCGAGCGCTTCGCCCACCTACGCAGCTACCTGTCCACCACCCGCAAACACGACGTCCCTGCCATCGACGCTCTCATCCGCCTCTTCAACGGCGACCCATGGATGCCACCCGCGGTCCCGGCTACCTGAACACTTACGAAGCCGGCGTCATCGGGCGATGGCGAATCTCCAGGATTCGATCACGGCTTTGACCTCGCCGGCGACCTGCCGTCGAGCGTCTGCTCGGGAGACTCCAGACATGAGGAGTCGGTCGTACGGAGTGTCGACGTGGCGTACCGAGGCGACAACGGCCAGGGTGACGGCATCGGGGTCGAGGGCCCGTCCGGCGGCGCTGCGGCCGACCCGACTGCTGCGACGGGCGCCGGCGTGGCGGGCGATGTCCTGGGCCCGCTCGGGCGGGCATCCGGGGAACAGCTCGGTGATCGTCTTGGCGAAGGAGGCCTGGAACTCCACGTCGTGCTCGGCTCGTCGCTGCTCCTCGCGTCGGCGACGACGCTCACGGGCGTCCTCGTCGGCCAGGCACGCCTGCTCGGCCTGCTCCAGCGCCGCCTCTTCGACCAGGATGCCCCGGCGCTCGTAGCGGCGCCGTGAACGGCTGAAGCGGACGACGACGGCCGATAGCCCGCTCGCCTTCTTGGCCCGCCGGGTCAGGGCCGCATCGCCGGCGGCCAGGAACGCCAGGTGGTCAAGGTCAGCGCAATCCAGGCAGAGCGGGCCTGATCCTTCCATGATCAACAGATCCCCGGTCAAGTCGCACGCCGTGCAGCTCCAGTCGCCCAGGGCCGAAATGACGACCAGGTCGGGAGGCGAGCTCTGGCGCTCGGTGAGCCGGCGTTGCTTGGCGTCGGACAACTCGGGCGAGACCCAGTGGGTCCGGTAGGCGGCCTCGAGAGCGGCGTCGCCGCTGCGGCTGAACCGCAATGGACGCCGGTCCCGGGTCCGGGCGATGTACGCAGTCTCGCTTGGGCGCAGGCCACGGTCGGCGGCCCAGCGCCGCTGGACGGCCATGGCCGCCGAGAGCTTGTCCAGGTTGACCTGGGCCAGGCGCTCCAGGTCGTCGGCCCGGCCCTGGCGCCAGGTGTCGACAGCCTGCGGCGTCAGCCACCCGAGGCCGATGAGCACGTCGATCGGGCTGACGACGCTGCGCTCGGCCAGTGCCGCCTCGGCGGCGCGCACCACCCGCTCCTCCAGGCTCGGTCGGCGCTCAGGCATCGTCCGGTCGG
>JAUXRW010000097.1 GCA_030681555.1 Acidimicrobiales bacterium
CCACCGGCGCCCGGTGGACTTCCACGACGAGTTCGGCCTTGCGCCGGCGACCTAGAGGTCGATGAGCTTGGGGAGGACGGCGTCGTGGTTGACGAACAGCGCCGACGCCGGGCTCGCCCCGGCCAGCGCGTCGGCGGCCAGGATCACCGAGGCCGCCGTGTAGGTCGACCGCTCACCCGCGGGGAAGCGGACCTCGTCGGGGAAGACCGTGCCGGTCCAGTAGCGCCCGTCCTCGTGGCGGAACTGCTGCGACCAGGCGAACAGGTCCTCGGCCTGGCGCCGCTCGCCCACGGCCAGGTGGGCCAGCGCGCACTCGCACGTCTCGGCGACGGTGACCCACGGCCGGTCGGACACGCACCGCACGCCGTTGCCCTCGATCACGAACGTGTCGCGGCGGGCGGCGAGGCGAGCCCTGCCCTTCTCGCCGAGGACCACGCCGCCAAGCACGGGGTAGTACCAGTCCATGGCCCAGCGGTGCTTCGGGGCGAAGGCCTCCGGCACCTCGGCGATCACCTTGGCGAGGCGGGCCGCCGAGAGCTCCCAGTCGGGGCGCTCGTGGCCGAGCAGCTCGGCCAGCGCGATGGCGCAGCGCAGGCTGTGGCAGATCGACGAGGAGCCCGTGAGCAGAGCGAAGCTCCACGGCGTACCGTCGGCGTGCCGGGCCCAGAGGATCTCGCCGCGCGGCGTCTGGAGGTCGAGCACGAAGTCGATCGCCTTCTCGACGACCGGCCAGAGCGACTCGGCGAAGCCGCGGTCGGCGGTGAGGAGCCACCGGTGCCACACGCCGGCCGCGATGTAGGCGCACACGTTGGCGTCGAGCTTGTCCTGCTCAACGGTCGTCCGGCCGGACTCGTCGGCGATGTAGTACTGGTGCCAGGAGCCGTCTTCGCGTTGGAGGTCGATCAGCCACTCGAAGGCACGGTCCGCCTCGCCGCGACGTCCGCCGAGATCGAGGGCCATGGCGGCCTCGACGTGGTTCCAAGGGTCGGCGTGGCCGTCGGGGAACCAGGGGATCATCCCAGAGGGGAGCTGCCACTCGACGATGCCGTCGACGGTGGTGTGGAGGTCCGTGGCCGAGACGAGGCCGGGAAGGTCGATGGGCATGTGGGTTCAGCCCTTTCGAGGTGGTTTGCGGGCGTAGACCACGAGGCTCTTCCCCAGGACGGGGTTGAGGAGCCGCTCGGTCCACCGGGTGAGGGTGCCCATCGGCTGGGTCTGGACGATGTCCCAGATCAGGAACTGCAGGTAGGCCTTCACTAGGGGGTGGTCGTCGTTCGTGGGACCGACGGCGCACTTCAGCCACCAGTAGGGCGAGTGCAGCGCGTGGGCGTGGTGCGCGGCGCGCGGGGCGAGGCCGGCCTCGCGCATCCGGCGGCGCAGCCTCGGCTCGGTGAAGATGCGGACGTGGCCGCCCTCGACGAAGGGTGCGTGGTACTCGTCGGACAGCGCCCAGCAGATCTGCTCCGGTAGCCATGACGGCACGGTGGCGGCGAGCGTGCCGCCCGGCTTGAGGACGCGGAAGATCTCGTCGAGGGCGAGCTGGTCGTCGCTGACGTGCTCCAGCACCTCGGAGGCGATGATGCGGTCGAACGTGTCGTCCGGGAAGGGCAGCGCCAGCGCGTCGCCGTTGGCCATGGCCGCCATCGATCCCGGCTCCGTTCCGGCCTCGCCGGTCTCCCGCATGGCGGCGAACAGGCCGCCGACGTCCTTGAGCTCGGCCGCCGAGTAGTCGAAGGCCACCACCCGCGCGCCCCGCCGGAGCGACTCGAAGGCGTGGCGGCCGGCGCCGCAGCCCATGTCGAGCAGCAGATCGCCGGGGCGGACGCCCAGCTCGTCGAAGCGAACGGTCAGCACAGGGCTAGCGGTGCTCCGCTTCGAGCCGGATGCGGTACTGCTCCACGGTCTTACGGGCCGTGCGCTTCCAGGACCAGCGGTCGACGATGCGTGCACGGCCGCGGGCACCGATGGTGTCGCGCAGGCCGCGCTGCTCGAGGGCCCAGCGGATCTTGGCGGCGAGCGCCTCGCTGTCGCCGGGGGGCACGATCAGGGCGGTGTCGCCGTCGGCGCCGATCACCTCGGGGATGGCCCCGCCGGTGGTGCCGACGAGCGGCGTGCCGCAGGCCATGGCCTCGATCGCGGGGAGCGAGAAGCCCTCGTAGAGCGACGGCACGACGGCCAGCTCCGCCTCGGAGTAGAGCTCGATGATGCGCCTTTCGGACACGCCGGTCACGAACTCGACGTGCGCCTCGAGCCCGAGCTTCTTGATGGCCTCGTCGCTGGCCCCGCCCGGCTTGCGCTGCCCGATCACCACGAGGTGGGCGTCGTCACGCTCGGTTCGCACCTTGGCGAGGGCCTCGAGGAGGTACTTGAGGCCCTTCATGGCGACGTCGGCCGACGCCGTGGTGACGAGGCGGCCAGGTACCCGTGCCACCTCGGGCAGCGGCCTGAACAGGTCGATGTCGACGCCCACCGGCACCACGGCCATGCGGTCGGGGTCGACCTTGTGGTCCTTGACGATGTCCTTGAAGGAGTTCTCGGAGACCGTGATGATCCGCTGCAGGCGGCGGGCGACCTGCGTCTGCATGTCGACGAAGGCGTACCAGCGGCGCAGCGTGAGGCGCTTGTACCAGCTCTCGGCGGCCGCCATCTCGAGGCGCCGGTCGACGGTGATCGGGTGGTGGATGGTGCCCAGCACGGGCAGACCGAGCTGGCGCTCGATCAGGAGCAGCCCGTAGCCCAGGCACTGGTTGTCCTGGACGATGTCGAAGTCGGCCGTGCGGTGCCGCAGGTGGTCCCAGGCCCGCATCGAGAAGGCCAGCGGCTCGGGGAAGGTGCCGGCGGAGAACGCGGTGACCTCGAGGAAGTCGGTCCAGTGCTTCAGCTCCCACGGGCCCGGAAAGCGCATCGGGAAGTGGTCGTTGTAGATGTCGAGGCTGGGGAGCTCCACCAGCGGGACCCGCTCGTCGAGGATCGGGTACGGCTGGCCGCCGAGCACCTCCACGTGGTGCCCGAGGTCGACCAGGGCCTTGGCGAGGTGTCGTGTGTAGACGCCCTGGCCCCCTACGTGAGGCTTCCCCCGGTACGAGAGGAAGGCAATCCGGAGGGGGGCGTCGGCGGGCATGGTCCGGCAAGCCTTCCGGGCCATTGACCCATCGGTCAAGCTGCGGGTGGGGCCTGCGCCCGCACCTCATCTCCGACAGCGATGGTTCCGCGCTCGGTGATCTTCGCATAGAGGCCCAGGTTGTTGTCGTGCCGGTCGCGCAGCGTCGTCCCGATCGCCCCGTCCCGCTCGAGCCCGGGTTGGGCGCGCGACGGCATGGAGCACCGCATCGTCGGCATCAGGACCTCGCTTTGGACGGGCCCGGCCGCCACCTGCGACCAGGTGTCCTCCGCGAACCCCTCGTCGGCCACCGCGAACAGGGCCGTGGGACGGAAGCGGCGGACGTCCCAGGTGCCGTCGGGGTGCAGCCCGGCGGCAGCGGTGAGGCTGGCGGTGGTCAGCCAGTGGGCGTCCGCCAGGTCGACCCACCGACCGGGCGGCCCAGGCCAGTCGAAGAGCGGCGTGTCCTCGTCGCTCATGCCGGTGTACATCTCCATCGGCAGCACGTGGTCGGCCGGCGGGGCCTCTAGTGCTGCCGCGCAGAAGTTGATCGCGTGTGGTTCATGCGGCGAGGGGGTCGGCGGCGTAGGTCCACTTGAAGGGCCTGGCGTTCTGGTCGTAGTCGGCGATGAAGGTGAGCATCTTGGTGATGAGGTCGTCGCGGCTG
>JAUXRW010000104.1 GCA_030681555.1 Acidimicrobiales bacterium
CAGGCCTCCTCGTTCGCCGACCCGCCCATCAAACTACACGCGAGTAACTTAGGCGGGGATGCACTAGGTCGATCGACCATCCTCCGCACCGCCTCCCAGCTGCCCGCCTGTCGTGCCTCTCACCCGGCCTGCTCGACCGAGCGCTCGTCCCGGTGGCCCGTCGCGTGCAGCGCGACCTCATCCGCGAGGCCGAGCCGCGGTAGAGGTGCGAGCACCGGGCCGAGTGGCTCAGAGCTGGTCGATGATCAGCTGGGCCAGCCGCTTCTCGTCGGGGATGGCGTCCGGGCCGCGGGGCGAGCCGTTGGCCCGGCCCACGAAGAGGATCAGGCCCGTGTCACCGTGGCGGACGTTCAGGTTCGTTCCGGCGAAGAACGCCTCGTCACCCACGCCCTCGACGGCTTGGAAGTCCGACTGCGAGGTCTCCGACTGCCGGAGCTGCTCGAACAGCGCCTCGCCCTGACCCTCCAGGTCGACGACGGCGACGGTGACGCCCGGGGAGTTGCCCGGATCGAACATGAAGTCGCAGTACTCGAAGGTCACGGGGCCCGACGGCAGGCTGCGGCTGACGCCGGGCTTCACCGGTGAGCCCGCCAGCTCGCCCGCCTGCTCCGTGGTGACGTACTGGCACGCACCTTCGCCCGACGACTCGGCAGACTCCGACTCCGTAGTGTCGACGTCCTCAGCGCCCGTCGCCGCGGTGGTGTCGTCGCTCGCCGAGGTGGGGTCGCTGGACGACGTGTCGTCGTCGTCTCCGCACGCGGTCAGCAGCACCGCGGCGAGCGCGACGCACAGCAGGTGGACCCCACGGGGTCGTGGGCGGCGGTGGTGGACGGAGGTCGTGCTCATGGGTCCAACGTTCGCGCGCGAGCGACCGGATGGACATGGTGGTGCCCTGCGTCCGTCGGGGGTGCCAGCACCCCGGCAGCTTCTGACCGTCTGCCTTCCTCGAACCAGCGGTCGCTTCCGGCCGTTCCTGGCCCGGGACGACCTCCGCGTCGGGTGCGGGTGAGCGCGACGACGGGAGCCCTACGGCTTCCCCGGGGCGTCGGTCGCCGCTCGCGAGGTCGCCGGGATCCGGCGAAAGAGCAGGTACCCGGCCACACCGGCGACGAGGCTGCCCGTCAGGATCCCGACCTTGGCCGAGCCAGCGAGCGCGGGATCCGTGAACGAGATGCTGGTCACGAAGAGGGCCACGGTGAAGCCGACGCCGGCACAGACGGCGAGCCCCAGGATGTGCGACCACGAGGTCCCATTGGGGAGGTGGCCGAGGCCGACCCAGACGGCGAGCACCGATGCCCCGAAGACGCCGATGGTCTTTCCGGCGACGAGCCCCAGGACCACACCGACGGTGACGGGGTCGCTGGTGAGCCCGGAGATCGACTCTCCCGAGAGGCGCACCCCTGCGTTGGCGAGCGCGAAGACCGGGACGATCACGTACGCGACCCACGGTGACAACGCTTGCTCAAGCCGGGAGAGGGGGCTCGTGGAGTACCTCGACAGCCGGCTGACCTCGGAAATGGTGTGCTCGTTCTCCTCGAACTCCTCTTGGGTGAGCACTCGATCGTTGTACACACGACGATCCGATCGGCGAGGCGGCGGACCTGGGTCGGATAGCGCCGCGGCGACCAGAGGGGCCAGGCCGGGGTGAGGAGACCGAGCCCGACGCCGACGAGGGTTGCGTGGACCCCGACTCCAGGAGCGCCAGCCAGATGAACGATCCGACGGCGAGGTACGGGGCGAGGGCTTGGACGTCGCTGCGACGGAGGGTGAGGATCACGCCGAAGCCGACGACCACAGCAGCGAGCCAACCGAACGCGATGGACCCGGTGTAGAAGACGGCGATCACGAGGATCGCTCCGATGTCGTCGGCGACGGCCAGGGTCAGGAGGAAGACCTTCGCCCCAAGGGGGACCCTTGTCCCGAGCAGGGAGACCACGCCGACGGCGAACGCGATGTCGGTCGCCATCGGGATGCCCCATCCGCCGGAGCCCGGTTCACCCGCGGTGACGATCGCGTAGACCGCGGCGGGGACGATCATCCCGCCGATGGCTGCGGCGATCGGCAGCGTGACCGATCGCAGATCGCGCAGGTCGCCGTGGACGCCCTCCCGCTTGATCTCGGCGCCGACGAGAAGGAAGAAGATCGTCATGAGCGCGTCGTTCACCCAGGTTTGCAGGGACAGGTGATCGAGGTGGATCAGGTTGCCCAGCTCGATCTTCAGGGGCGTTGCCCAGAAGTCGAAGTAGCTCTCGTGCCACGGCGAGTTCGCCCACAGCAGTGCGATGATGGCCGCCATCAGCATCACGGCGCCGCCGGCCGCCTCGTGCCGGATGACGCGCTGGAGCGGTTGCACCATCGTGCAAGGCACGAATCGGTCGGATTCGCTCCAGGTGTGGCGGATCGGAAGGCCACCGGTCGGGAGACCTCCGGTCGGGAGGCTGCGCGCGTCGTCCTCGGTCTTGGGCATCGGTGGGCGTTTCGTCGGTAGCGCGGTCTGGGGCCCGATGGGCTAGGCGGGGGCCCACTCGAGGCGGACCCCCCGGGACCGTACGGACACCAGGACAAGGCCCACCTTGTCAAGCCGTCGGGTGAGCCGGGTCAGCATCGACTTCACGGCCCGGAGCTCACCCTTGCCGCCGGCTTCCTGGTAGCGGACGAGGATCTCCTCATGGCGGACGACGCGCATCGGTCGGTCGAGCAGGAGGCGGACGATCGGCAGCTGGGCGTCGGGGATCGCGATCCATCGCTGTCCGACCCGGAGCAGCCCGTCCATCGTCGAGGATGGGCACCGGAGCGTCGGCGGGGTCGACGAGGTCGGCATCGTGCATGAGCTGGCTCCTTATGGAGGGTCGGGCGGCGGGTCCGGGATCGGCGATGCTCCCGGACCCGCCACGGATCAGGGCAACCCGACCGACGATGGGACCGCCGGCGCCGGCGCCACCGGTGCAGAGCCGTTCGACATCTCGACGCCGAACGATCCGAAGCCTTCGCCGTACCCAGGGGAGCCGTGCTCGAGGACGTCGAGGCCCTGGAGCTCCTCCTCTTCGCTCACGCGAAGACCGACCGTGAACCTGATCAGCGCGAAGCAGATGATCGCAGCGACCGAGGTCCAGACGGCGATGGCGAGCACGCCGACCACCTGGGCGACGAGCTGGTCGGTGCCGCCTCCGAGGAACAGGCCCTGCTTCCAGAAGTCGGTGTCTTGGCTGGCGAACAGCCCGACGCAGATGGTGCCGAATGCACCACAGAAGGCGTGGACCGCGACTGCACCCACGGGGTCGTCCACCCTCAGGACCTTCTCGACGAACTCGACGGCCAGCACGACGAGGATCCCGGCGAGCGCGCCGATCAGGATGGCGTAGGGCCCCGTGACCGCAGCCGTGCCCGCAGTGATCGCCACGAGGCCGGCGAGGAGGCCGTTGCCCGTCATGCCCACGTCGGGCTTGCCGGTGCGGATCCACACCGTCGCCATGGCCGAGAGGGCACCGGCGGCCGCCGCGAGCGTCGTTGTCAGGGCGATGGGTCCGATGGCACTGTCGGCCGCCAGCTCGGAGCCCGGGTTGAAGCCGTACCAGCCCACGAGGAGGATGAAGCACCCGAGGATCGCGTAGGGGACGCTGTGGCCGAGGATCGCGCGGGGCTTACCGTCGGGGCCGTACTTGCCGATGCGCGGACCGAGCGCCTTCGCACCCCAAAACGCCGTGATGCCGCCGACCATGTGCACGATGCTCGATCCGGCGAAATCGTGGTACGGCGTCGGGATGAACTCACCCTGGAGGAGCCAACCGCCGCCCCACACCCAGCGGACGACCACGGGGTAGATGATCAGGCTGATGATGAAGCTGTAGACCAGGTAGGCCTTGAACTTCGTCCGCTCGGCCATCGCGCCCGAAACGATCGTGGCGGCGGTTGCCGCGAAGGCCACCTGGAACATGAAGAACACCGACAGCTCGAGGGTGCCGTACGAGTTCGCACCGTCAGAGAGGAAGAAGCCGTCGGCTCCGAAGAACTTGCCGTTGCCGTCGTACGTCCCGCCGTAGGCGATGGCGAAGCCGACGGCGTAGAACGCGATGGCACCCGCGCAGAAGTCGATGAGGTTCTTCATCATGATGTTGGCCACGCTCTTGGCGCGCGTGAGGCCCGCCTCGACCAGAGCGAACCCCGCCTGCATGAAGATCACGAGGACGGCGCACACCAGGATCCAGACGTTGTCGAGCGTCGCTTGGACCAGTGCGGCCGGGTCGTCGTCTTGGGCCAGTGCGGGAGTGGCGAACGCCACGAGCGCAGCGCCGGCGATGCCTGCGCCGACGAAGAGCTTCGTGGGGCGCCAGCGGTGGCGCGCCGTGGACGGGGACCGGTCGTGCATGGGGTTCTCCTTGGAACAACGGGCCCTGCCGGCCCAGCTCACGGCTGGCCGACGAGGCGTGCCACGGGTTCGATGACGTCCGAACCTCTCTTGTTGCTGACCATAAGGAGCCGCTGTTGCTGCTCTTCTCCGGGCTGGTTACGTCGAGATGGCGCTTCTCTGATCTCAACCTGACGAGCGCAGGTCAAGGTGGAGCGCTGCGCTCGAGAGCGCGGTGCGCACGTCGGCAGCGGCATCATCGAGTGCGACACGAGCACGGTGCCCCGCCGAGTTCGGAGGCCCCGTACTGCACCACGGCGAACGGTCAACGCGGCTGGGTGCCAAGACGCACCGTCGTGGTCGGACCAGGGCGTCGAGGGTGGTCAGATCGCCATCGCGGCGCGGACCTCGTCGAGTGCGTCCTCGCCGCCTCGGCCGCTGCCGGTGATGCGCCCCGACTCCAGCACGTAGTAGCTGTCCGTCGATCGCAGCGCGAACCCGACGTGTTGCTCGACCAGCAGCACGGTGAGATCTCCACGTCGGGTGAGGTCCACGATGACCTGTTCGATCTCGGCGACAACGTTGGGCTGGATGCCCTCGGTCGGCTCGTCCAAGATCAGCAGTCGGGGCTTGGTCAGCAGCGTCCGGGCGATGGCGAGCTGTTGGCGCTGGCCGCCCGAGAGCAGGCCGGCCGGGCGCTGCAACAGGTCGGTCAATGCCGGGAAGGTGTCGAGCAGCTCGTCGATCTCGGACCTCACGGTCGAGACCAGCTGGAGGTTCTCGAGCGTGGTCATCTGCGGGAAGCAGAGCTGTCCCTGCGGCACGTACCCCAGGCCTCGCTTGACCCGCCGGTTCGGGGGCAGCTTGGTGATGTCCTCGCCGTCGAGGAGGACCGTGCCTGACTTGATCGGGATCAGTCCGATTGCGACCCGCAGCAACGTGGTCTTCCCGGCGCCGTTGTGGCCCATCACGGCCGCCCCGCCGCCGACGGGGACCGACACATCGACGTCGAACAGGACCATGGTGCGCCCGTAGCCGGCGGTGACACCGATGAGCTCGAGCGTCGGTTCAACCATCGAGGGCCACTTCCGTGACGGTCCCGAGGTAGACCGACTGGACCTGGGGGTCCGCCTGGATCTCGGCGACCGTCCCCTCGGCCAGCATCCTGCCACCGTGCATGACGGTCACGTAGTCGGCGTAGGTGCGCATGAACTCCATGTCGTGCTCGATGACGACGATGGTCCGGTCGCCGACGATCCGCCGGAGCAGCTCGCCCGTCTCCTCGCGCTCCTGGGCGCTCATCCCGGCGACCGTCTCGTCGAGAAACATCACCTTTGCGTCCTGCACCAGGAGCATGCCGACCTCCAGCCACTGCTTCTGGCCGTGGGCCAGGATCCCGGCGGGTCGGTGGGCCAGCGCCGTCAGCCCGATGGTCTCCAGCGCCTGCTGGACGCTCTCGGGCACGCGCCGGCGCGCGAGCAGCAACCGTCCAGCGCTCCGGTGCAGGCCGGCTGCGATGTCCAGGTTCTGGAGGACGCTGAGCTGTTCGAACACGGTCGCGGTCTGGAAGGTGCGACCAACCCCGAGGCGCACGATCTCGTGGGACTTCATCTGGAGCAGGTCGTGTTGTCGGAACATCGCCTCGCCGGTGCCGCGCACGAGTCCGGTCAGGGCGTCGACGAGGGTGGTCTTGCCCGCGCCGTTCGGACCGATGAGGAAGTGCAGCCGCCCCTGCAGGAAGGTGACATTGACTTCTGAGATCGCCTTGAAGCCGTCGAAGTCGACGGCCAGGTCGCGAACCTCCAGGTAGTCCTCGCCGACGAACGAAAGGGTCACACCGCTACCTTCCGTCGGGGCAGCACTGCCTTCAGCCTCGACGACAGCGACGTGATGCCACCGGGCAGGAGGAGGACCACCACGATGAACAGCGCGCCTTGGAAGTAGGTCCACTGGGTCGGGAACTGCTCGGACAGGGAGGACTGCCCGAAGCCCACGGCGATGGCGCCGAGCGCCGGCCCCAGCAACGAGGCACGACCGCCGAGCGCGACCCCGGCTACCAGCATGATCGATGCCGTCGCGTCCACGTTCGAGGGGGAGATGATGCCGGCGATGGGGGCGAACATGGCCCCTCCGACGCTGGCCATGACGGCCGCGACCACGAACGCCACCAGCTTGATGTTGGCGGGGTCGTAGCCGAGGAAGCGGATGCGCTCCTCCGCGTCCCGGGTGGCGACGAGCAGCTCGCCGTACCGGCTCCGGTAGAGCTGCCAGACGACCACCAGGAAGAGGATCAGTAGGCCGGCGGTGATCAGGTACAGGTCCTTCTTCACGTCCGGGTCGTAGAGGTTCTGCCCGAAGAAGGTGGAGAAAGTGTTTAGCCCGTTGAACCCCCCCGTCTGCTTGATCGTCGCGATCAGCAGCGTCGCGAAGGCGACCGTCAGCGCTTGGGTGAGGATGGCGAAGTACGCGCCCTTGACCCGCCGCTTCAGGATGGCGTAGCCGAGGAGGAACGACACGACCGCCGGCAGGGCGACGATCGCGAACAACGTGAACGGCCCGCTGCGGAACGGCTCCCACCAGCGCGGCATCGTGCCGTCGCCGTAGAGGACCATGAAGTCGGGCACGTTGCCCGCGCCCGCGGACTCGAGCTTCAGGTGCATGGCCATGGCGTAGCTGCCGAGCCCGAAGAACACGCCCTGGCCCATGACCAGCATGCCGCCACGACCCCAGGCCAGACCGATTCCGACCCCGGCGATCGCCCAGGTGCAGTACTTGCCGAGGTTGCCGAGGCGGAACGTCGACAGAGAGCTCGGCGCCCACACGAGCAGGACCACCGCGAGCACGGCGATCCCGATCAGCCCGCCGTAGTCGGAGAACAGCCGGCTCGGCGAGAACCGGCTCGGAGCGCCCGCCGCGACTTCGTTGGCGTCCGGGACTGCAGTGGCCTCGGCCACGGTTGTGACCGTCATGCCAGCGACCTCGTTCGGACGGTGAAGAGGCCCTGTGGGCGGATCTGGAGGAAGACCACCACGAGAGCGAACGTGATGACCTGCGCCATGCTGCCGCTGGTCCAGCTGGTGAAGAACGCCGTGGCCACGCCGACCGCCCACGCGGCGATCACCGTGCCCTTGAGCTGCCCGACCCCTCCGGCGACGACCACGAGGAAGGCCGGGATGATGTAGCTCGTGCCGAGGTTGGGATTCGTGCCGGAGATCAGGGCGATGGCGACGCCGCCGACGCCGGCCAGGCCGGAGCCCAGGAAGAACGTGATGCGGTCCACGTTGCGGGTGGAGACGCCCATCGTCTCCGCCAGCTCGCGGTTTTGGACCGTCGCACGGATCTGCCGACCGAAGGCGGTGTACCGCAACGCCGCGTTGAGCCCGGCCAGGGACGCCACCGCCAGCACGATCGTGAAGGGCTGGCGGTAGGGCCAGTCATAGCCGAACACCGTGACGCTGCCGTGGAGCCAGCTCGGCGGGGTGACCGGATCGCCCTGGGCACCGAAGAGGTCCTTGGCGCCCTGTTGGAGGACCAGGGACACGCCGACGGTCACCAGGAGCGTGTCGAGCGGCCGCTTGTACATCCGGCTGAGGGTGGACATCTCCAGCAGTAGCCCGAGAAGCCCTGCGACGACGAAGGCCACCGGGATGGCGATCGCGATCGACAGGCCAGTGCTGCTGACCACCTGCTGGGTGACGTAGGCGGCGTAGGCGCCGGCCATCAGGAACTCGCCGTTGGCCATGTTGATCACGCCCATCTGACCGAACGTGAGGGTCAGGCCGAGCGCGGCGAGCAAGAGGATTGCCCCGGTTGCGGTGCCGGTGAGGAACGGCGTGGTGAGTGCGTCCATGGTCGTTGTCCTGACCGGTCGGGGGGGGGGGGGGGGGGGGGGGGCCCCCCCCCCCCCCCCCCCCCCC
>JAUXRW010000124.1 GCA_030681555.1 Acidimicrobiales bacterium
CGCCGCCGCCTTCGCGCCCATGTCGGTCACGGTCACCCTGGCCGACGACGACGACGTCAGCCGCGGCGACATGATCGCCCGTCGCAAGAACCAGCCTCACGCCGGCCAGGACATCGAGGCGATGGTCTGCTGGATGTCGGAGAGCACCTGGCTGCGCGAGGGCTCCAAGCTGGGGATCAAGCACACCACACGCTGGGCACGCGCCGTCGTGAAGGACCTGCAGTACCTGCTCGACATCAACACGCTGCACCGGGCCGAGGATGCAGTCGCGCTGGCGCTCAACGAGATCGGCCGGGTCACGCTCCGCACCACGCAGCCGCTGTTCTACGACGAGTACCGCCGCAACCGCGCGACGGGCAGCTTCATCCTGGTCGACGAGAACACCCAGACCACGGTTGGCGCCGGGATGATCCTCGCCCCCGCCGACTGACTCGTGGTCACCGACGGCGTCACCTGGCATCCCGGCTTGATCGACCGCGCCGACCGTCCCAGCACCGGCGCCACGGTGTGGCTCACCGGGCTCTCCGGCTCCGGCAAGTCCACCGTAGCCATGGCCCTCGAGCACCGGCTGGTCCGGGCCGGCCGACCGGCCTACGTGCTCGACGGCGACAACCTGCGCCACGGCCTGAACGGCGACCTCGGCTTCTCGGCCGCGGACCGTGCCGAGAACGTGCGGCGGGTGGGCCACGTCGCCCGGCTCCTCGCCGACGCCGGCGTCGTCGGCATCGTCCCCCTCATCAGTCCCTACCGGGCCGATCGCGATCTCGTGCGGGCGCTCCACGCCGAGGCCGACCTGCCGTTCGTGGAGGTCTTCGTCGACACCCCGATCGAGCTGTGCGAGCAGCGGGATCCGAAGGGCCTCTACGAGCAGGCCCGGGCCGGCGTCCTCAAGGACTTCACCGGCCTCGACGCGCCGTACGAGGCGCCCACGGACCCCGAGCTCGTCCTCCGTCCCGACGATGGCGAGGCCGAGCAGATGGCCGCCCGGGTCGCCGCGCTCGTCGACTGACAAGAGCGAAGCGACGCTGGTCTGGGGGCTGCACCGGCGCGGAGACAGGAGCGGAGCGACGCTCGCAGCAGCTAACGAGACAGCGGCTTGTACTTGATGCGGTGGGGCTGGTCGGCGTCCGCGCCGAGCTCCTTGTGGCGCCACGCCTCGTACTCGCTGAAGTTGCCCTCGAACCAGCGGACCTGGGAGTTCCCCTCGAAGGCGAGGATGTGGGTGGCGATGCGGTCGAGGAACCACCGGTCATGGCTGATGACGACCGCGCACCCGGCGAAGGCCTCCAGGGCGTCCTCGAGGGCCCGCAGGGTGTCGACGTCGAGGTCGTTGGTGGGCTCGTCGAGGAGGAGCACGTTCGAGGGCTCCTTCAGCATCTTCGCCAGGAGCACGCGGTTGCGCTCCCCACCGGAGAGCCGGCCCACCTGCTTCTGCTGGTCCGAGCCCTTGAAGTTGAAGTTGCTCACGTAGGCGCGGCCGTTGACCTCGCGGTTGCCGACCTTCATCACCTCGGCACCGTCCGTGATCTCCTCATAGACGGTGCGGTCGCCCGTGAGGCTGTCCCGGCTCTGGTCGACGTACGCAAGGTCGACCGTCTCGCCGACCCGGAACGAGCCCGCGTCGGGTCCCTCCTCGCCGGTGATCATCCGGAAGAGCGTGGTCTTGCCGGCCCCGTTCGGGCCGATCACACCGACGATGCCGGCGGGCGGGAGCTTGAAGGTGAGGCCCTCGATCAGCAACCGGTCGCCGTAGCCCTTCGAGACGTCGTCGGCCTCGATGACGACGCCGCCGAGGCGACGGCCGTTGGGCAGCTGGATCTGCAGCTTCTCCGCTCGGGCGTCCGCCTCGTCCGCCTCGGCGCGCAGGCGCTCGTAGGCCTGGAGGCGGGCCTTGCCCTTGGCCTGGCGGGCCTTGGCGCCCATGCGCACCCACTCGAGCTCGCGCTCGAGCGTCTTGCGGCGGGCGGAGTCGCTCTTCTCCTCGGCGAGGAGCTGCGCCTGCTTCTTCTCGAGCCACCCCGAGTAGTTGCCCTCGAAGGGGTGGCCCCGGCCGCGCTCGAGCTCGAGGATCCACTGGGCCACGTTGTCGAGGAAGTAGCGGTCGTGCGTGATCGCGACGACGGTGCCGTGGTAGCGCTGCAGCGTGTGCTCGAGCCAGGCCACCGACTCGGCGTCGAGGTGGTTGGTGGGCTCGTCGAGCAGCAGCATGTCCGGGCGGGAGAGCAGCAGCCGGCACAGCGCTACGCGGCGCTTCTCACCGCCGGAGAGGTTCGTGACCTCGGCATCCCCGGGCGGCAGGCGCAGCGCATCCATGGCGATCTCGATCTGGCGATCGAGGTCGTCTGCGCCGGCCGCCTGGATCTTGGCCTCGAGCTCGGCCTGCTCGGCGCCGATCTTTTCGTAGTCGGCATCGGGATCGGCGTACTTGGCGAGGACGGCGTCGTAGCGCTCCAGGAGACCGGCCACGGCGGCGACACCGTCCATGACGTTGCCCTTGACGTCCTTGCCCTCGTCCAGCTTCGGCTCCTGCTCGAGGAGCCCGACGGTGAAGCCCGGCGTGAGGCGCGCCTCGCCGGTGTAGCCGTCG
>JAUXRW010000132.1 GCA_030681555.1 Acidimicrobiales bacterium
GGGGGCCGCCGGGTCGTCGGCGGGGTCGGCCCGGTGGGCGGGGGCGGCCGCGTGGGCCTCGGGGGCGACGGCCTCGCCGGGTGGGTCGTCCGCCCCCGCGTCGGCGCCGGCGGGCACGCCCCCCAGGTGCGCGGCGGCGCCCGACGGGTCGGCCTGCTCCGACGTCTCGCCGGTGTCGACGTCGCCCTCGGCCGGCGGGGACGCGGTCCCGGCCTCCGGAGCCGATGTGTCGATCGGGACAAGGACGCCGTCGTGCGCGGCTGCGCCTGCAGCCACTTCCGGGGTGAGCCCGGCGTAGGCAGGAGCGACCGCGGCGATCTCCCGGAGGATCTGGTGCTTCGACTCGAGCCCGAGGTCGGCGCCCAGCAGGCGAGCCAGCTCGGCCGCGATCATCCAGTCGGGTCGGGCCGTGCCAGGCGGGGTGATCTTCCGGACCACCGTGCTGACGCGCCCCTCGATGTTCGTGTGCGTGCCGTCCACCTCGGCGAACCCGGCGGCGGCGAGCACGACGTCGGCCTGTGCGACCGAGTCCGTGAGGAACCGGTCGACCGCGATCACGGTGCGCGCTCCGGCCAGGCCACGAGTGGCCAGGTCGAGGTCGGGGAAGTCCGTGAGCGGATCGGCGCCGAGAAGCACGAGCACGTCGAGCTTCCCTGCCGCCGCTGCCTGCAACGTCGCCGTCGCATCCATCCCGGCTTGGGCCGGCACACCGGGCCAGCCGGCCGAGCGGAACCAGTCGGCTGCTTCGGCAAGGCGGACCCGCCCGGGGAGGAGTCCGGGCGCCAGGCCCATGTCGAGCGCGCCGTGCACGTTGCCGCGGCGCAGGGCCGACAGGAAGCGCACCTCCGGGTGGGCATGGTGGATCGCCATCGCCGCAGCGGTGACGGCATCGGCCGTCTCGCCGAGGCTGGGCCGGCCGAGGATGACCGTGACCGGCCCGGCCTGCAGCAGGCCGGCGGCCGCGGTGAGCGCAGCGCTCTCGATCCCGCCGACCTCGCGGTCGCCACCACCGGACAGCAGGGCCTCGACGACCTCACCGGCTGCGCCCGGGCGGTGCACCAGGGAGGCGGCGGCGAGCTCGGACACCGACGTCCGCACGGGCGACAGCTCGACCAGCGTGGCGCCGTCGTTGACGACGGCGTGGCGCACGCGGAGGAAGAGCACGGGGAGCTCCTCCTTGAGGTCGGGGGCCAGCACCAGCACGGTGCCGCCCTTGGCGCAGACCTCGTCGATGGTGGCGCGCGGCAGGCCGAGCACCAGCTCGGGCGACAAGCCGTCGCCGAGCTGCGCGTCGATGTTGTCGGACCCGATCACGCCCTTCACGAGCTTGGCCCAGGCGTAGGCGTCCTCGTTGGTGAGGCGTGCGCCGCCGATCACGCCGACCCGTGCCGGCTCGGCGTCACGGATGGCGGCGGCGGCCCTGGACAGGGCCGTGCCCCAGGGGACCTGGGCGAGCCGATCGCCGTCACGCACCAGCGGCGCGCCGAGCCGGTCGGGACTGTTGACGGACTCGAAGCCGAACCGGCCCTTGTCGCAGAGCCAGCCCCAGTTCACCGGGTCGACGTCGACCCCCTGGTAGCGCAGCACCTCGTTGCGGCTGGACTGCACCACCATGCGGCAGCCGACGGCGCAGTCGTCACACGTGCTCTCCGCCTGGTCGAGATCCCACGGTCGGGCCTTGAAGCGGTACGGCGAGGCGAGCAGCGCGCCGACCGGACAGATCTGCACGGTGTTGCCGCTGAAGTAGCTGGCGAAGGGGTGGTCGGGGAAGGTGTTGACCTGCGTCTGGTTGCCCCGGTCGAGGAAGTGGATGAGCGTGTCGCCGGCGACGTCCTTGGCGAACCGCGTGCAGCGGTCGCAGAGGATGCAGCGCTCCCGGTCGAGGTGGACGAGGTCGCTGATCGCGATCGGCTTCTCGTGGTGGCGCTTCTCCTCGACGAACCGGCTCTCCCCGGGGCCGTAGGCCAGAGTCTGGTCCTGCAGGGGGCATTCGCCGCCCTTGTCGCACACGGGGCAGTCCAGCGGGTGGTTGATGAGAAGGAACTCGAGGACCCCGTCCTGCGCCTTCTTCGTCGTCTCGCTCTCGGTGTCGACCACCATCTCGTTGGCGACGGGGATCATGCAGGCCGGCTGCAGCGCGGGGCCACGGCCCGTGTCGATGTCGACGACGCACATCCGGCACATGCCGACGGGCTCCAGGCGCGGGTGGTAGCAGAACAGCGGGATGTAGGTGCCCGTCCGCTCCGCTGCCTCGATGACGAGCTCGCCGGGAGCGGCCTCGACGGTCTTGCCGTTGATGGTGAGCACGACCACGTCGGTCGGCGCCTTCGTGTCAGACACCGGCAACCTCGCTCGTCGCGCTGGGCTTCGGGATGTAGGCCTTGCCCTTGATCTCCACCGGCAGCTCCGCGGAGCCGCCACAGTACGCCTCGAACTCGTCCTTGAACCGGACGATGGCGGACGCGATCGGGGAGACGGCAGAGGGCCCGAGCGGGCAGATCGTGGTCTGCCGCGGCGGCCAGTTGATGCCGGGGCTGATGTTGTCGCTCACGTCGAGGAGCAGCCCGATGTCCTCCGGACGCCCGTGGCCGTCGATGATGCGACGGAGGATCTGCTCCAGCCAGGTCGTCCCCTCGCGGCAGGGCGTGCACTTGCCGCAGGACTCGCGGGCGAAGAAGCGGACGACCCGCCAGCAGGCCTTCACCGCGTCGGTGCTGTCGTCCATCACGACGACGGCTCCGGAGCCGAGCATCGAGCCGGCGGCGCCGACCGCGCCGGCCTCGAGCGGGAGGTCGAGGTGCTCTTCGTAAAACCACGGGGCCGACGCGCCACCCGGGATGAACGCCTTCAGGGTGCGGCCGGGGCGCAGGCCGCCGCCGTAGACCGGGGCTTCGATCAGGTCGCGGAAGGTGGTGGTGCCGAACTCCACCTCGTAGACGCCGGGGCGCTGCACGTGGCCCGACACCGCGAAGAGGCGCGTGCCGCGGCTGGACTCGGCGCCCATCTCGGCGAAGGCGGCCCCGCCGTTGGTGAGGATCCACGGCAGGTTGGCCAGCGTCTCGACGTTGTTGACCACCGTCGGCTGCAGGTACAGGCCCTTCGCGGCCGGGAAGAACGGAGGTTTCAGCCGCGGCATGCCGCGGTTGCCCTCGAGGGACTCGATGAGCGCCGTCTCCTCACCGACGATGTAGGCGCCGGCCCCCCAGTGCAGGACGATGTCGACGGAGAAGCCGGAGCCGAGGATGTCGCGCCCGAGGTACCCGGCGGCGTAGGCGTCGTTGAGGGCCTGGGCGATCCGCTCCTGCGCCAGCGCCATCTCGCCGCGCACGTAGAGGAAGGCCTGGGCGGCGCCGATGGCGTAGCAGGCGATGAGCACGCCTTCGATGAGCTGGTGCGGATCGCGCTCCATGAGGATGCGGTCCTTGTAGGTGCCCGGCTCGGACTCGTCGCCGTTCACGACGACGTAGCGGGGCCACACACCCGGAGGGCAGAACCCCCACTTCGTGCCGGCCGGGAAGCCCGCGCCGCCACGTCCGAGGAGGCTGGCCGCCTTCACCTCGTCGTGCACCTGCTGGGGCGTGCGCTGGAGCGCCGTCCGCAGGCCCTGGTAGCCGCCGCTGTCGAGGTAGCCCTGGAGCGTGTGGGCGTCCTCGCGGTCCCAGCGCGACGAGACGACCTTCGGCGCGTCGGAGATCACGATCCCTGCCCTCCATCGCCGTTTCCGGCCGCTGCGGTGCGGAGCCACACCGGCTCCTCGGACTGGCCCGGCACGGCATTGCCGGCTCGCTGCTCAGCGGGGATCTGCTGGCGCACCCGGGCCAGGACCCCGTGCTTCGGGATCTCCGTGGCGCGGCGGCCGGCGCGGAGGTCGTCGAGGAGGGCGTCGGCCGCCTCGGGCGTCACCTGGTGGTGGTAGCGGTAGTTCACCTGCAGGCAGGGCGCCTCGGTGCAGGCCGCGATGCACTCGACGTCCTCCAAGGTGAACACGCCGTCGGGGGTGGTGCTGCCGGCGTGGATGCCGAGGCGCTGCTCGAGATGGTGCAGGAGCTCCTCGCCGCCGACGAGGAGGCAGGAGATGTTCGTGCACACGTTGACGAGGTACTGGCCCACCGGCTCGCGCTTGAACATCTCGTAGAAGGAGCAGGTGCCGAGCACCTCGGCCGGCGTGATCCCGACCAGCTCGGCGAGGTGCTCCATGGCGTCGTCGGCGATGTAGCCGTCCTGCTCCTGCGCAAGGTGCAGCAGCGGGATCAGCGCGGACTTCGGCCGCGGGTAGCGGGAGATGATCTCCTCTGCGATCCCCACGTTCGCGGGCGAGAGCCGAGCCATCAGAACCCCCCCGAATCGCTGGTGGGGAGGTGGAGGCCGGGGGTGCGGGAGGGGGCAGCGCCCCCTCGCCCGCGAAGGATCCGGCTCCGCCGGTCCTGAGTCGCAGACGAGCCGCCCGCAGGCCGTCCCTTCAGCTCGAGCGAGGTGCGCAGCACCGAGCTCGTAGTGCTCGATCCCTGGCCGGGGGTGCGGGGGGCACCCCCGCAAGTGCGCCGCAGGGGGCTCCGCCCCCGAGGACGCTGAGTGGTGCCGCAGGCGCCGCCACTCAACTCGGCCGAGAAGCTCTGCTTCGAGGTCGACACCTTCATCGATCGACCTCGCCCATGATGGGGTCGACGCTGGAGATCACGGCGACGGCGTCGGCGATCAGCCCGCCCCGCAGCATGTGCGGCAGCGTCTGGAGGTTCACGAAGCTCGGGCCGCGCACGTGCATGCGGTAGGGCTTGGCGCTGCCATCGCTCACCAGGTAGCAGCCCAGCTCGCCCCGCGGCGACTCGACCGCGGCGTAGGCCTCGCCCTCGGGGACCTTGAAGCCCTCGGTGAAGATCTTGAAGTGGTGGATCAGCGCCTCCATCGACTCGTCGATGCGAGCTCGGGGCGGCGGCGTGACCTTCTTGTCCTGGATCCGGTAGTCGCCGGGCGGCATGCGGTCGACGACCTGGCGCACGATGCGGATCGACTCCCGCAGCTCGTTCAGCCGTATCGCGTAGCGGTCGAAGCAGTCGCCGTAGTCGCCGACGATGACGTCGAACTCCACCTCGTCGTAGTGGAGGTACGGCAGGTCACGACGGAGGTCCCATTCGACGCCGGTGGACCGCAGGATCGGCCCGGTGGCGCCGAGGGCGATGGCCTCCTGCGCGGTGATCACGCCGACGCCCTGCAGCCGCTCCCGGTAGATGGGCTGCCCGGTGAGGAGGACGTCGTACTCGTCGAGGCTGGCCGGCACGTCGTCGATGAAGCGGAGCACGTCGTCCCGCCAGCCGTCGGGGAGGTCGGCGGCGACGCCGCCCGGACGGATGAAGTTGTGGTTCATCCGCAGGCCCGTGATCTTCTCGAGGACGCGCAGGCCCTCTTCGCGATCCCGCCAGCCGTAGAGCATCATCGACACGGCCCCGATGTCCATGCCGTTCGTGGCGAGGAACAGCAGGTGGCTGGTGATGCGGTTGATCTCGGTCAGGAGCATGCGGATCCACTGGGCCCGTTCCGGGATGTCGTGCTCGATGCCGAGCAGCTTCTCCGTCGCCAGCGAGAAGGCCAGCTCGTTGAACAGCGGCGAGGCGTAGTCCATCCGCGTGACGTTGGTGGGGCCCTGGAGGTAGGTCAGGTCCTCGCCGGTCTTCTCCATGCCCGTGTGCAGGTAGCCGATGATGGGCTTGCTCCGGAGCACGGTCTCGCCCTCGAGCTCAAGCATCAGGCGCAGCACACCGTGGGTGCTGGGGTGCTGCGGCCCCATGTTGATGATCATCGTCTGCTCTTCGGACGGCCCCTCGCCGACGAGGTCGGCGGCGTCCGCCTCCGACATGCGCAGGGTGGCACCGAGCTCTCGCAGCAGCTCGTCAGCAGTGGCGGCGCGACGCGGCGCCATCTCCTGTCCACCTTCGCTGGTGAAGCGCCCGACCTCGCCGGCCACGCTCATCGGGCGTCCTTCGTGGCCTTGAACTGCACCGGGATCCGGCCGATGGCGGCGTCCTTGCGAAGCGGGTAGCCCTCCCAATCCTCCGGCATCAGGATGCGGGTGAGGTCGGGGTGGCCTGTGAACTCGATGCCGAACATGTCGTACACCTCTCGCTCCATCGCCTCGCTGCCCGGGTGGACGTCGAACAGCGACGGACACGTCGCGTCGTGGGCAGGCACCTGGACCCGAAGCCGCAGCCGTTCGCGCCGCTCGTGGGACAGGAGCGTGACGACGACCTCGAACCGCTGCGGCTCGATGCCCTCGGGCAGGGCGCGCCGGTAGCCGTAGGTGAGGTAGTCCACCCCGCAGACGTCGAGGCACATGGCGAAGCCGTCCTCGTCGCGCAGCGCGCAAGCCACGTCGACGAGCTCCTCGCGGCTCGGGTGGAGCACCTCCATGTCACCCTGGGTGACGGGTGCGCCGTGGCGCCGCGGCGCCTCGTCCGCCTCCGCGCCGGGCGGAGCGGTCTCCTCCTCGTCCGCGGTCGCTGCCGCGGCATCGTCGGGCATGGCTAGCGCCTCCCGAAGGCGAGTGAGACCGGTTGGTCGTTCGGCTGGCCGTCGCGCTGCTCGACCGTGAGCCCGAGCCCCGTCCCGGGCCGGCGCTGCGTGAGCTCGGTGTCGCGGATCTTCTCGTGCAACGTGTTGATGGCGTGGAGCAGGGTCTCCGGACCGGGCGGGCAGCCAGGGGCGTAGACGTCGACCGGCACGATCTGGTCGACGCCCTGGATCAGCGCGTAGTTGTTGAACATGCCGCCCGAGCTGGCGCACACGCCCATGCTGATGACCCACTTGGGCTCCATCATCTGGTCGTAGACCTGACGGAGGACCGGCGCCATCTTCTGGCTCACGCGGCCGGCCACGATCATGAGATCGGCCTGGCGAGGCGAGGCCCGGAACGTCTCCATGCCGAAGCGGGCCAGGTCGTAGTGGGGCCCACCGGTGGCCATCATCTCGATGGCGCAACAGGCCAACCCGAAGGTGTTGGGCATCAACGACATGCGTCGGGCCCACTTCACGAAGTCCTCCAGCTTGCCCGTGAGGAAGTTGTGCTCCAGGCCTTCGAGGCCCTTGCTCATGTCCCACTGCATCAGCGATCCCCCTGGCCGAGGTCCGGCGCGTCCGTCACGCCGCCGCACCTTCCCCGGCCGCTTCGCGGCCGTCGTGCCCCACCCGGCGGACCGTGCTGGCCGCCGTGCGCTCGGGCGACACCATCGGCGTGAGCCGCTGCATGCGCTTCACCGGGCCCCAGTCGAGGGCGCCGTTGGCCAGCAGGTAGGCGAACGACACCACGACGGCGACGGAGAAGAGCAGCACCTCGACGAGCCCGAACACCCCGAGGTCGCGGTAGATGACCGCCCAGGGGTAGAGGAAGATGATCTCGATGTCGAAGACGATGAAGATCATCGCGATCAGGTAGAAGCGCACCGGGAAGCGCTCCACCGTGTCCGGGCCGGGCACGATCCCGCACTCGTAGGGCGCCCGCTTGGCGGCGGTGCTCTGACGGGGAGCCAGGAGCTGCGAGGCGAGCCGGCTCACCCCCGCGAAAACGATGGCGAGGATGGCCAGCGCCACCACGGGAAGGTACTGGCCCATCCGGGGTCAGGCCTTCGCAGTGGTGGGGACGAGTCCGCGAGCCATGGCCACGCGCTGGTCACGTCGGTGGAGCGCCTGGCAGAGCACGCCGAACATGATGCCCGACGCGATCGTCAGCATGATGCCCGGGAAGCGGCGGTCGCCGAGGTCGCGCTGCATGATCACGGAGATCACGGGGGCCGAGGGATCGGGTCGCGGGAGCGGCGGCGGCTCGCCGGCCACGACGGCCTGCTCCAGGACCGGCTGCACCTGCACGATGGCGTAGTGCGCAGGGTGCCGGACCTGCAGGATGTCCTCGACCTTCTTGGTGATGCGGTCCCAGCGGGTCGGGTCGTTGGGGAGGTTGTCCTTCCCGCCGCGCTCGAAGGAGTAGACGGGGGTGTAGTCGTCCGGACCGGCCACCTCGAGCTCGGCGATGGGGTGCTCGATCATGTACTCGTCGACCGTCGCCTTGGCCTCCCCGAAGCTCGGGTTCGACTCGGGCAGCAGCTTCCAGCCGGCCAGGCCGGGCTCGTACTGCTCCCGGGCCTCGATCAGGTCCTCGCCCTCGAGCTCGTTGAGCTCTTCGGAGGGGGGCAGCTCACCGGTCTCGAGGTCGCGGGCCACGTCGAGGCCGGCCACCTCCACGGACGGGTAGACGACCTCGGTGATCTCCCAGTGCGGGAGCTCACCGAGCATGCCGACGGTGCCGTAGATGGCCCAGACGATGCCCATCATGAGCATCCAGCCCCAGAACGCGGCGGCCGCCACGAGGAACCCGAGCCGGCTGCCGACGTTGGTGGCCAGCAGGAGGAGCGGCGTGCCGAGCAGCACGACCACGCCGACCGCGACAGCCAGGAACCCTCGGATCTGCGGGTCCCAGGCGATGCCCGCGATGAGGTGCAGCGTGCCCATGCTCAGGACTCCTCAGCGGTCGTGGGGGCCGCGGTGGTGGTCGTCGTGGTGACGTCCGACAGGGTCACGGCGGGGGGCACCGCCGGGGTTCCCCCCGCGGCGGGGGCGGTGTCGCCTTGGCCGTCGAGGTGGAGGTTGGCCACGTACACGGCCACGGCCTGCAGCATCTCTTCGGTGAACATGCCGTCGTCCACCGGCTCCAGGGTGTTCGGGTTGTCACCGAAGCCCGGCATGCGGCCGCTGCCCACTCCCCGCTGTCCGTAGAGCAGGTTCTCCACCGAGCCCTTACGGAGGAACTCGAGGAGGTCCTCTGCGGAGAGGAACTGCCGAGGGATGAGGGGATAGCGCAGCGAGAACCCGAAGGCGCCGGAGCCGTCGGGGAAGCCGCGGTGCTCGCTGAGCTCGGCGAACTCGGGGTCCTGCGAACCGTCGACGAGCGAGGCGCCCTTCGTGTGGCAACGGGCGCACGAGAAGGCCCCGCCCGCGGTGCCGCTCGGCAAGCCGAGGTTGAAGATGGCTTCGCCGACGGCGGGGTCGGCGTAGTCGATCTCGGCGTCCTCGGCCAGGGCCAGCTCCTCCCGGAGCGTCTTCTCGGCCAGCTCCTTGGCGTCCTCCGAGGTGATCTGGATCGAGTCGAGGTAGGCGATGAGCTCGTCGATCTGCTGGGTGGTGAGCGGGCCACCGCCCTCGGTGCCCCAGGCCGGCATCGGCGTGCCCGGACGGCCGTACACGAGGACCTCGCGCACCTCGTCCTCGCTGAAGCGGAGCAGCACCGTGTTCAGCGCGGGGGCCTGCCAGTCCATGGTGGCGTCGAACTCGCCCTCGGCATCGAGCAGCGTGAAATCCGGTGCCGCACCGCCGACGCCCTCGGGGCCGTGGCAGCCGGCGCAGTTGTAGCCACCGTCCTCGGTGGGGGCGAAGAGGCGAGCGCCGCGGCCCACGAACGTGCGGTCGAACTGCTCGATGGCACCCTCCTGGCGGGAGGGCTCGGCCAGCCAGTAGAGCGGCAGTCCGATGGCCGACACGGCGAGCATCATCACGGCCCAACGCAGTGCGCCGTCCAGCCGCGGGCCTTCGAGGCCCTCGTCGTCGTAGTACGGCTTCCGGTTCGGCGCGAGCTCGATCTCCGACGCCACCTCGGCGCGCCCGGCGCGGATGTTCACGACGACGTACCAGATGAAGCCGATCGTGACGATGGCGGCGATGACGGCGCCGACGGACTTCACCGTGCTGGCGGCCAGCACGGTCGGGAGCAGATCGAGCATGGGTCAGTGACTCCCGGCGGCGCCGACGCAGTTGGGACCTTCGGCTTCCTGCCCCGTGGTGTTCGTGCCGATCGGTGGCCCAATGATGATCGTGCCCGTGTCGACGCTGATGGTGCCGTCGCCGCTCACGGGGAAGCGGTCGAGGCCACGCGGGGCGGGCCCGCCCTTCTTCTCACCGTTGCGGTTGTACTGCGAGCCGTGGCACTGGCACTCGAACCACTGGGAGGTCTTGCACTCCGGCACGCGGCATCCGAGGTGCACGCACTTCTGGTACAGCGCGGTGTAGCCGGCCTCCATGCCCTCGACCTCCGGCGGCGAGTACACGCGCCGGGCGGCCGGAAGCGCCGCAGCGGGGTACTTCGTGACCCACATGCGACCCTCCGGGTAGTAGGCGAAGCCTCCACCCTCGGCGATCTTGGCGTCGATCGCCTGCTTGGTGCCGATGTTGATCACCGAGCCGAAGCCGACGCCCACCTTCGGCCACAGGAAGGCGAGGCAGGCGGCCCCGAACCCGGAGAGGCCGAGCCCGAAGAACGTGACGATGCCGCGGTTGAAGAACTGCCGCCGCGTGACGCCGAGCACGTCGGGGTCGGGCGGCACCCAGGCGACCGGGGCCTTGGCCCCGACGGTGGCGAGCTCGCGGGAGGGTCCGCGACGCTCCAGCGCAGCCGCCCGCTCGACCTCCTTGCCGCTGACCGGCTCCGCGGCCTCATCGGTGGGGATGACCTTGCCGCGGTCCTTCCGGCGAGTTTCCCGGGCCAGCTCACCGATCGCCTCGCCCGTGTCCCGGCGGCGCGCGGACGCGAAGACCAGCACCCCCGCCAGGACGACGAGCACGGGGATGGCGATGAGCAACGCGGTGGTGGTCTCCATGGCGGCTACCTCACAGCTCGACGAACAGCCCGTCGTTCCACGGGAAGATGAAGTTGAAGCCCGGGCCCCGGAAGAACGTGCCGATCATGACGAGCACGGCCCAGAACATCAGGAACATGGTGAACAGCGAGACGGCGAACTTGCGGTCCTCCGGCTTGTTGCTGGGGTTGCGGTCCGTGTAGGGCGCGAGGATCAGCGCCACCAGGCCCATGCCCGGCAGGAGCACCCCGGCCACCATCGGGTGGAACCACTTGAGGAGCTCCTGGAGGCCGAGGAAGTACCAAGGGGCCTTCGACGGGTTCGGGGTCTGGTTCGAGTTGGACAGCTCGAGCAGCGGGGCGTTCACGAAGATCGAGAAGACGAGCGTGAAGGCGGTGCACGCAAGGGCGGCGACGAACTCGACCACCAGGAGGTGGGGCCACACGTGGACCTTGTCCTGCGGCGTGGCCTTGACGTCCTGGATCGAGCCGGACTTGACCACCGTGAGGAGGCGCTGGGTGTGGCCGCCGGGGCCCACGCCGACAGGCGGAGGCGCCGTCGCCGTCGCCGTGGCCACGCCACCGCCGGCCGGCTCGGCGACCTGGGTGGAGACCTCTGCGCCGCCGCCGGACCCCTTGGCCTTCGCCGCCTTCGACCGCTCGAGGAGGTGGGCGGGGATCTTGCTCTCGGCCTCGCTGGGAGCGGCGGGCTCGCCGCCGCCCGCAGGAGCGTCGCCGCCGCCCGGCGCACCGGACGCGGCCGCCGCCTTGGCGCGCGCCTCTTCGGCTCGCTTCCTGAGGTGCTCGGGGATTTCCGTCATGTCTGGTGCCCCCTCCCTACAGCGGTCCGGAGATCCCGCCGTCCTTGCGCACCCGCCAGAAGTGGATCGCCATGAAGATGACGATCACGAACGGGAGCATCAGGACGTGCAGGACGTACCAGCGGAGCAATGTGTCGGAACCGATCTCCACGCCGCCGAGGAGCACGAAGCGCACTTCGTTCCCGAAGACCGGCGTGTAGCCCATCATGTTCGTGCCCACCGTGACCGCCCACAGGGCCAGCTGGTCCCACGGCAGCAGGTAGCCGGTGAAGGACAGCAGCAGGGTGAGGGTCAGCAGGATGACGCCGATCACCCAGTTGAACTCCCGCGGCGGCTTGTAGGCGCCGTGGTAGAAGACGCGCGCCATGTGCAGGAACACCGACAGCACCATCAGGTGCGCCGCCCACCTGTGCATGTTCCGCACCAGCAGCCCGAAGGTCACCGACGTCTGCAGCGTGTAGATGTCGTCCCAGGCCTGGGCGGCGGTGGGCCGGTAGAAGAACATCAGGAAGATGCCGGTGACGGTGAGCAGGATGAAGAGGAAGAACGACAGGCCGCCGAGGCAGAGCGTGTAGCTCACCTTCACGGCGTGTCGCTTCACCTTCACCGGGTGCAGGTGGTACAGCACCGAGTTCATGATCACGTAGGAGCGGTTCCTCGGTGAATCCGAGTACCCCTGTCGGAAGATCGAGCCCGGGCGGAAGATCGAGTTCCACGCCTGGCTCCCCTGGACCTTGTCAGGGAGCTCCTTCAGGGTGTCGCCGAGGTTCGACCCCTTGCCG
>JAUXRW010000148.1 GCA_030681555.1 Acidimicrobiales bacterium
CGGGGATCGAGACCGGGTAGTCGGAGAGTATATCGAGCAGCAGGGCATCGGTCTCGACCTCCACGCGGTCTACCTCGTCTTTCAGCAGCACGACGGGGTCGTCTGCGGTGATGGCCTCGAGGAGGGGACGGGTGAGGAGGAAGTCGTCGGAGAAGATGTCCTCCTCGAGCCTCTCCCAGGTGTTGCCGTCGGCCCGCTCGGCCTGGATCCGCAGCAGCTGCTTCTTGTAGTTCCACTCGTACAGCGCCTTGGACTCGTCGAGCCCCTCGTAGCACTGGAGGCGGATCAAGCGGGAGCCCGACATCTCGGCGACGGACTTGGCGAGCTGCGTCTTGCCCGTGCCGGCGGGGCCCTCGACGAGGATGGGCTTGCCGAGGCGGTCGGCGAGGTAGACGACGCCGGCAATGCCCTCATCGGACAGGTAGTCGACCTTGCGGAGCGACTCCCGGACCTCGGGGACGGACTCGAAGCGGTACGACGGCTCGGGCATCGGCTCAGGCTATCCGTCGACTTGACCGCGCGGTCAATCCGTTCTCACCCCCGGATGTGGCCGTCTCCGTGGATCACGAACTTGCGCGTGGTCAGCTCGCGAAGACCCATCGGGCCGCGCGCGTGGAGCTTCTGGGTGGAGATGCCGATCTCGGCCCCGAAACCCAGCTCCTCGCCGTCGACGAAACGGGTGGAGGCGTTCACCAGCACCGCAGCAGCGTCGACCTCGCGGCAGAAGCGCTCCGCCGACCGCAGGTCGTTGGTGACGATGGCTTCGCTGTGGCCCGTGCTGTACCGGGTGATGTGGGTGATGGCCGCGTCGAGCGTGTCGACGATGCGCACGGCCAGCTTGAGGCCGAGGAACTCCGAGGCGTAGTCGTCCTGGGTGGCGATGGAGGACACGCGGTCGCCGAGGATCTGCTGGGTGGCTTCGTCGCCGACGAGCTCGACCCCCTCGATCCGCGGCACGAGCCGCTCCAGCAAGGCGGCGGCGACGTTGCGGTGGACGAGCAGCGTCTCGGCCGCGTTGCACACCGACGGCCGCTGCGTCTTCGCGTTCTCGACGATGTCGGCGGCCATCTTCAGGTCGGCCGACGCGTCCACGTAGATGTGGCAGTTGCCGTCACCGTCGATGACGTAGGGCACGGTGGCGTTCTGGAGGATGGAGCGGATCAGCGAAGGCCCGCCGCGCGGGATGAGCACGTCGATCGACTCCCGCAGCTGCATGAACTCGACGGCCGCCTCGTGCCGTGTGTCCTCCACGAGCACGAGCGAGTCGTGGGGCAGGCCGGCCTTGGCCAGCCCCTCGCGCAGCGCCGAGGCGATGGCGATGTTCGAGCGGATGGCCCCGGAGGACCCGCGGAGGAACGCCGCGTTGCCCGACTTCAGGCAGAGGCCGAAGGCATCGCTCGTGACGTTCGGTCGGTTCTCGTAGATGATCGCCACGACGCCGAGGGGCACGCGGATCCGCTGGACGCGCAGCCCATTCGGGCGGGTCCACCCGTCGGTGACCTCGCCGATGGGATCGGCCAGACTGGCGACGTTGCGGAGCCCGACCGCCATCGACTGGAGGCGCGCGTCGGACAGCCGGAGCCGGTCGACGACGGTGGAGCGCTCCCCCCCCGCCTCGGCCGCCGCAACGTCCTCGGCGTTGGCGGCGAGGATCTCGGCGTGCCGGTCGAGCAGCAGGTCGGCGGCGGCCAGCAGCGCCGCGTCCTTCACCGCCGTCGAGGCGGTGGCGAGGACCCGGCTGGCCGCCTTGGCTCGTGTGCCGAGCTCGGTCATGGTGTCGATGGGCACCCAGGGAGTGTACGACCGGCTCGCCCCGGGGCGGAACCCTCGCCCTCGGCCCAGGTGGCAGGCTCTACCCATGGGTACACGGGTGGCAGCACGGCAGGCGACGACCGACGACGTGCCAGGGATGGCGGCGGCGCTGGCGCAGGCCTTCCGGGATGATCCTGTAATGGCGTGGCTGTTCGGCGACGACCAGGCGCGCACTGTGCGGCGGTTGGAGCCGTTCTTCGCCCACGAGGGCGCCCGGCACCTGCGCCACCCCACCGTGTACACGACGGACGGCCATGCAGGGGCCGCCTACTGGGATCCGCCCGGGGCGTGGAAAACCCGGCCGGTGGAGATGCTGCCGATGGCGCCGCTGATGATCCGGTCGATGGGGCCCCGCATTCCTCGGGCCCTCAAGGGCTGGGGATGATGGAGAAGGCGCACCGGCGGCACCCCGAGCACTACTACCTCTCCGTGCTCGGCACCGCGCCCGACCGCCAAGGCGAAGGCGTGGGGAGCGCGCTGATGGCCCCCGTCGTCGCCCGGTGTGACGAGGAGGGCATCGGCGCCTACCTCGAGTCGTCGAAGGAGGCCAACATCCCGTTTTACCGCCGGCACGGCTTCGAGGTGGTGGAGGAGCTGCAGCTGCCGTCGGGTCCGGGCCTCTGGCCGATGTGGCGCGACCCCCGGGCCCCGCAGGTGCGATGACGGGATCGTTGGCCACCCCGGTCCGCCGCTTCGTCGACGCGGTGGCCGGCGCGCTGGAGGAGGTCGGATCGACCGTGGAAGGCGTGCGCCCCACGGCCTTCCGCCAGGACGCAGCGCTCGAGGCCTTCAACCTCACCTGCGGCCTGCTCGCGACCGATGGGCGGCAGAGCGACGACGAGGTGTGGGAGCTGCTGGCCGCGTTCGGGCCGCTGCTCGAGACGCGGCTCGCGGGGACGACGCCCGCCGACCTCCGCGAGACGGGCCTCATCGCCCGCCAGGCCGGGTTCACCGACGAGCCGTCGGCGTTGTTCGAGGTGCTCCTGGCCGCGGACGCGAAGCAGGGGACGGGCCACGGCCGCACCTACTACGACCGTGCCGTGGAGGTGGCGTTCTCGGTGGCGGCCATCGACCTCCACACCTCCCAGCAGGAGCTCGAGGGCATCGAGCGTCTCCGGGGCATGCTGCTCGCCGCCATCGACGCCATGGAGGCCACCCGCGCCGCTCGTCCCGGTGGCGTTGGCGTCGCGACCGCGGCCTCCTCACCCGGGGCTCCCACCCCTGTGCCCGCATCCGACGACCCGCCGGCCCGTCCCATCGACGAGCTGCTCGCCGAGCTCGACGACCTGGTGGGCCTCGAGGGGGTGAAGCACGAGGTGAAGCTGGTGACCAACCTGCTCCGGGTGCAGGCGATCCGCGAAGAGCGCGGCCTGCCGGTCCTCGACCACAGCCGCCACCTCATCTTCACGGGCAACCCGGGCACCGGGAAGACGACGGTGGCGCGGCTGCTGGCGCAGATCTACCGCACCCTCGGCGTGGTGGAGCGCGGGCACCTCGTCGAGACGGACCGGTCCGGCCTCGTCGCGGGCTACGTCGGGCAGACGGCCCCCCTCGTGACCGCCCGCTTCGACGAGGCCGACGAGGGCGTTCTCCTGATCGACGAGGCCTACAGCCTCGTGCGGGGCGGCGAGCGCGACTTCGGCCGCGAGGCCATCGACACGATCGTGAAGCTGTCGGAGGACCGGCGCGATCGGATCGTGGTCGTGATGGCCGGGTACCCAGAGGAGATGGAGGAGCTCATCTCCGCCAACCCCGGGCTGCGCTCGCGCTTCCCCAAGGTGATCCACTTCCCGGACTACACGACCGAAGAGCTCCTCTCGATCACCGACTCCCTCGGCGAGCGCAGCGGATACCACTTGGACGACGGCGCCGGGAAGAAGGCGGCGGCGTGGTTCGACGCCATCGAACGGGTGCGGGGCTTCGGCAACGGGCGCACCGCCCGCAACCTGTTCGAGCACGCCGTGGGCGCACAGGCGACCCGCCTGGTCGAGCTCGAGTCCCCCACCGACGAGGAGCTGACGACGCTCGTCGCCGACGACCTCCCCGAGCCCGGCACCGGCCCGGTCACCGTCAGCCCCCGCGCCGCGGAAGGCGCCTGAGTGCGCCGCCTCCTGGCCATCTTCGGCGCCGCGGTGATGATCGGCCTGGCCATCGTCGCCCGCGGTGTGATCGACGATGACGACCACGGCAGCGGTGGAGGAGGCAGCGGCAGCGACGAGCTCGTGGTGGTGTGCGCTCGCGATCTCAAGGAGGCGTGCGACGCGCTCGAGGGCCTCACGGTCGTACTGGCAGAGGCGGCGGACACGGCCGCTGCCATCACCGCAGGGGAGCTCGACGACGACGTGGACGCCTGGCTCACCAGCAGCGCCTGGACCGAGGTGCTGGCCGCGCGCGCGCCGGGAGCTCTCGCTGATCCCGTGGCCGTGGCTCGTACGCCGGCGGTGGTCTCGGTCGCCCAGCCCCGCGCCCCAGCGGTCCTGACGGTGTGCGAGTCGTCGATCACGTGGGCGTGCCTCGGACAGAACGCCGGCGCTCAGTGGGGCTCCCTCGGCACAGGGGACCCGCAGTGGGGAGCGCTCAAGTTCGGCTTGCCAGTGGCCGACTCCGCCACAGGGCTGGCCGTGATCGCCTCGGTCGCGGTCGGCTCCTTCGGCAACGCCGACTTCGCAGCGAACGACTTCGGCGGCGACTTTGCCGGCCAGGTGCAGGCCATCGGTTCCGGGTCGGGGCCGGACCCTGACCCGGTGGCCACGCTCGTGACGCGCCCCGGCACCTACACAGCCGTGGGCGCCCTGCACGCCGATGCCGAGACAGTGGGCGAGCGTGCTTACACCGTCATGTCCGAGCCGACCGTCTTCGCGACCGCCGTGCTCGTGCAGCTCCGAGGGGCGGACCGTGTCCCAGGGATCGACCGGGCGCGAGACGCGCTCGGCGAGGCAGGCTGGTCCCCGCTGCCCGACGACGCCGACATCCCCCCGACCCTCAAGCCCGGCGTGATGGCCGCGCTGCACACGCTCTGGACGGAGACCACCGGATGACCGCCTCGCTCCCCCGTCGCCTCCTCGCCGCCCTGGCCCTCGTGGGGCTGCTCGCCGCCGCCTGCTCCGACGACAGGTCGGTGGACGACGCGCTCGGCAACGGCAACGAGGATCCGGGCGACTGCGTCGCCGTCGACCTGGCCGTGTCGCCGGAGAAGGCCACCCTCCTCACCGAGCTGGCCCGCGACTTCAACGGCAGCGAGCAGGCTCGGGTGGGCGACCAGTGCGTCTTCGCCCGGGTGCAGTCCAAGTCGTCCGGCGGCGCCGCCCAGCTCCTCACCGACGGATGGGACGAGGCGGCCGAGGGCCCGCGCCCGGTGATCTGGTCACCGGCGGCGTCGAGCTGGGGCGCCGTGCTCAACCAGCGCCTGTCCGACCGCGGGCAGCCGGGGCTCACCGGCGAGTTCACCTCGTTCATGCTCACGCCCCTCGTGATCGCCATGCCCCGCCCGATGGCCCAGGCCCTCGGCTGGCCCGACGAGCCCCTCGGCTTCGGCGACATCCTCGGGCTGGCGCGCGACCAGCAGGGCTGGGCCGGGCGGGGCCACCCCGAGTGGGGGGCGTTCCGGCTCGGGAAGACCAACCCCAACTTCTCCACGAGCGGCCTGTCGGCGCTGATGGCCCAGGCCTACGCCGCCAACGGCAAGACGTCCGGCCTCTCGATCGAGGATCTCGCCAAGCCGTCCACCGCCGAGTTCGCCAGCGGGGTCGAGTCGGCCGTCGTCCACTACGGCGACACGACCCTCACCTTCATGAACAACTGGTTCCGGGCCGACCAGCGAGGCAACCCGTTCGGGTACGTGTCCGCCGTCGCCGTCGAGGAGAAGTCGGTCATCGACTACAACCGCGGCGACCCCGACGGCGTGCGCCAGGAGGGCGAGGAGCCCCGGCCGCCCCGGGTGCCACTCGTGGCCATCTACCCGGAGGAGGGCACGCTCTACTCCGACAACCCCCTGTACGTGCTCGACGCCGAGTGGGTCGACGATGCCGAACAGCGGGGCGCGGCCGAGTTCGTCGAGTTCGTGCAGGAGCCGGCCAACCAGCGCAAGGTCCTCGACTTCGGGTTCCGGCCCGGCAACCCCGAGGTTGCGGTGGGGACCCCGATCGACGGCCGCAACGGCGTTGACGCCGACCAGCCCCAGACCCTGCTGGAAGTGCCCCAGCCCGCCGTGCTGGCCCAGCTGCTCGACGACTGGGAGGACCAGCGGAAGTCGGCCCGGGTGCTGCTGGTGATCGACGTCTCCGGCTCGATGGGCGACCTCGCCGATCCGGAGACCGGCGCCACCAAGCTCGACCTGGCCAAGTCGGCCACCGTTGCCGCCCTGGACGACTTCAACGAGGACGACGAGGTCGGCCTGTGGATCTTCTCCACCGACCTCGAAGGGGGGGCCGAGCACGTGGCCCTCGCACCACCGGCACGGGTGGGCGACGTGCGCGAGTCGCTGAAGAACCGGGTGCGCGACCTCGTGCCCCTGAACGGCACGCCCCTCTACCGGGCAACGCAGGCCGCCTACGAGGACCTGCGCGCCAGCTTCGATCCCAGCCGCATCAACGCCGTCGTCCTCCTGTCCGACGGTGTCAACGACGACGGCGAGCCGGACGACGACCGTGACCAGCTCGAGGAGCTGCTCGAGGTGCTGGCGTCGGCCTCGGAGGGTCAGCAGAGCCAGGCCGTCCGGGTCTTCCCGATCTCCTACGGCGAGAGCGCTGACCTCGGCACGCTCCGGCGCATCGCCGAGGCCAGCCAGGCCGCCGTCTACGACTCGAGCGACCCGCGCAGCATCAACAAGGTCTTCGTCGCGGTCGTCTCCAACTTCTAGGCGGCCACCTCGTAGCCTCTCGCCATGGCAGGGCTCTCGTTCCGCGACCGGTTCTTCACACCGCCCGTGGCCCGCGCCATCACGTCGCCCAGCGGGATCCTCGCCCTCGGCGCCGGCGCAGGGGCCGGGATCCTCCTCACCGGTGGGCCCATCGGCGCCATCGCTTTGGGCCTCCTGGCCTGGGCCGCTCGGGTGGGGGTCGCCGTGCCCCGCAACCGCACCGAGCGCATCGACCCGTTCACCCTGTCCGAACCCTGGCGTCACTACATGCGCGACGCCATGCAGGCCCACCAGCGCTTCCAGGAGGCGGTGCACGACGCCCGACCTGGGCCCACCCGCGAGCGCCTGGCGGAGATCGACGCACGCGTGCAGACCGGCGTGCAGGAAGTGTGGCGGATCGCCCGGCGAGGCCACGATCTCGTCGATGCCCACCGTCGCGTCGATCCCGAAGCCGTACGGCGCGAGATGGAGATCACCCGGGCCAACGCTGCCCAACCGTGGGCGGACGAGGCCACCACCGAGCGGACGATGGAGGCGCTGCGCGCCCAGCTGGCCACGGTGGAGCGCCTGGAGCGGGTCATCGCGGACGCCGACAGCCAGCTCCGACTCCTCAACGCCCGGCTCGACGAGGCCGCCGCCCGCACCATCGAGCTGGCGGTGCAGGCCAGCAGCGCGTCGGATCTCGGCGGGCTCGGTGCGGACGTCGACTCGATGGTCGACGACATGGAGGCGCTCCGACAGGCGATCGAGGAGACCGGGGGCGGGTCGGCGGTGGCGGGCACCGGGTGAGCGACCTCCCTCCCTCGTGGGAGGGCCCACTCGACGAGGTGCGCGCGCCGTCGGCGGAGTCTGGTCGGCGCGGCTCGTTCCTCGTCGCCGCCGGGATCCTGCTGTCGCGCATCGCCGGGCTGCTGCGGGAGGTCGCCATCTCCGGCTACCTCGGCGTAGGCGCCACCGCCGACGTCTTCAAGGCGGCGCTCCGCATCCCGAACCTGTTGCAGAACCTCCTCGGCGAGGGGGTCCTGTCGGCGTCCTTCATCCCGGTGTACTCGCGGCTCCTCGAGCGGAACCGACGCGACGCCCAGCGGCTGGCCGGTGCGATCCTCGGGCTCCTCATCGTGCTCGTCGTGGTGCTGTCCGTGATCGGGGTGCTGCTGGCACGACCGCTCACGATGCTGATCACGCCGGGCTTCACCGGCGAGCGGCTCGACCTCGCCACCGACCTGCTCCGCATCATGTTCCCCGGCATCGGTTTCCTCGTGCTGTCGGCCTTCTGCACCGGCGTGCTCAACAGCCACCGCGAGTTCTTCCTCTCCTACGTCTCGCCGGTGATGTGGAACGTCGTGCAGATCGCGTTCGTGGTGGCCGCCGGCATCTCGGGGGCGAGCGACACGGGCATCGCCGAGGCCCTGGCCTGGGGCGTGCTGGCGGGCTCCATCGTGCAGATGGGGGTGCAAGTGCCGGGAGTGCGCCGCCTCACGGCCGGCATGCGCGTCTCGGTGGATCGGTCGTCGCCCCCCGTACGGGACGTTCTCCGAAGATTCGGCCCGGTGGTGATGGGCCGAGGGGTCGCGCAGCTCCTGAGCTACATCGACCTGGTCCTGGCCAGCCTCCTCGCCATCGGCGCCGTCTCCGCGCTCACCTACGGGCAGGTGCTCTACCTCCTGCCGATCAGCCTGTTCGGGATGGCGGTGGCCGCCGCCGAGCTGCCCGAGCTGTCCCGGCTCGGTGGCCAGGGGCGGGCTGAGATCGGCCGGCGCCTGGCCACGGGGCTCGAACGGATCACCTTCTACGTCGCACCGGTCGCGGCGCTCTACCTGTTCGCCGGCGACGTCGTGGTGGGCGCGCTGTTCCAGCGGGGCGAGTTCGGCCCGGCCGACTCCCGCCTGGTCTGGTTCGTGATCGGGGCCTTCGCCCTGGGCCTGCTCGGCACCACGAGGTCGCGGCTGCTGCAGAACGGCCTGTACGCCCTGGACCGCCCCCGCCTCGTCGCCCGCATCGCCGTGGTGCGGGTCGCCCTGGCCGCCGCCCTGGGGGCCCTGCTCATGTTCCCGCTCGATCGCCTCGCCATCGTCGGCTCGAGCGTGCAGCGGGTCGGCGAGCTCGGCTTCGGCCCCCTCCCCGACGCCCTCCGGCTGGCCGGCGACGGCGCGCCCCGCCTGGGCGTCGTCGGGCTCGCCCTCGGTGCCGCCATCTCGTCGTGGGTCGAGTACCGGTTGCTCCGGGGGGCGCTCGCGTGGCGGATCGGTCGCCTGGCCCCCATGACCAGCGCCGGGCACTGGTGCCTGATCGCGGCTGCGGCGTCCGGGGTGCTCGCCGCCGGGATGCGCTCGGCCGCCCACGCCCACGATCTGCCGGCCCTGGTGACCGTCCTGGTCGTCGGCGTGCCGGTCGGGCTGACCTACCTGGCCATCACGAGCTCCATGGCCGTCCCGGAGGCCACGGCGTTGGTCGGACGGGCCCGGCGGATGCTCGTGGAACGGCGCTGAGCGAGCACTAAGGTCGGGCGCATGTTCCGAGCCCTCACCCGCTTCTGGAAGTACCTCGGCGCCAAGCTCAACTCGTCGTTCAACGAACGGGCGGATCCCAAGATCCAGCTCGAGCAGGCGATCATCGAGGCGCAGGACCAGCACCGTCGGCTCAAGGAGCAGGCGGCCAACGTCATCGCCAACCGCAACAAGAACCAGATGGACCTCGATCGCAAGCTCGAGGAGCTGGAGAAGGTGAACGCCAACGCCCGGCAGGCGGTCTTGATGGCCGACGAGGCCACCAAGTCGGGCGACACCGCCAAGGTCGGCGAGTACACGTCGGCCGCCGAGTCGTTCGCCAATCGCCTCATCGCCCTCGAGGGCGAGGTGGAGGGGATCAAGGCGCTGGCCCTCCAGTCGGCCCAGGCCGCCGACCAGGCCAAGGCCGCTGTGCAGCAGAACGCCACGCAGCTCCAGAAGAAGCTGGCGGAGCGCAACCGGCTCCTCTCCCAGCTCGACCAGGCCAAGATGCAGGAGCAGGTCAACAAGGCGATGTCGTCGTTGTCGGAGACGGTCGGCGAGACGGTACCCACCTTCGACGAGGTGCGCGAGAAGATCGAGTCCCGCTACGCCAAGGCGAAGGGCCACTCCGAGCTCACCGAGTCGTCCGTCGAGTCGCGCATGCTCGAGGTGGAGCAGGCGGCCGCCAACAGCGAGGCGCAGGGTCGCCTCGCCCAGATCCGCGCCCAGCTCGGGCTGACGCCGGCCGCCGCCCCCGCCCCGGAGGCCGCCCCGGCCACCGAGCCCGGTCCCGGCCAGCCCGGCACCAGCTGAGCGACGACGTCGGGGTCGGCCCGCATCCCGACCCCTGGCCCGACGACCCCCGGCTCGACCCGGAGCTCCTCGTAGCCGGCGACCGCCGCAACGTCGTCGATCAGTACCGCTACTGGCGGGTCGAGGCGATCGTCGAGGACCTCGACCGCCGGCGGCACCCGTTCCACGTGGCCGTCGAGAACTGGACGTCCGACCTGAACATCGGCACGGTCGTCCGCAACGCGAACGCCTTCCTGGCAGGCAGCGTCACCATCGTGGGCCGCCGCCGCTGGAACCGGCGCGGCGCGATGGTGACCGACCGGTACCAGCACGTCCGCCACATGGCCACGCTCGAGGAGCTCGCAGCCTGGGCGGAGCGCGAGCACCTCGCGATCGTGGGGATCGACAACCTCCCGGGCGCCGTGCCGCTGGAATCCACCAGCCTTCCGGAGGGCTGCCTCCTCCTCTTCGGTCAAGAGGGCCCAGGGCTGTCGGAGGACGCCCGACGGGCCAGCACCATGGTGTGCTCGATCACCCAGCTCGGCTCCACCCGCTCGATCAACGCCGGGGTCGCGTCGGGCATCGCAATGCACACCTGGCTCCGTCAGCACGCGCTGTAGCGGCGCCGGCGCCTCGGAACAGGCGTCAGGGGAGGACGACGAGGTCGTCGCGATGCACGACCTCGTGCGGCACGCCGTCCGGGAGATCGCCCGTGCGGAGTCCGGCGACGGCCCGTAGGGCTGCCGCGTCGAGCCGGACGAGCCCCTTGGCGAACACCTTCCCGTCGAGGCCCGCGATCTCCACCGCGTCATCGGCCCGGAAGCCGCCCTGCGCCTCCCGCACCCCCGCGGCGAGCAGGGACACACCGCGCTCGAGCAGGGCCCGACGGGCACCGTCGTCTACGACGACCGTGCCCGAGGACCCGACGGCGAAGGCGATCCACAGCTTGCGAGCAGGAAGGCGACGGGGCTTCGGGTGCACCAGGGTGCCGGCACCCGGCGCGCCCACGACGGCGTCCTGCAGCACGCCGTCCCGTGTCGCCTGGGCGATGACGGCCTTCACGCCGGACCAGGCGGCGATCTTGGCCGCGGCCAGCTTCGATGCCATGCCGCCGCTCCCCCTCGCCGTCCCCGAGCCCCCGGCCACCGCCTCCAGGGACTGGTCGACCTCGAGGATCTCCTCGATGAGCGACGCCGACGAGTCGAGGCGCGGGTCCGCGGTGAGCAGCCCTGGCGCATCGGTGAGCAGCACGAGCAGGTCGGCCGACACCAGGTGGCCGACGAGCGCGGCCAGACGGTCGTTGTCGCCGAAGCGGATCTCGTCGTCGGCGATGGCGTCGTTCTCGTTCACGACCGGGACGACCCCGAGCTCGAGGAGCCGCTCCAACGTGCCGCGCGCGTGGAGGTACTGCTGACGGACGATGAAGTCGTTCGGGACCAGGAGCACCTGGCCGGCGACGAGGCCATGGGTGGCCAGCGCGGCCTCGTACACGCGCATCAGCCGCGTCTGACCCACAGCCGACACCGCTTGCAGCGTGACCGCGTCCCGCGGCCGCTCGGCCTCGCCGTGGAAGCCGAGGGCAGGCAGGCCGGCAGCGATGGCCCCGGAGCTGACGATCACAACGCGATGCCCCGACCCGCGAAGGGCGGCCACCTCGTGGCACAGCTTCCCGACAGCCGCATCGTCGATGTCCCCGCGGGCGTCCGTGATCGACGATGTGCCGATCTTGACGACGACGATCATCGCGTCACTGCTCGTCCTCGTCGAAGGTGAAGACGAGCTTCCCGATGCGCACCAGATCGCCAGGCTGCGCACCGGCCCGAGCCAGCGCCTTGTCGATGCCGAGCGACTTGAGCCGCCGATGCGCCTCGTCGAGCGCCTCGGGGTTCGTGAGGTCGGAGAGGGCGACAGCCCGCGCCGCCTGCCGGCCGAACACCTCGAACGCTCCGCTGTCGTCCCGCTCGACCCGGTAGCCCTCGGCCACCGGGCGGTGCACGACGAAGGCATCGGGATCGGGCAGCTCGGCCCGGGCCTGCCGGACCTCGTCCGCCATCGCCCCGACCAGCTGGCGCACGCCAGCGCCGGTGACGGCGGCGACCCGCAGGCCATCGAAGACCACGTCGGGCTCGGCCAGGTCGGCGCGGGAGCCCACCACGATGCGCGGCCGCTCCAGGAGGTCGGGGTGGTAGTCGCCCAGCTCGGCCAGGAGGATCCGCTCCTGCTCGGCCGGCGGGTGCTCGGCCAGCGGCGACAGGTCGACCAAGAGCACGAGCACCCTCGCCCGCTCGACGTGGCGGAGGAAGCGGTGGCCCAACCCGCGGCCGTCGCTGGCTCCCTCGATCAACCCGGGCAGGTCGGCGACCACGAACTGCGTGTCGTCGTCGAGGCGGACCACCCCGAGGTTCGGCTCGAGGGTCGTGAAGGGGTAGTCCGCGATCTTCGGCTTGGCCGCGGAGATCACGGAGATGAGCGTGGACTTGCCCACGCTGGGGAAGCCCACGAGGGCCACGTCGGCCATGAGCTTGAGCTCGAGGCGCAGCCAGTGCTCCTCGCCTACCTCGCCCTGCTCCGCGAACGCGGGCGCTCGCCTCCGGTTCGAGAGGAACCGGGCGTTGCCGCGGCCGCCCCGTCCGCCGGCTGCGGCGAGCCAGCGGTCGCCGACGCTGACGAGATCGGCGAGCACGTCACCGTCCTGGTCTCGCACGACCGTGCCCTCCGGCACGGGCACGAGCAGGTCGGTGCCTCCCCTGCCGTGCTTGCGCTGGCCCTGCCCGTGCGTGCCGCTGCCGGCTGCCCGGTGGGGGTGGTCCTTGAACGCGATCAGCGAGGACACGTTGCGGTCGACCACGAGCCACACGTCGCCCCCGGTACCGCCGTCGCCGCCGTCGGGCCCGCCGAGGGGGACGTGGGCCTCGCGTCGCACGGAGACCGCGCCGGCACCGCCGTCGCCTCCCTTGACGTGAAGGCCGCACTCGTCGATGAACTGCGACACCCGGGGAGGCTACCGGCAGGGCCGTTCCGAGCAGGAACCCGTTCAGGCCGTGAGGTGCACGGGGTTGCCCTCTATGCGGGCCTTCCAGGTGGTCACGTCGTAGGGCGTGTCGGTGAAGGAGTACTGGATGCCCCACCAGCACGAACCCGCCTGCGTCTCGGGGTTGAGGCCGACGGTGCACGTGTAGTCGGCGGGGATCTGGATCCGGATCCGCAGCCACTCGTCGTTGAAGCGGTTCGCCGACCCGGACGGCGCGGTGTCGATGGCGCAGCGCGTCTCGTTGTCGGACGCTTGCGCGGTGGCGTACCTGATGCCGGTGCTCAGCCAGGCGCTCGAGGTCACGTTGACGGCGTTGGGATCCGGCGACGACGTGTAGGTGCACGTGGCGGGAGCGTCCCGCACGGGCTTCGGAGCGGAGGCGGACGGCATCTTCGGATAGATCGTCGCCGCGCCGGCTGCGACGTCACCCGGATCCCATAGGTCGACGGCCAGGACCTTGCCGGCGAACGAGGGCGCCACCTCGGCCAGGTAGAAGGTGCCGGTGCCGTTGTTGAACATGCCCATGTCGGAGTACGCGTAGAGCGCTGGCTGCACCGTGGACGCCGACGCCACCGCCTGCACGGCATAGCCGTTGAGGCCGGCGCCCTGGACGGGGCCTGGCGAGTAGGACCGCACGTTCAGCAGGTAGGTCTCGCCGGGTGAGGGGACGATGGAGCACAGCGGGCGCCACTGCATGTCGAACGTCACCTGAGCGGTCACGGACCACCAGCACGAGTTCTCGGCCTGGTCCGCGACCACCGCGCTCTCGACGGGCTCGCGCTGCGCGATGTCCATCGGGTGGGTCTGGCGGTAGACCCGATACTCCGTGGTGAAGTCCGGGTTCGTGCTGGTGCTGGCCGCGCCGAGGTTGTAGTCCCCCGTCTCTGCAGTGATGACGCCGTCCCGTCGGAACAGCGCATCGAACACGGAGATGGTGAACGGTGCGGCCCCCTGCTCCGGCACCTTGATGACGTACCAATAGCCGCTCTCGCGCCACTGGTTGCTCTGCTTCGTCGCGCAGTTGAGGGCGGTGGTGCAGCGCGTCGAGAAGGCATCGCCATAGGCCGCCACGGTGCCCGGTCCCTCGACCTGAGCCCAGAAGCCGGGGCTTCGATCAGCCGGGATCGGCACTGCGCCGGGCGTGACCACGGTCGTGATCGAGGCCGTCCACTGGCAGAGCGGAGCGGGCAGCAGGGCCAGCGGGAGATAAGTCACGACCCCCACCACGTTGTTCCAGCTGCCATGCAGGAGGTCGCCGGTGACGTTGCACGGCGCGTTCACCGGCGTCCGGGACGCGTGGTCCGGCGGCTGGCTGTCGAGGACGGCCCAGAGGCACTGGCGGTTGCCGCTGGCCACGGTGCCGGTGTGCCGGCTGCCGGCCGTGTAGGTCGGGAGCGCGCCGAGCACCCCCGAGTTCCAACGACCCATTTCGGACGTGGGCGACTGCAGGCGGTTGCAGGGGACGTTGCTCGGCACCTGCGTCGTCGGCGCCGACGACGTGCTGGAGGTGGTCGCCGTCCATCCGCACCGGACGGTCCCGCTGAAGCCGGTGGAGTTGTAGCTGGTGGCCTTGGCCCAGTAGCCGAGGCCCTCCGCGCTGGTGGTGCCGACGTTGCAGCCGAACGGCCCGGACGGTGGCCGGGTGAGGCTGTTGTGCGGGACCGGCCACGTGACGGTGGTGGTGGAGACGTCGGGTTGCACCGTCTTGGCGTGGTCCCCGCCGAAGTAGTTGAGCGGGCTGCCCAGGGGCAGCGGGAGGAAGTACTCCGCCTCCGCCGTCCGGGTGAGCGCCTGGTCGCCGTCCATGAACACCGCGGAGAAGAACCGCGTTGCGCTGTGGTCGGTGATCTCCACCCGCAGCGACGTAGGCGTGGCGCCCTCGCGCATGACGACCGTGACGTCGTTCGCCCCGTTCGCGATGTCGTTGGCCGCGAGGACGTCGGCCCCGGCTGCCGTCGCCTTCTGGAGGTTCGGCATCCACACGGTGCCCGCCAGCGCAGCGGCATCGGCGGCCTGCTGGAGCTCGCTCACGCGCTTGTACCAGCTCGGGAGGTCGACGCCGAAGGCGGTGAACGTGACGAGGGGGCAGCAGGAGGAGGATCGTCATGACGAGCACGGCGACGCCGCGGTCGTCCCTGCCTCGGGAGTGGGCTCGAGCCGTGGCGCGCACGCCGGTCACCCGCTCAGATCTGGCTGGATGCGAAACACGGTCGACTCCACGACGGTGATCTCGTCGAACGCCAGGCCCGTGATGCCGACGTGGGTGGTCCGGACCCACACCCCGATGTGGTCCGGCGGATCGAGGAGCGCGTCTCGCCGGCTGGCCGGCGGCCAGAACGCGTCCCACTTGCCGACGGTGCCCCCGAACCCGGTCATCGACGTGGCCGAGATGCCGCGCACGGTCGCGCCGCTGTAGGAGTTGCACCCGGCCAGGCCGCCGTCGGTCGGGTCCCCGGCGCTCTTGATGCAGCCGGGGGGAACGGTGCCCGCCGCGTCGATCGGGAGGTAGACGACCACCCGATCGAGGCGGGCCAGCTCGCCGGCCGGCAGCCCGGCGCGCAGGGCGACCAGGATGTCCCGGTCCGCCTCGACCCGCCCACCGCTCGACGCCCCGATACGGGCGGCCTGCGCCACCGCCCCCTCGACCCGGTTGTCGGTCACCCACGCCACGCCGAGCTCTGCGCCCCCGAAGGCCAGGAGCAGCAGGAACGGCAGCAGCAGCATCAGCTCCAGCATCGCGGCGCCACGGTCGCCGGCCGCCGACGCCTGTCGGAACGGGGTCTCGGTCATCCGAACTCGTACCCCACGGGCTCGATCAGGTTGATCGTCGTCTCCCTGACCGTCCTCGACGGGCTCACGAGCGCGGTGTGGAACCGGTGCTCGAACTCGACGTGGACACCGATCAGGTCGGTCGGCACCGGGGTGGCCGCGGACCGCGGCGACGTGACGGCCCGGCGGTTCTTGCCCGGCCAGGCGCAGTCCAGCTTGGACCCCGCCTGTGGGTCGCCCGGGCCCTGGCAGCCGAAGGCGGGGTTCGGGCCCGAGGGGGCCGCCGCAACGCGCTCGAAGGCACCGCCCGGTGCCTCCGGGCGGATGTACACGTTGCACGCCCCCACCGCATCGACGCCACCGTCGGACACGCCGACCGTGGAGGTGTTCGGCGCCGCCATGGAAGTGGGGATGCAGCCCGCAGGCGGGCCCTGGCCGGGGCCGGCGGCGTGCCAGATGACGACGAACCTGATCTGGCCCTTGAACCCGCCGGCCGCCTCGCGCTGCAGTCGTGACAGGACCATGCGATCGGCCATCGGGTCCGCCCCGGCGATGCTCGCAGCCCGGCCCGCAGCACGGGCGGCGTTGGCCGCCGTCGAGTAGGTGCGCAGCAGGCTGCCCATCTCGAGCACCCCGACGAGGAGCAGCAGGACGAGCGGCGCCGCGATGGCCGACTCGACCAGGACGCTGCCCGGTCGCCCGTGGCCGGGGCGCCGTCGACTTGCTCTCGAGCTCGTATCGGTGCGTGCCGCGCCACCACAACACCTCGCTGATGGGGTCCTTTGTCCGGACCGTACAGACGAGGGTCAGCGGCGCCTAGAGGCAGCGCCCGAAACGAGCCAAACGGCCTAGGCCAAATCGGTACAAGTCGGGCCCAGCCCGCCTGGGTGCGCCCCCGAGCGGCGCAGTGGACCTACTCTGCGACGAGGACGTCGACGAGCTTGCGCCCCTTGCGCTTGCCGAACTTCACCTTGCCCTCGGACATCGCGAACAGTGTGTCGTCGCCCCCGCGGCCGACGTTCTCGCCCGGGTGGAACTTCGTGCCCCGCTGGCGCACGATGATCGTGCCGGCGGTGACGGCCGTGCCGTCGAACACCTTCACGCCGAGGCGCTGGGCTGCAGAGTCACGGCCGTTCCGGGTGGAACCGCCGCCCTTGGTCTTGGACATGGTTCGCTCCTCAGCCTTTCGAGATGCCGGTGATCTCGATGGCGTCGTAGTGCTGGCGGTGACCCCAGCGCTTCCTCTGGTTGGTCTTGTTCTTGTACTGGAAGCCGATGATCTTCGGGCCCTTCGCCTCGCCGACCACCTTGGCCGTGACCGTCGAGCCCGACAGCTGATCGGGGGTGGCGAGGACGGTGTCGCCGTCGACGAGCAGGACGGGCGTGAGGGTGATCTCGTCGCCCACGGCCCTGCCGAGCTTCTCGACGTTGAGGACCTGGCCGGCTTCGACCTTCTCCTGCTTGCCACCGGTCTTGATCACTGCGTACATGGGGGCTCTTCCTCGAGGCACACCCCGGACGGGCGTGCTGATGGGACGGACGATGCTACCGCGGGACCTCGCGAACCCTCAATCCGGGGGCAGGAGGTCCGGGTCGATCACGAGGCCACGGCCCTCGCAGGTCGGGCAGCGACCGGCGAAGGACTCGAGCAGACCCTCGCCGATGCGCTTGCGGGTCATCTCGCACAGCCCCAGGTCGGAGATCTCGAAGACCTGGGTGCGGGTCTTGTCGCGCGAAAGGGCCTGGCGGAACACCCGGATGACCTCGTCGCGGTTCGGACGGATCTCCATGTCGATGAAGTCGACGACGATGATCCCGCCGACGTCGCGGAGTCGGAGCTGACGGGCGATCTCGGTGGCCGCCTCCAGGTTGTTCCGGAACACCGTCTCCTCGAGGCTCGAGGTGCCGACGTTCTTCCCCGTGTTCACGTCGATCACGGTGAGGGCCTCGGTGTGCTCGATGATGAGCGATCCGCCCGAGGGGAGCCACACCTTGCGGTCGAGGGCCTTGTGGAGCTGCTCGTGCACGTGGAACTTCTCGTACAGCGGGAGCTGCTCCACCTCGCCGTCGTAGTACTCGACCCGGTCGGCCAGCTCGGGGCTGATGCTCGAGACGTAGTCCCGGACGGCGTCGTACAGATCGCGGTCGTCGATGACGACGCCCCGGTAGTCGTTGTTGAACTCCTCGCGGATCACCCGGAGGGCCATGTCGGGCTCCCGGTAGAGCAAGGCGGGTGCCTGGGAGCGCTTGGCCAGCTCGTCGATCCGGGCCCACTGGTCGAGCAGGCGGCGCACGTCGTACTCGATCTCCTCCGCGGTGATGCCTTCGGCCGCGGTGCGCACGATCACGCCGTGCTCCGCCGGCTTCACCGTGTCGAGGATGTTGCGGAGGCGCTTGCGCTCGTCGTCGGCCAGGCGCTTCGAGATGCCGTAGGTGGAGCTGTTGGGGATGAGCACCACGAAACGTCCGGGGAGGGACACCTCCTGGGTGAGCCGCGCGCCCTTCGCCCCGATGGGGTTCTTGGTGACCTGGCAGATGATCGTCTGCTTGGCCCGCAGCATCTGCTCGATCTTCGGTGGCTGGCCCTTCCGCTCGACGTCCTCCGGGTCGTAGTGGACGTCGCCCCGGTACAGCACGGCGTTCTTCGGCGTGCCGATGTCGATGAAGGCCGCCTCCATGCCGGGGAGCACGTTCTGCACCTTGCCGAGGTAGATGTTCCCGTGGATCTGGGCGACGTCGTCGGACGGACGGGAGACGTAGTGCTCGATGAGCGCGCGACCCTCGAGGACCGAGATCTGCGTGGCCTTCGGATCCACGTGCACGCACATGAGGTACCGGCCGACGGGCCGGCCCTTGCGCTCGCGCCCGCGACGGGCCTCGAGCACGTCGTCGTCGAGGTCGACGCCTCCGGTAGGGAGCATCGCCTCGACCGGGGCGCCCGGTCGGCCTCCTCGACCGCGACCGCTCTGCCCGCCCTGGCCCCCGGCGCTCCGGCCGCCACCCTGGCCCTGGGCCGGGCGCTGGGGCTCGCCTCCGCCCCCGGAGCCGCGGCCACGACCGCCGCGGCGGCGCTTCCGGCGGGGGCCGCCGTCCTCGCCGTCCCCTCCCCCTTGGTCGCCGCGACCGGGGGGCGCTGGCTCGACGGCAGGCGCGGGCATGGTGTCGCCGATCTGCGGCTTGCGCACCTCGGTGGCGGCCACGGGGGGACGCCGCACGAGCGATGCCTCCGCCGCCTCGATCGACGACGGGCGGCCCTCGCGGTGCAGGTCGGGAAGGTCCGGGTTGCGGTCGTCGCCCGCGGCGCCGGTGCTGGCCTGCCCGGAGCTGCGATCGGCGCTGTCGCCGTCGCCGTCGCCATCGGGGCGGGGACGGCTGCGGTTCCGGCCGCCGCGCGACCCACGCCGGCGGGGCCGGGGCGCGCCGTCTGGCCCGGTGTCTCCGTTGGCGCTGCTGCTCACCCCGCTGGGGTCGGACGTCGCGTCGGCGGCAGCTGCGGGGGCAGGAGCTGGGCTAGCGGCGGGCTCGGCGGCGCTCGGGGTGGGCTCCGGGGGAGCACCACCGCCAGCAGGGCTGGTGGGGAGGTCGGTCATCGGGGAGATCCCTTCTCATGACGCACGCGCTCCGGCGTGCGGGATCGACGTCGCGCCACGTGCGCCGCCCTCCGAGAGGGGGATCGGCTCGCAGCGGGCGCCGTCGACCAGCGTCCATTGGTGGGTTCGCAGCACGCGGCCCTCGACCCAGGCAGGGTCGAGGGCCCGGACCAGCTCGGCGGGCCGGAGGCTGCGCGGTTGGGTGGCCAGCTCGGCGACGAGCAGCGTGCTCGGCCGGAGGGGGGCCACACCGTCGGGGGTGGGGACAGGGGTGGGAACGGGGCTCGGCGCGACCTCGAGGGCGAGGATCGCCGGGCGGGCATCGATCGACACCGATGCCCCCTTCCGCTCCACGGTGGTCGGCAGGGCGCTCGCTCCGAGCGCGCGCTGTGCCGCGGCGGCGACGGCGGGAGCACCAGCCCCCACCACCTCGATCTCCCATCCGCAGCTCGTGACGGCCTGCTGGAGGGAGTCGGACCCGGCCTCGACCGGGATCACCGCCTGGGCGGTCATCCCCTCGGGGAGGTGGGGGTTCACGAGCGCGGGCAGGTCGGCGGGGTCGAGCGCCCCGTCCGGGGCCAGGTCGATGTCGAGGTACTCCCCGAGGCTCTCGTGGCCGGTGGACAGCGCCAGCCCGAAGTGCAGCCGCGGCCGGGGCGAGAACCCCTCGCTGTAGGCCACCGCCACCCCGGCCCGCCGGAGCGTGCGTTCCCAGATCCGAGCGAGGTCGCGGTGGGAGAGGAAGCGGATCTTGCCCTGCTTGGTGAAGCGGAGCCGCTGTCTCATGCTCCCACCCCCGCCGGCCGGCGCGGCGTGAGGCCGACGGGCACGCCGCCCAGGGCCAGCCCCTGGCCGGTGCCCTGGCTCCCGCCCGCAGGAGGTGTGGCCGAGGCGACCACGTGCTCGATGCCATAGCCCGTGCACGCGCCGCAGTCGTAGCAGGGGGTCCATCGGCAGTCCTCGAGGCCGAGCTGCTCGAGGGCGTCCCGCCAGTCCTGCCACAGGAAGTCCTTGTGGAGCCCGGCGCTCAGGTGGTCCCACGGCAGCGCCTCGTCCTCGGTGCGGTGCCGGTGGCAGTACCAGTCCACGTCGAGCCCGTGGGCGTCCATGGCCGCCTGCCACAGGTCGAGGCGGAAGTGCTCGCCCCACTCCTGGAAGGTGCCGCCGGCCCGCCAGACGTGCTCGATCACCGGCCCGAGGCGGCGGTCTCCCCGGCTCACGAGCCCTTCGATGAGGCTCGCCTTCGGGTCGTGCCACTTGAGCTGGACGCCCTTGGCCGCCTTGGCCGCGTCCCGCAGCAGGTTGACCTTGCGGCGCAGCTCGACCTCGGTGTTCATCCCGAACCACTGGAACGGGGTGAAGGCCTTGGGGACGAAGCCGCCGACGCTGACGGTGACCGAACCGTTGTGACCCTGCTCCTTGGCCAGCGCGACGCATCGCCGGGCCAGCTCGACGATGCCGAGCGTGTCCTCGTCGGTCTCGGTGGGGAGGCCGACCAGGAAGTAGAGCTTCACGCGCTTCCAGCCCTGGCTGAACGCCGAGCTCACCGCCGCGTGCAGGTCGTCCTCCGTGATGAGCTTGTTGATCACCTGGCGCATCCGCCACGTGCCGGCTTCGGGGGCGAACGTCAGGCCGGTGCGTCGCGCCTTCTGGATCTGCGCGGCGACGTCGACGGTGAACGCGTCGACCCGCAAACTGGGGAGGCTCACCGAGATGTTGCTGCAGCCCTCGCCCTCCTCCATCGTGCTGCGCACCACGTCGGTGATGCCGGAGAAGTCGGCGGTGGACAGGCTGGTGAGGGCGACCTCGTCGTAGCCGGTGCGCCGCAGCCCCTGCTGCACCATCTCGCGCACCTGCTCGGCCGGGCGCTCCCGGACCGGCCGGGTGATCATCCCGGCCTGGCAGAATCGGCACCCGCGCGTGCAACCGCGGAACACCTCGACGTTCAGCCGATCGTGGACGACCTCGGTGAGGGGCACGAGCTGGCGCTTCGGGTACGGCCACTCGGCGAGGTCGGCGATCGTGCGCTTCTCCACGCGGGCCGGCGCGGCGGGATCGACGGGCGTGGTGGCGGCAAGGCGACCGTCGTCGAGGTACGTCGCCTCGTACAGGCTCGGGACATAGACCCCTTCGATGCCGGCCAGGGTCCGCAGCACGTCCAGGCGGCTCGTGCGCCCGCCCGCCTTCCACGCGGCAAGCACCTCGTTGATCTCGCTGACCACCTCCTCGCCGTCTCCGAGCACCACGAAGTCGAGGAAGTCCGCCAGCGGCTCGGGGTTGTACGTGGCGTGCCCGCCGGCACCGACGAGAGGGTGCTGCGGGGCCCGGTGGGCCGACCGCACGGGCACGCCGGCCAGGTCGATGCAGTTCAGGACGTTCGTGTACACGAGCTCGGCGGAAAGGTTGAACGCCAGCACGTCGAACTCGTCCGCGCTGCGGTGGGTGTCGACCGAGAACAGCGGGATGCCCTCACGCCGGAGCACGTCTTCGAGATCGGTCCAGGGGGCATACGAGCGCTCCGCGACGGCGTCGTCCCGCTCGGTCAGGATCTCGTAGAGGATCTGCAGGCCCTGGTTCGGGAGGCCGACCTCGTAGGTGTCGGGGTACACCAAGAGCCACCCGACCCGATGGGGGGCGGGTGCCGGGACCTCGGCGCCGAGCTCGCAGCCGATGTAGCGCGCAGGCTTCTGCACCGAGGCGAGGTGCGGCTCGAGACGAGCCCAGACGTCGGCCATGGCTTGCTCCGAGGGTACCGGACGCGCCCTCGGGGCCCGACATCACCCTCGGTGGGATTGTGCCCCCGCCCAGCGTGCGAAGCGGAGCTGCTAGTCCGACCTGGCGGCGGCCCGGTACAGCCAGTACCAGGGCGACATCCAGGTTACGGGCGAGGTGGTGGCCGGGGTGACGGCCCCCGGGGTCGCCGGCGTCGCAGGCGGGCTGGCGGGGGGCGTGTAGTACGTCGTCGTCGTGGTGGGCTCGGGGGCGACCGGCGTGGGGGGCTCCGGCGGGGCCGGTGGCGTCGTGACCGGGACTGCGGGGGCCGCGGCCGGCTCGACCACCTCGGCGGGGACGATCACAGGCGGGGCCGACGGCGGGGGGGCCACCTCGGGAGCGGGCGCCTCGGGCACGAGGACCGCCGGCACGGCGGGCGCGGGCGCCTCGGCGGTCGGCTGGGCAGCGGCCATCCGGGGGCCGGACGGATCGCCGGCGCCGTTCTCGGGGCCGACGGCGGTGCTGAGACCCACGATGAGGACGAGGCCGGCCGTGGCCGCGATGAGCGCCGTGCTCCGCTCGGCCGTGGACTCCCGCACCGCATCGACGCGGGCAGCGACGGAGCGGCCGGCCCCGGCCGGGCGGGTGTGGCGCTGCACGAGGAGGATGGACGTCAGCACCGATCCCGTGGTCAGCGCGATGAGCACGACGGCGGCCCGAGCCCACGCTCCGACGTCGCCGGCGACGGTGGCGTTGATGGCGGAGACGCCCCACCGCGACCCGGTGACGTTGCGCAGGAGGCTGAGGCCGGGGGCGGTGAGGTCCGAGGCCCATCCGCCGGCGAGGGCCAGCTGCGTGACGAGCGTCATCGGCAGCAGGGCGAGGGCCTTGTCGGGCGAGGTGACCACGGCCGAGATCAGCAGCCCCAGCGCGGTCGCCGCCAGGCCGACGAGCGCACCCACGACGATCAGCTCCACGCGCCCGGAGCTGAGCAGGGCGCCGTGGCTGGGCGGTTGCTGGCTCGCGCAGGCGACGGCGGTCAGCGTCGCCGCCTGCACCATCGTGATCCCGCCGAGGACGATGGCCTTCGACACGACGTAGGCACTCGGGGCGAGGCCGGCGTCCACCTCCCGGCGGACGATGTGCCGCTCCTTCACGATCTCGCGAGCTGCGTTGGAGGCGCCGAGCCACGTGGCGCTCAGGGCGACGAACATCGCGACCGTCTCCGACGCCGCCGTCGCCCGTGGCGGGCTGGATCCGGGGACGAGGTGGAGGCTGTCGGCCTTGAGGACGAGCCACAGCAGGAGCCCGAGGAGCGGGCCCTGGAGGGCGAGCAGGGCGAGGTGGCGTCGATCCGACCGCACGAGGTCGAGGTGCCGCCGGAGCAGGGTGCGGACCTGGTCGTTCCAGCCCGTGCCCGGGTGGTCCGGGGCGGGGTGCCGCTCGGCGACGCGGGTCACGGCGCTGGCCGCTGCCACGACCGGGGTGACGTAGCGCGCGTAGGCAGGGTGGGCCCGGAAGCGCTCCTTCCACGCCTGCCCCGACTGGGTGTCGAGGGCGAGGAAGACGTCGGCGGC